>CAXUNH010000057.1:0-19146 GCA_964252405.1 uncultured Acidobacteriaceae bacterium | reverse complement strand
TACGGCAAGCAGCGTGTGCTGAACGGCTGCTCCGCCCGCGTCGCCCGCGGCGAGATCGCCCCCGCCCAGGCCATGGCCGACCTGAATCGCCGCCTGGTCGCCCACCCCGAACAGATGTTCGGCTACAGCACTCCGGCGGACTTTCGCCTCGAACAGCGCCACCCTCAGCTTTTTCCCACCAACGTCCGTCCCGAGACCCTCGCCCAGGCCGCGGAATACAAGCGCCGCGCCGAGGCCGGCGAGCTTCGCCGCGCGCCCTTCCTCCGCTTCACCTCCCCCGTCCGCACCCAGCACCCGGAGAACGACCAGGTGAACGCGCGCTGGTACGAGGCCGCGCCTCAGGCCGGCCAGCGCCCCTATCAGGCGATGATCGTGCTTCCACAGTGGAACGCCGACGCGTTCAGCCACAACGCGCTTTGCGAGATCTTCCTGCGCTGGGGGGTGTCCAGCCTGCGCCTCTCCAAGCCGTACCACGACATCCGCCGCCCGGCCGAGCTGGAGCGCTCCGACTACGCCGTCAGCTCCAACATCGGCCGCACGATCCAGGCCGCCCGACAGGCCGTTGCCGACATCCGCTCCTGCATCGACTGGCTCAAAACGCAGGGTTACACCCAGGTAGGCATCCTTGGCACCAGCCTGGGAAGCTGCTACGCCTACCTCGCCGCCGCGATGGACCCCCGCCTGAAGGTCTGCGCCTTCAACCACGCCTCCACCAGCTTCGGCGACGTCGTCTGGGAGGGCCAAAGCACACGCCACATCCACGCCGCGCTCGAACACGCCGGTATCGACCAGCCCACCGTGCGGGAGCTCTTCAGCGCCATCAGCCCCTCCAGCTACGTCGAGCCCTTCGCGGCCACGACCCGGCAGGCGGACCGCAGCAACCTGATCGTCTACGCCACCTACGACCTCACCTTTCCCCGCCAAGGCTCGCTCGCCGCCGTGGAGGGCTTCCGCGACTACAACATTCCTCACATCGCGAAGGTCCTACCCTGCGGGCACTACACCACCGGCGAATTCCCCTACAAATACCTCGATGGCTGGTACCTCGGCCACTTCGTCTGGAGCGAGTTCAAGCGCCGCAGGCAGCCGCCCGCCGCGCCTCCTCGCTAAGCGCAGTCCCAAGCCACGGAGGGCGTACCGCCAGCGTGTCGCTGATGGGCGAAGGTGGCCACTTCGCCGAAAACTCCTCTGCTAGACTCGCGTCACTTCAAGCACGCTCCGCTCCACCCGGGCTCTTGTGTCGAGATCTTCCCCGCGAGGACGCCAATGCTCACCGAAGCCTTCTCCGCTGAGGTCCAGCAGGTGCTGGACGCCTACCTGCAGTCCGCCAACACCAACCAGACCCTCAGCGTCCCCGTGGACGGGACGCCCACGCCCGTTCCGTATCCGTTCCCGTCTCCAGCCGACTGGCGTGACTGCTGGATCTACTTCCTCATGCTGGACCGCTTCAACAATCCGCAAGTCGCGCCGAACCAGCCCTGGAATTGCAAGTATGGCTTTCGCCAGGGAGGCACGTTCAACGGAGTCCGCGAGCAACTGCCTTATCTGCAAACGCTCGGCGTGAAAGCCCTCTGGCTCTCCCCCGTGGTGAAGAACACCCGCCCGGAGATCGACGGCTTCGCCTACGCCTACCCCGGGTACAACGCCCAGGATTTCCTCAATCTCGAAGCGCGCTTCGCCTCTGATGGAACGCTGCCCACCGCGGAACGGGAGTTCACCGCCCTGGTCAACGAGGCGCACGCGCGCGGGATGTACGTCATCCTCGATATCGTGCTGAACCACGCCGGTCGCGTCTTCGACTACGTTCGGAACGGACAGGTGGTGCGCTCCTTTCAGGATAAGGATCTCCTTTACAGCGGCCCCGGCGGCGAGTTGCCGATTCAGTGGATGACTGGGCTTGGCTGGTCCCGCGGTGACTGGCAGGGCGAAATGCCTGCGCGCGCCGGAACGGACGACGCCGTCTGGCCCCTTGAGCTGCAACGCCCCATTTTCTTTCGTCGAAAGGGCAGCACGGTCACCGACACACCCGCACCGCCGCTGAACTTCGTGCCTGGGGACTTCGACTACTTGCGGCAGATGGTCATCGAGTACGACGCGACACAACCCGGGCAGGAGTGGCTGCGTGATCACTACGGCGTCACGCCTGTGCTCAGCGTGCTGGTTCGTGCCTACCAGTACCTCATCGCCAAATACGACGTCGACGGCTTCCGCATCGACACCGTGAAATACATCCGCCCGGACATGATCGCCTCGTTCGGCAACGCCATCCGCGAGTTCGCCCAAAGCGCCGGCAAGCGCAACTTCTTCACCTTCGGCGAGATCTGGGACAGCGACAACGTTATTGATAACTTCATCGGCCGGGACACCGGCGCGAACGAGGGCTTCGGGATCGACTCCGCCCTGGACTTTCCCCTGTTCTTCACGCTTCCGCCGGTCATCAAGGCGCTCGGCCCGAATCCACCCGGCGTCGAGACCCTGGCGAACCTGTTCGGGCAGCGCAAAAGCGCCGAGGCCGGCCAGATCTCGTCGCACGGCGAAGCCGGCAAATACTTCGTCAGCTTCATCGACAATCACGACCAGAACAGCCGGTTCAATGCTCCGGGCGTGCCGCCCGAGCAGGTCACGATGGCCCTCGCTCTTTTGTTCGCGCTGCAAGGCATTCCCTGCGTCTACTACGGCACAGAGCAGGGGCTCCAGGGATGCATCGACGGCCTGGACGCGAAGGAATCCGTTCGTGAAGCCCTGTGGGGCAAAACGCCGAACGCCTTTGACCAGACCGCCGACCTTTATAGAGAACTGCAACGTATCGCCGCGCTCCGCATGAAGGAACCCGCGCTCCGTTATGGCCGGCTCTACTTCCGCGAGGCCTCCGGCGACGGAAACGGCTTCGGCCTGCCGCGCGGCCCGCAGGGGCTGATCGCCTTTTCGCGCGTGCTCTCGGGTCGCGAGGTCCTTGCCGTCGCAAACACCAACGGCGCGGGGGAGTGGGACGGCTTTGTTCTGCTCGATGTCGACATCAACCGCAAGCTGCCGTCCTACAGCGCTGCCTACAGCAACGCGACCGGCAGCCTCACCGCAGCGCGGCCCGTGCAGATTGCCGAGAAGACGCTCTACCCCACCAACCAGCCGAGCTACAGCGCGCAGATCGCCTTCCTCCCCGTGCAGTTGAAGCCCTGGGAGGTACAGATCCTCACCGTCTGACACCCACAGCGGCACTTCGCAGCCGCGCGTACCGTAGCGTACCGTAGCTGGGCACTGCGAAGTGCCCGCATGAAGCTCCTGTACGGTCTCACCATCACAGTCTCCGCCGTCCTGCTCTTCAGCGTTGAGCCGATGGTCACGCGCGCTCTGCTCCCGCAGCTTGGCGGCTCCTCCGCCGTGTGGATCAGCGCGCTCGCGTTCTTCCAGGTCGCCCTGATGCTGGGTTACGCCTACACCACGCTTGTGGCAGGGGCCTCCGTACAAAGACCCGCCGGCTGGAGAACGCATCTCGTCCTGCTCCTGGGGGCAACGCTCGCCGCGTTTGCGCCTGTGCTGCACGCCCCTCACAGCGCCTCGGTGCAGAGCCCGCAGCTTCGCCTCTTCGTCCTGCTGTCCACCTCCATCGGCCTTCCCTTCTTTGCGCTCAGCACCACGGCTCCGCTGCTGCAGGCCTGGTACGCACGGCGGGAGCAGGCTGCCGTCCCTTACAGGCTCTTTGCGCTTTCCAATTTCGGATCGCTCGCCGCCCTGCTCGCCTATCCCACCGTCCTTGAACCGCATCTGGCACTCGGAACGCAGTTTCTCCTTTGGCGAGCAGGCTTCGTCGTGTACGCGATCCTCGCCGCTGCCCTCACACTTCGCATGCGCACGGCGGAGGCAGCTGTCACCCCGGAGCCGCCCGCAGACATACAACGCGCCCCACACACCTCAGCGTCCCGCAACACCCGCTTTCTCTGGTTCGCTCTGCCCGCCGTCGCGTCCCTGCAACTCGCCGCCATCACCGCCCACCTCACGCAGGACATCGCCTCCATGCCCCTCCTCTGGGTCGTGCCCCTGGCCGCTTACCTGCTCAGCTTTGTGCTCGCGTTTGAACTGCCTCGCCTCTACCACCGCACCCTTATCCTGCGTCTGCTCGCGGTGTTGCTCTTCGCGCTGGGTTACCTGCTGGCGCAGACCGAAGCCAACATCCCCATCGGTCTGAGCATCGGCTTCTACACGACGGAGCTTTTGCTCGCGGCCTGGTTCTGCCACGCAGAGCTGTTCGCCCTCCGGCCTCAGCAAGCCGCGGCCAGCACCGGCTTCTACCTCCACATCGCTGCGGGAGGCGCTCTCGGCACGCTCGCCGTCGCCGTCCTGAGCCCGCTGGTCACGGACTCCAACTTTGACCTCCCAATCGCATTTCTTCTCACTACCGGACTGATTCTGCTGGTCGTCTGGCACGGGGGCTGGCCGCAACGCCTGTTCTGGGCATCTGGCCCTGTGCTGGGTCTCTACCTGCTCGTGGTTCTGCACACCGCTTACACCCACCATGCTCTGTTCCGCGCCCGCAACTTCTACGGCGCGCTGCGCGTAAAACAAACCCAGACACCACCGCAGGCCTTCCTCTCCCGAACGCTCTACAACGGCAATATCCAACACGGTATGCAGTGGTTCAGCGACGCGTTCCACCGCACGCCACTCACGTACTACGCGCCGGACAGCGGCGTCGGCCTCGCGCTGCAACACTGTTGCGACCCTGCCCGGCCCCGCCGCATTGGCGTCATTGGCCTCGGCGCCGGAACGCTGGCCGCCTATGGCCGCCCTGGCGACCAGATCCGTTTCTACGACATCAACCCGCTCGTCCTGGACGTCGCCCAGCACCTCTTCACCTACACCCGCGACACCCCCGCCAGCGTCACGCTCATTCCCGGGGACGCACGCCTGTCGCTCGCCGCGGAGCCTGCCCAAAACTTCGACGTCCTGGTCATTGACGCCTTCTCCGGCGACAGCATCCCCACCCACCTGCTCACGCGCGAGGCCCTCAGCTTGTACCGCCGCCACCTCGCACCTGGCGGCATCCTCGCCTTCCACATCTCCAACCAGTACCTCGACCTTGCCCCGGTCCTCGCCCGCCTGGCAGACGCCGCGCAGCCCAGGCTGATCGCCCGCGAGATCGACAGCGCCGCCGATCGCAGCCGGGGCGAATCACTCGCCTCGTGGGTTCTTCTGACGGAACGCACGGGCTTCTTCGCGGAACCGGCACTCGCGGCCGCGGCTCACACCATCACCACCGTCCCTGCCGTCAGGCTGTGGACGGATGAGTACACCAGCCTGTTGCCGGTCCTGCGCTGGTCCGGTCGCCACATCGCTGCCCCGGAACGCGCGCCCTCCATCCAGCCCTAGCCTCTAAGGACTGTTGGTCTCTCTTGCCCGCTCCAAGGCGCCGACGAGCGTCTGCACTCGTTGTTCCCAGGTGCCATGCCGGCTTGCCTCCCAGCGGGCCGTCTCCAGGCCATCACGAAAGCTTATCTCCCGCAGCCGATCCATCCCCGCCAGCATCTGTTCCGGCGTATCCACCAGCTCCAGCAACGGCGGCTTTTCCAGGAGCTCTGCAAACCCACGCGTCGCCAGCATCGGCCGGCACGCCGCCAGATGCTCGTAGAACCGCGTGGAACTCCCCGAGTACGTCGGCTCGGTCTTCAGATACGGCAACACCGCGACATCGAACGCACGCGCGAACGCCTGCAGCTCGCCATAGGGCTTGGACCCCACGAAGTGAGCCCGCCCATGGCCCATCACCCGGCTTCGTGCCTCCTGCTGAGCCTTGTCCCGAATCGGCTGCGCCGGGCCCACAAAAATCCAGGTCAGCCAGGGGGTCGCTTCCACCACGGGCGCCAGCAGAAGCCAGTCGGTGTTACCGGACAGATTGCCGATGACTCCCGCGATCGGCCTAGGCAGGTGCGCAACCTCGGCCGGCAGCGGCCCGGGTTCCAGCAGCGGCGCCGGCGCGATGTTGCTCTCCCGCGTGGCGTTCGGAACCACGGTGATCTTCGCCGGAGCGCACCCGGCTTCGCGTTCCAGATACTCCACCAACCGTCGCGAGTTCGGGCAGACCGCCGCCGCGATCTTGCACAGGCGCCGGTCGAGCGCCTTCACCTGCGCGCCGTTCACTGTCGCGTAGCCGGCCGTCAAATCGGTGACGTAGTACACCACCGGCCCCTTCCATCGCTCGGCAAGGGGCGCATAGAAGGGTGTGGAGCAAATCAGCACCGCATTCGCCTCATCGCGGCAACGTGCACGCAGCCGTTTCAGCAGGGCGATGTGGAACGGCAGGACGTTCTGTATGGGCCGGCGCGCGTAGCCGCGCTGCAGCGGGTAGCGGCGCACCGTCAGCGCGGGTTCAACGATCGTCTCTTCGCGTTCCCAGCCTTCAAGCGCGCCAAACGTGCGCATCTCCGGCCACCACGCGACGACCGGTTGCACCCGCGCCATAGCAGAGGCGAACTCCCGCATCCAGATGCTGCCTACATCCAGGATCTCCCAAACATCCAGTGCCATCCAGCGCGAAACCCCTGCCCCATTCTGCCGTAAGCATAAAAGACCCAAGCCCCATCAGCTTGGCCATCTTGCCCGCAACCGTGTTCTGCCTCTGTTTCGTCACGCGGAGGTCAGTTGCCCAGACTCGCCGCCGTCTCTTCCAGGCCCTCGTGCAACGTCCGCATGCGCCCTTGCGCCTCGACCTCCTCGGCTCTGCGGCTGATCAGTCCCGACAGCAAAGGACGCCGCGCACGCTGCCGGAGGCTGGCCGTCGGCACACCTTCCACCAGCGCCCCGTCCAACCGGAAGAACCTCGCGACCCGCTGCGCCAGTTCGAGCCGGCTCATCAGTTCGGGCCCAGTGACATGGACCACTCCATGGGTCCCTGATCCAGCCAGCCTCACCGCCACACGCGCCAGATCCCGGTTAAAGGTCGGCGTAGAAACCTGGTCGGAGGGCACACGCACCCGGGCTCCCGCCCGCATTTGCCGCAGCGACCAGGAGATGAAGTTCTTCCCGGCTGCATCCGGCCCGTAGACCCAACTGGTCCGGATCACCAGGGCTTCCGGGTGAACCCGCAGCACCGCCCGCTCCCCTTCCAGCTTGGTCCGCCCATACACACTGAGCGGGTCCGGAACCGCATCCTCGGCGTACGGGCCGGGGTGCTCCGCCGATCCAGGAAAGACATAGTCGGACGAGAAGTAGACAAACGGAATGCTGTGGCTGTGCGCAAAGGCCGCAAGCACTGACGGGCCATAGGTGTTCGTGCGCAGCGCCTGCTCCGGATCGTCCTCACACCCGTCCACGAAGGTCATCGCCCCCGCGCACAGAATCAGATCCGGCGCTTCCCCACCCAACGCGCGGACCGCATCCTTCGGCGTAACCGTCTCTGCGAGATCCAGGACGAGCCCACCCGGAACTGCCGTCCGTACTCCACGTACAACAGCGGGGGAACCGCCGTCTTCCAGGGCGCGGCACAACTCCACGCCGAGTTGCCCCGAGGCTCCGATCACCAGTGGCCTCTGCCACACCTTCAAGCTCTGCGTCATCGCTCTCACGACCATACGCGCCCGCCCTCTCCCGTGCTGCTCATCATCTACCTGCGCTACGATAAGGTGGCAAAGGAGTTTGATGGCTTCCGTTGAAGTGAACCAGATGCTGGCGGTCGCCGCCGCCGCCTGCGAGGACAAAAAGGCGGAGGACATTCGCATCCTTGCGCTCGATCCCGCGGAAAGCGGCCTTTCCGACTACTTCCTGATCTGTACCGGCAGCAACGACCGCCAGACAGTCGCAATCACGGATGAAATCGAACTGCGGCTCAAGCGGGAATTTGGCAACTTCCCCAACTCTGTGGAAGGCCGCCGTCAGGGGGAGTGGATCCTGATGGATTACGTTGACTTCATTGTCCACGTGTTCCTGCCTGAAAAACGCGCGTTTTACGGACTCGAACGGCTGCGGAAGTCCGCAACGACCCTGAGCGTCAACGATCTCAATTCCGAAATTAAGTCGGCCATCGAAGCAAAACGGCCGGCGACGAAGAAGACTGCCAAAAAAGCTGCGGCGAAACAGGTCGGGAAGAAGCTGGCGCCCAGGAAGGCGGCTTCCAAAAAGACCGCCGCCAAGCGTCCCTCCGCCAAGAGCGCAGCAAAGTCCTCCGCCACCAGGCGCAGCCCGGGAAAGAGCGCAGGCGAAGACCGCAGCTAACTGCAGAAACGCACTCTGCGACGGAGTCCGGACGCTCACCCGGCGAGCAGTCCCAAGAGATCAGGACACGGGCGATGAAGATCGAGATTGCCTACGTAACGCCTCGCCGCCAACGCCTGAAATCAGCCCCAGCCCAGACCCTGCTTGAGGAATATGTCAAACGAGCCTGCCGTTACTTTCCGGTGCAGGCCCTGGCCTATGACTCCGAAGGCTCGCTGCTTTCCGCTCTGGACAAGCTCGCCGGCCGGTCCCCCGTCACGCTGATCCTCCTCGACAGCCGCGGTGAGGCCCTTTCCTCCGAAGCGCTCGCGGAGCGCCTGGGCCGTCTGCGCGATACCGGGGCGCAACAGGTTGTCTTCGCCGTAGGGCCCGCGGATGGCTGGTCCGCAACGGCCTGGAACCGCGCCGGCCTTCGCCTGTCCTTTGGGGCCATCACGCTTCCACACGAACTCGCGCTCGTCGTGCTGTCCGAGCAGCTTTATCGCGCCTTCAGCATCCTCGCCGGGCATCCGTATCACTCTGGCCACAGCTAGACAGGGCGGCGGCCACTGACCTGCGGGCACTTCGATGAGGAGGCGACGGGCACCCCGCCCGCGGCTCCCCTTCGGCAAACGGCAACACTCGAAATAAAGACCGTCCCAAGGCGGAGAAGCCGCGACAGGCCTCCCCGAGAGCCTGTATCTTCGTAGGTGCATCTTTCCCGGAGGCCTCCCCGTGAGTGAAACCATCTTCAGCCAGTTCCCGACCGTGAAGTACGAGGGACCGGACAGCACCAATCCCTTCAGCTACCAGTGGTATGACGCCGGCAAGGTCGTGCTGGGCAAACCGCTCAAAGAGCACCTTCGCTTCGCCGTCGCCTACTGGCACTCTCTGGCCATGAACGGCAGCGATCCGTTCGGCGCACCCACTATCGTCCGTCCCTGGATGACGGGCTCGGACCCCATGCAGTCCGCCAAAGAGAAGGCAGACGCCGCCTTCGACCTCTTCCGCGTTCTGGACCTGCCGTTTTATTGCTTCCACGATCGCGACATCGTCCACGAAGGCCAGTCGCTCAGCGAGACCCTGAAGAACCTGCACACGATCGCCGACTACCTGCATAAGAAGCAGGAGTCTTCGTCGACAAAGCTGCTCTGGGGCACAGCGAACCTCTTCTCTCACCCGCGCTTCATGTCCGGCGCCGCGACCAACCCCGACCCCGAGGTCTTCGTCTGGTCCGCCACCACGATCAAGCACTGCATGGACGTCACCGTGCAGCTTGGGGGATCAAACTACGTTCTCTGGGGCGGTCGCGAGGGCTACGAGACCCTGCTCAACACGGACATGAAGCAGGAACTCGAGCAGTTCGCGCGCTTGCTCCAGCTCGTGGTCGACTACAAGCACAAGATCGGCTTCAAGGGCCAGATCCTCATCGAGCCCAAGCCCAAGGAGCCCACCGCCCACCAGTACGACTTCGACGCGGCCACGGTGTATGGCTTCCTGAAGAAGCACGGCCTCGAGAACGAGGTAAAGCTCAACCTCGAAGCCAACCACGCCTTGCTCGCCGGCCACAGCTTTGAGCACGAGATCGCCACCGCCGCCGACCTCGGCGTCCTCGGCTCACTGGACATCAACCGTGGCGACCCGTTGCTCGGCTGGGACACCGACCAGTTCCCCAACGACCTCTATTCCATGACGCTTTCCATGTACCACGTCATCCGCAACGGCGGCCTGGGCCTGGGCGGCATGAACTTCGACGCAAAAATTCGTCGCCAATCCATTGACCCGGAAGACCTCATTCACGCGCACATCGGCGGTGCCGACCTCTGCGCGCACGCCTTCTTGATTGCGGCCAAGATGTGGGAAGACGGCACCCTGAAGCAAGTCACCGGCAAGCGCTACGCCGGCTGGCAAAAGCCCGAATACCAGGACATCCTCAACGGCAAGCTCACGCTCGAACAGATCGCCGAAAAGGCCGAAAAAAGCAACCCCAACCCTCAACCCCGCTCCGGCAAGCAGGAACTGCTCGAGAATACCTTCGTCCGCAGCCTGAAGTAGTGGCTGCACAACGGGAAGGCTCACCGCGATGACCTCGTCGTTGCACGACTCTGGGGAAAACAGGTCTGAAAACAGGTGTTATGAACGCATCAGAAAAGGGCGCCCAAAGGCGCCCTTTCTGTTCTGCAGGTGCAGGGTTAGAAGTTAATCTTTGCGGCGAACTGCAGAAAGCGGCGTTCGTCGTTTGCGCCACCGGTGGCGCCCACGCCACCCGTGGAGGCGATGACCTCCGGATTTGCGTCGGGGTAGTTCGCTGCATCCAGCTGTGACTCTTGAATGTAGAGGTTGTGGTGATTGGTGACGTCGAAGCCTTCCGCCCGGAGTTCAAGGTTGAAACGCTCGTAAAGCGGAAACGTTTTTGACACAGAGACGTTCAGATTGTAGGCACCTGGACCGCGAAAGACATTCCTTGCAGTCATCGTGCTCGGGTATGGTCCCAGATCTGACGCGCCAAGGAGGGCAGGGTTGCCGAACGGCACGTCGACAGGGAGCGAGTTCGCGCCGCTGATAACGTAATTGTTGCCGTTCGCTGCGGTGCCTGTTGGGATGTTTTTGAAGGTGTGCTGAAAGTTGGGCGTCGCTGGGTTGTAACGGACCAGGCCATAGCCAGACACATTGTTTGTTGAATCAGAGAAAGTGAAGGGCGTGCCCGTCCGGACTGTATAGATGCCGGTGACTTCGTAGCCCCCAAATAACTGCGCTAATGCCTTACCCTTGTCGCGGAAGAACGAAGGGGTGCGATAGATGGGCGCGAGCACAAAACGATGAGTGATATCGAAATCGGAGTTGCCGTGGTCGAGGTACGGAGCGAAGGCGTTCATATAACCGAGGCCACCGACGTTCTCCCCCGTACCCGACTCTGAGAAGGTGGAAGAAAGATCGTCAAGAGCGTGCGCGTAGGTGTAGTTCGCGACCATGGACAGACCACTGTGGTGAATGTCGTTTGTCGTGAACTGGACGTTTACCGCGTTGTAGTAGCTGTCGCCGTTAGAGCCACGGTTGTTGTCATTGGAAAAGTGCGGGTTGTTGTAAGTGAGCGCGCTCTTCTGAGTCACCGGATCAACAACCGGATCGCCAAGGTACAGATTGCCCATACCCGCGATGTTGTAGTTCTTAATGTCGTACAGATGGATGCCACGCGAGCCGTTGTAGCTGAGACTAAGGAGTGTTCCGCGGCCAAGCTGCTGGTCGATGGACAGCGAGTGGAACTGAGTTTGCGCGGTGCGGATGTTCTGGTCAACGTGACGCAGGCTGGTCGGTGGCAGAGCCACCGATCCTGTGCCCGCCAGCGGACCCGTGTTGCTGTTCGTCACACTGTAGGTTTGGGCGCTGCTGCTGCGGAGAACCACGACCGCGTAGTTCGGCGGGTTCTGGATGACGTTGAAGGTGACGTTGCCGAAGTTACGCTCGTACGAGATACCGTACCCGCCGCGCAGCGAGGTCTTGCCGTTGCCGAAGACATCGAAAGCAAAGCCCACCCGCGGAGAGACCGTCCCATACTGCGGGTTCCACAGCCGATGGATGGGGCTGTTGGGCACAGTGAGGACACTGCCGCTACGGACTTCCGCCGGGATATCTGCACCCGGTCCGTAGTAGAAGTTGGCGTCCAGATTTTGGTTGTTGTTGTGCTGCACACCGAAATACTCATAACGAACGCCGTAGTTCAGGGTAAAACGGGGAGCAATCTTAAATTGGTCCTGAGCGTAGGCGGCCCAGTCATGGAAGCGGTTCGAACGGGCAAAGGCCGGTTGCGAGACGGGTAAGCTAATTGTGCACGAGGGAGTCAGAATGAGCGCAGCCGTGTACGGGTTCCGGGCGCACGGCGTAGCTCCGTTCGGATTCACGGCCGCCTGGAACTGATACAAGTTGCCGGTATCCAAGTTGGCAAGGCCGAGTGCCTGGTTGTTGCCCAGTTGCTCATTGGCTTGGGCGTAGGCGCCGTAGCCATGGTTATCCTGGATGTAGAGAACCTGGCCACCAACCTGTATCTGGTGCTTACCGGCCAGATAGTTCAGATCCTGGTTGTACTGGATCGTGTTCTGCGGACCACCAAACGGAAGCCCACCGTTCGCGGGATTGGTCGAATAGAAACCTGGGAGAATAAAGGCCGTTTGAGAGAACGGATCTTTAGCGTTCGTAGCAACAAACAGCGTGGGCGTGTTTTGGAGTGAGGTGTTGTAGCTGTTCGCGGTGTCGGCGCGGATAAAGCTTACGCGGCTGATCGTGGAAAGAGCCGAGTTGAATTCATGAGCGCCGCTGAGCAAAAACGCCTGCACATGGTTTGAGCCACCCACATCGTACTGGCTGTACGGCGAGGCCGAGACTGCACCAAGCGCATCATTCTCGTGGTAATTGACGTAGCGGAAGAAGATCTGGGTCGTGGAGCCAAGGTTGTAGTCCACGCGACCGACAACATTATAGGTGTTCTGCGGCAATCCACCGCCTGCGTCACTAGGTGCCGTGAACGACACCTTGCTAAAGATGGGTAGGGAGCCGGGAAGGTTTGGGTACAGCGGCGTTGTACCACCGCCGGCTTGCAGGTTTGTTGTGGTACTGAGAACATTGCCGACGTTGGTCGCGCCGTACGTCTGGAAGTAGGACTGAATGTTGGCCGGCGCAACAGCCAGGAACTGCGTCGTTGGGATTGCCGCAACCAGGCCCGCTGAGCTGCGTACCCGGGTGAACTCAGTGGCTCCCATGAAGAACAGCTTGTCCTTGACGATGGGCCCGGAAACGATGCCGCCAAATTGGTTGCGAGTATAGGTCCCTTTGGCAACGCCGTCCTGCGCGTTGGTGACGGTGTTGGCCGTAGTAGCGGATATTCGATTGAACTCCCAGATCCGGCCGTGGAAGGTATTCGTTCCTGCAAGGGTAGCCACCGAAACAACACCACCCGAGGCGCGGCCGTACTCCGGCGAAAAATTGTTGGTGATGATGCGGTACTCCTGCACAGCATCGACTGGAACCACCGCCGCAACACTGTCGCCAAAGACGGAGATGTTTTCTACACCATCGAGCAGGATTTCAGTGCCCGAGGTGCGGGACCCGTTCAGCGAGAAGTTCACGCCGCGTGTCGCGTTATTCTGATTCGCGTTGTTTGAAGCGCTGTTATCGCCGTTGCTGACGTTTCCCGAAAGGTTGACGAAGTCGTAGGGATTCCGCGTGAGCGAGGGCAGCTGTGTGACCTGTTCCTGGCTAATCACCTGGCTGACTTCGGCTGTGGCCGTATTGGCCACGGCGGTATCACCGGCGGAAACCTCGACAGTGGTGCTGCTGTTTCCGACAGCAAGCTTGGGAGTGATGGTGAAATGACCCCCAACCGTGACCGTCAGCGTGGTTTTGAACGTTTCAAACCCGGCGCTGGTAACAATCAACTGGTACGAGCCGGACTCCAAGTTGGTAAAGACATACTCCCCGGATCCGGTGGCCTTCACCGTGCGTGCATTGTTGGTTCCCAAGTTTTTCAAGGAGACAGATGCGCTCGGGAGCACCGCACCGGAGCTGTCAGTCACGGTTCCAGAGATCTCGGCCGTGGATTGCGCAAAGGCCGGGGCCGGAGCAGAAAGCAGGAATCCGGCGGCGATGGCCGGGGTCAACAAGGCCGCGGACAACGCGGTCCTCTGGAACAAACGCTGGCGGCGAATCGGCATTACAGGAAAATCGAAGCTCAAGGGCACTCCTTCTGGCATCTGAACCTGCAATCATGATGCCAAAGTCGTAGCCCTCGTACCACTCGTGGTTAGGCGTTTACATTCTCATGGCGATATTAGAAATGGTAGCTCCGCGCGGTCAACCTACGTCCAGACGTATCTAAGGCCCGAGAGGCCCAAGAGGCCAAGAGCTCAGGAGTCACACTCGACTCTTGTCCCCCGATCTGGGCCGGTACTTGAACGTGTAGAACCCCCCGAAAAGCACCAGAAGCACACCCCACCAGAACGTCGGATGCAGATTGTTTAAGACTGTCGGGGCTTCGTGGCCGCCGAACCACTCGTACGCGCCGTAGGGCAGCAGCACTACCCCGTACGCCAGCGTCATGATCCCGACAAAAAACCATATGGAAAGTGCTTCTCCTCGCCCTGTACCTTCAGCCATCCCGAACTCCTTTTCCCTCTGCGACCCCAGGCCGCTTTACCAGAAGATGAGATTCAACCCGACAAAGACGAGCGCAACCACCACCGCCCAGAACGCCGGCTTCTGCCAAAGGCCGCGCGTGCCGTCGTCCGGGATCACCGTGGCGCCGTACACCAGACCATTCAGCTCCGCCTCGGTCTTCGGCTTTGTCATCAAGCTCACAAGCACCGTCACCGCCACGCAGATCAACCAGCTCCAAAGGGCACGGAACATGTTCTCCGCCATGGGCTGCGCATCGGACGAGAGCGCGATGTGCGACAAGGCGATGGCCTTATGCGCCGCCGTACCCGTGCTGGTGTAGATGAACATGGAGATCGAGGAAACCGTTCCCGCCAGCAGGCCCCAGAAGCCGCCCGCCCGGGTCGCCCGCTTCCACAGCATGCCCAGGATCACCGTGCCGAACAGCGGCGCGATGAAGAAGCTGAACAGCGCCTGCACGTAGTCCATGATGGACGCCGCATGCGCCACCAGGTAGGCCGTGCCGATCGAGATCAGCATGCCCACCACCGTCGACCAGCGCCCCATGGCCACGTAGTGCTTGTCGGAGGCACGCTTGTTGATGTACGCGCCGTACAGATCGTAGGTCCACACGGTCGAGAAGGCCGAAACATTGCCCGCCATGCCGCTCATGAAGCCGGCCACAAGCGCCGTGATACCCAGGCCCAGCAGACCCGGTCCACAGTAGCGGATCAGCATCAGCGGAAGCACCTGGTCATAGGTGTGCTCGCCGGTGACTTTGCCGATGTCTGCCGGAACCAGATGATAGGCCTGCTGATGGGTCTGGGGATCGATGATCCCGAGGGCGATCAGTCCAGGCAGAATCACGATCAGCGGCACGGCCATCTTGAACGCCGCGCCGATCACGGGAGCCATCTTGGCCGCCCGGAGATTGTTGGCGCTGAGCACGCGCTGCACCACGAGGAAGTCCGTGGTCCAGTAACCGAAGCTGATGATGGCGCCCAGACCGAAGACAATCCCGACCCAGTTGATGCCCATCGGGTTGTCTTTGAAGTGGCCCAGGTTCGCCCAAAGATGGGTGTAGTCATTGGAGCCGACGTTGTGCGCGATCTGCGCCTTCAGATTGGTCCAGCCGCCCGCCTCAATCAAGCCCAGAATGGGGATCAACGCTGCGCCGGCCCAGATCAGGATGAACTGAAGCACCTCATTGATGATGGCCGACCGCAGGCCGCCCAGCATGACGTAGATGGCCACCGTCGCGGCGCCCACCCAGATCGAGAACGTCATGTTCCAGCCCAGCACCGTCTGCATCACCACGGCCATGGCGTACATATTCACGCCGGACATCAGGATCGTCATGAATCCGAAGCTGGCCGCCGCCAGGCCCCGGGCACCCTCGCCATAACGCAGTTGCAGATACCCGGGCACCGAATGCGTCTTCGAGATGTAGTAGAAGGGCATCATCACGATGCCCAGAAAGAGCATCGCGGGGATGGCGCCGATCCAGTACCAATGCATCGCCAGAATGCCGTACTGATACGCCGAGCCAGCCCATCCCATCAGTTCCAGCGAGCCCAGGTTCGCCGACACGAAACTCAGGCCGGCGATCCACGCGCTCATTTCGCGCCCAGCCAAAAAAAACTCTTCGCTGGTGTTGGTCGAGCCCTTCACGTAGAACCCGATAAAGAGCACCACGCAGAAGTACAGCACCAGAATGAGAATGTCGACCGGCGAAAGATGGGTCAACTGCGTGGTCGCAAAAAATGCAAAGACGTTCATCGTCGGGTGGCCGTTCCGAAAGTAGTCTGCGTTCAGCTAACGGTCAGCATCATACGTGCCGAAATGCACTTCACGCCACAGGAACGTTCTGCGCGGGGAGCCCGACGCTTAACGCTGACTCGACCTCAGCCTGTGGGATCCTGAAGACCATGTCGGACGCCTTCTCGCCGGATACCATCGCCGCCGTGTCGACCCCCCTAGGCCGGGGAGGGATCGGGATCGTCCGCCTGAGTGGCCCGGACGCCTTGTCCATCGCGCCCCGACTCGTACGCGTGACCTCACCCCTGGAGCACGCCCGCGCCCGCTTCGTTCGGGTGCTGGACCAAGGGGCGGAGGATCCCCTGGAAGCGTCGCCTCTGGATGAGGCGGTCATCACGACCTTCCTTGCTCCGAACTCGTACACCGGGGATCATGTCGTGGAAATCGCCGCCCATGGCGCCCCTGTCATCCTGGACGCGATCCTGAGCGCCGCGCTCCAGCATGGCGCACGCCTGGCGGAGCCGGGAGAGTTCACGCAGCGAGCCTTCCTCGCTGGGCGCCTCGATCTCACCGAGGCCGAGGCCGTTCATGACCTGATCGCTGCCCAGACGCTGGAGCAGGCGCGCGCCGCGGCGCAACAACTAGGGGGCTCGCTCAGCCGTCGCATCGCGCCAATCAAAGGTCAGCTTCTGCACCTGATTGCTCTGCTGGAAGCCGGGATGGACTTCGCTTCCGGGGAACTCGACGACGTCGATGTGGTCGCGCCTGACCACATTGCCGCCGAGATCGCCGCCGTACACCTCGCGTTGTCCCAGCTTTCCCGAAGCTTCCGTGCCGGAGCCCTGCTTCGCAACGGGGCGTCCCTCGCGCTCGTTGGCCGGCCCAACGCCGGCAAGAGCTCCCTCTTCAACCGCCTTCTGGAACGCCCCCGCGCGATCGTCACCGCTGTCCCCGGCACAACCCGCGACACCCTGGAAGAGACCTGGGCGTTGAATGGTATTCCCATCCGGCTGGTGGACACGGCCGGTCTTCGCCTGGGCGCGGATCCCCCCGCAGACGAGGCCGAGCGGCAAGGCATCGAGCGCTCCCGCGAGAGCCTCGCCGACGCCGACCTCGTGCTGCTCATCCACGATGCCACCGCCCCGCTGGCGCCGGAAGAAGAAGAGCTCGCATCCAGCCTGCACCACCGTCCCCACCTCTTGATCCGGAACAAGATCGATCTCGTTCCCGACGCATCCGTACAACTCGACCCGGGGAGCTCAGGAAACGCATCGCGCTTCCTGCCGGTCTCGGCATTGACGGCAGCAGGTCTGGATGCGCTTCGGGGCGAGATCCTCGCGCAACTGAATGCCGCAGGCGGAGCAGCCGAAACAGGCGCGCTCAACAACCGCCGGCACTACGAATCAGTACAGACTGCCCTCGCCGCGCTGGAAGCCGCCGGCGCCGCCAACCACGCGCGGCACCCGCACGAAATCCTCCTCATGGACCTCGGCAACGCCCTCCACGCCCTCGACACACTCACCGGCACCACAACAGCCGACGACATCCTCGCCCGGATCTTCTCGACCTTTTGCATCGGCAAATGATGGCGCTTCCATGTTCATCCTGTTCTGGGAAGTGCTGCCCGAGCGCTGTAACGCTCCCCGGGGGGATGTGTGGTGAAGGTACGGTCCGACAACGTCCCGTGAGTGTTCCCGCAAAATTCGTTCCTTGAGGTAGCATCGTTCTCTTTCCAAGAGACCGTCGGCCGCCAGGGTTATCATTTGCGCGCTCTTCGCTTCCGACGTTGGGGCCACGATGTCGAGCTAAGGAACATGCACCCCGGGCAGCTGCGTGATCCTGTGGCCGATGCTGAGGGTCGGCGAGTTGGACCCGAGCTGAAGGGGCAGGTGGAAACGGGCCCTTGCGTAGCTCGCAACCGCATGCCCCTGATCTCTACCCTCCAAGGAGGGCTGCGCACCTGGTTGGCCGGTGAGGAGGACGCCTTCGCCGCATGCAGCGCATCAGACCAGTTTCCTTCGGCAAGCGCTCACCTCTCGGTTCAACGCCAGTGCAGAGTCCGCGACCTGCGAGGACAACGCGAGGACCGCTGCAGCCCGCGGCGTGGGGTGGCCTCCGTAGGTCTGGTTGATCGCGGCGCACAGGTGCTTGTAGGCGTCCCCCAGCGCGGGCTCGCTCGGCGGCGCTACGCCCTTGCTGAAGACCTCGGCCATGCTCTCCAGCGTTGCCTTCACTCCGCCGTCGAATCTGGCCTGCGCCTCCAGAATTGCTTCCGGGAGCTCTGCCGGGGACACTGGCGCCCGGTACTGCAGAAGCGCAACCTGGAACAGAAAGATGCTGCGCAACCGGGGCTGCCAATTTAGCAGCAGGTTGCGCAGCCTGAGGCTCGCGGTACGCGAACGGCCGAGCTCAAAGAGCACACCGTCGGCCTGGGAGTTCACTGCGCTCAGGTTTTGGCTGATCTTGTCGCGCAGGTCACGGATCTTCCGCAGATCCGTGGGCCGGTTGTCCGGCCAGGGTGTCGCCAGCTGCGCCATCAGCTTCAGGTTGCTCGCAAACAGCTCGCGCATGACCACGGCTGCCGGCTTGGATCCCAGGGTGTCGAAGACCAGCCACATGACAATCAGCCCTAGAAAGATGCCCAT
The DNA here is from genome assembly GCA_964252405.1 of uncultured Acidobacteriaceae bacterium. Classification (GTDB taxonomy): domain Bacteria; phylum Acidobacteriota; class Terriglobia; order Terriglobales; family Acidobacteriaceae; genus Granulicella. The sequence goes on along the minus strand of CAXUNH010000057.1, from coordinate 418 downwards.
GATGTTGTCTCTCGCAATGGCGAGATTGATTTGCGGGGAGGGTCCGCGCAGGTGAATCAGGAAGAAGGCCAATCCCATCTGCGTCCCGAAGTACGAGATCCGCGGACTGGCCGTGATAAACCACGCGGCGACGCAGGTTACAGCGACAAACATGACGGTAAAACCGCCAACGCTGTCCAGCAGGGGAAGGATCAATACCTGAGAGCCCATCCCTAAAAGCACGCCGCCGACCAGGGCACCGGACACCCGCAACAACTGCTTTTGCCGGGACGAGCCGATGCTGCTCAACGCGGTCACCACGACGGTGAACAGCGACGTGCTGAGACCGGGCCAGGCCACCGCGTTCATGGTGACGTAGCAGAGGACCAGGGCAAGACAACCGCGCAGGGCGAAGCTCAGATGGTCCGGATTGGAGAAG
>CAXUNH010000056.1:0-20339 GCA_964252405.1 uncultured Acidobacteriaceae bacterium | reverse complement strand
GTGTATTCGATTGGCTCTCCTCGACGGCGATTCGCAGCGCGAACGGTTCCTGCACGCGGCTGTTCACCCTGGTCTACGGCATCGGGACGCTGGTGACGATTTTCATGTCGAATGATGCCACGGCGGTTGTGCTCACCCCGGCCATCTTGTCCGCGGTGCGAAAGGCCAAGGTCCAGCCGCTACCGTACCTGTTCGCCTGCGCTCTGATTGCGAACGCGGCGTCCTTCGTGCTGCCGATCTCCAATCCCGCCAACCTGGTCGTCTTCCATGGCGGCGGGATGCCGCCGCTAGGCCGATGGCTGCTGTCCTTCGGCATCCCGTCACTCCTTTCCATCGGGGCCACCTATGGCGTGTTGCGCTTGCTCTTTCGCAGGGATCTGGAAAGCAAGCTCGAAGGCGAGGCGGACCCGAAACCGCTGAAGGCGGAAGGAAAGCTGGTCCTGGCTGGGCTCGCCGGCATGGTTCTGGTTTTGCTCGCGGCCTCCGCGTTCAACAAGGATCTTGGACTACCTACCTGCATAGCAGCTCTGGCAATTACTGCAGCCGTCTCGATCAAGTCGAGGTCGAACCCGTTGCCCCTGGCGAAGGAGATTAGCTGGGGAACGCTGGCGCTCGTCGCGGGCTTGTTCATCATGGTCGACGCGATGGAAAGCATTGGCGCCCTGAAGGTCACCAGCGGGTGGCTGGCCTGGGTACAGCATCTTCCGTCCGCTGTCGCGGCGATGCTGACGGGCTCTGCTGTGGCCGTCGCCAACAACCTGGTCAACAACCTTCCGCTTGGCCTGATCGCGGGCGGAACACTGGGAGCGGCTCATGCCAAGGGGCTGATTGCCAATGCGGTTCTGATCGGTGTTGACCTCGGCCCAAACCTTTCGGTCACAGGATCGCTCGCGACCATTCTGTGGCTGCTCGCATTGCGCAAAGAGAAGCTTGATGTGAGCTTTTGGGACTTCCTGAAGGTGGGTGCGGTCGCCATGCCGGTCGCACTCGTGCTTTCGCTCGCAGGCGCCATTGTTCTGCACCTGTTTCTCCCAACTTCCTGACACTTACCCCTATTCGAAGTAAGGATACGAGGACTGGACCTGACATCACCGGTGTGTGTCGATGGCAAGGGTTTGCAATCGTGTTCCTCAGAGCAATCTCAACCTTGCAGATATGGAACAATGAGCTCCAATCGGAGCATAGCGTGGGTTTGGCCGAAGTGAAGCGGGGACGGAGGGTCTTTCGCAGTTTCAGGCGTGGCCTTCTTGCGCTTGCCTGGCTCGCGTCTCCCGCGGTTGCGCAAAACGCGCCTTCCGTGGATGCCGCGCACAGCCTGGGCGAGATCCTCTTCCTGCGGTCCGGTTCCACCGGCTTGGTGCTGGTAGTCGTTCGCGAAGACCAGACGAGCATCGAGGGATTCGGCCAGACCGCACCCGGTTCCCATCAGGTGCCCGCGGCCGATTCCGTTGTCCGTTTGTGTTCCTTGACGAAGATCTTCACAACGGACCTGCTGGTCAGGCTCGTGCAAGCGGGATCCGTGCGGCTGGACACACCGCTGCAAGCGCTCGCACCAGACAACAGGCATGTTCCCATCGGCCGGAACGGGCGCCAGGTCACGCTCGGCGACCTCGCCACGCACACTGCTGGTCTTCCCCGCGAGGCAGCTGCCTACGTTCCCGGCGTCCCGCATTTCACCTATCCGAGCTTCGAGAGACGTTGGAGTTGGCTGCCGGGCCAGCGCCTGCTGAGTACGCCCGGAACTGCGGCCCTCTACTCCAACATCGGCTTTGATCTCCTGGGAGATGCGTTGGCGCAAGCGGCGCATGTGCCTTATCCGCAACTGCTGGCCAGTCGCATCACTCAACCACTTGGGATGGTAGAGACGACGTTTACGCCGACTCCGGCGCAGTGCGCGCGCTTGCTCATGGGCGCCCACCCGGAAGGCCCATGTACCGACACGACAAACACGGCGGGCAGCTCCGGGCTCTACTCCACCGCAGAGGACATGGCTCGCTTCCTTCACTACCTGCTCGATACCGGCGGGGTTGCCAGCTCGACGCTCCCACGACAGGATGCGGCAGCGCAGGCCGCGTATTTGAATCCTGCAAGTCTGACCAGTGTTCGCGGGCTGGATCATGCGGGTGAGCCTACCGGCATTGGCCTGGGTTGGATTCACACGGCAGGGTCAGAGAACACAGACATCATTCAGAAAACCGGCGGTGGTGCCGGGTACCTGACCTACATTGCGATGCTGCCGGCGAGGCACGTTGGGCTATTCGTCGCCGCCACGGAGGGAGCCGTCGAAACGCACGTGAACGTCTTCCGGGACGCGAACAACGTCTTGTTGGCGATCGCCGGTCTACCCATGCTGAACGTCGCGCCGTTGCGACCCGGGCGGCCTGCGACACGCACCCGGTCCGGAGCGAACGCACATCGGGCAGGGTCAAAACCCTTAAGAACAACGCCAAAACGGTCCTGAGGTCGGCCTCGCAAAGGCCTAGCATCACGCCCTCTGAAAGGCGACGGGCAGGCTCATGACAAACGTCATGTTGCTTCCGTGACTCCTTTCACTGGGAGAACGCTCCTGCCCCTGCCAGACTTGCGCTTGTAGTCATATCCGCGACAAGGAGCGGGCCTATGAGCGCCACTTTCGAAATGAACGAAGCACCTCCGGCAGAACAGCAGACTTTGCTGCCCGACACAGTCGTCGCTCTTACCGGCATCACCAAGCGTTACGGAAACGGCGTGACGGCCCTGGACAATGTCTCGCTCAGCTTGCGACGCGGAGAGATCGTTGCCCTGCTCGGTCCCAATGGCGCAGGCAAATCTACAGCGGTCAAGCTCATGATGGGGCTCAGCGCACCGAACAGCGGTGAGGTTCGCATCTTCGGCGGTGATCCGCGGTCTACCGCAACCCGGCTCCATACGGGCGCCATGCTGCAGGTTGGCAGAGCTCCTGAGATGTTGCGCGTGCGCGAGCACCTGGACATCTTCCGCGGCTACTACCCCAATCCGATGGCCTATCTGGACCTCATTCAGGCCGCCGGTCTCGAAGGCCTCGAAACGCGGATGTTCGGTCAGCTTTCCGGGGGACAGAAGCAGCGGGTGCTTTTCGCTCTGGCCCTTGCAGGCGACCCCGATCTCCTCTTCCTGGACGAGCCGACAGTTGGGCTCGACATCGAAGCACGTCGTGGTATGTGGAAGCAGATTCGTTCGCTGGCCGCACGGGGCAAGACTGTGCTTCTTACAACGCACTATCTGGAAGAAGCTGACGCGCTTGCCCATCGCATCGTCGTCCTCAACAAAGGCAGGATCGTGTGCGAGGGCACGCCCAGCGAAGTGAAGTCCCTCGGTGCCGCTCATGCGGGAATCCCCAACGGCCGCGCTCTCAAAGTCATCCGCTGTGCCACGGAGGTTCCGGTCTCCATGCTCCGCACGCTGAGCGGTGTGGTCACGGCTGACAGCATTGGCACGCTCACTACCATCACCAGCACCGAACCCGAGCATACCCTCCGCAGTCTGCTTGCGCTCGATCCATCCCTGCACTCACTTGAGGTCCAGAGTCCCGCCCTCGAAGATGCCTTTCTCGCGCTTACTGCCGCGTAGCCGCACACATAACCCGCTTTGGAGGAGCCCCACATGTCTAGCCTTGCGATCACGCTTCCCGCTGCGCACGTCCGTACGCTCACCCGCGACTTCCGCATCTTCCTCAGAGAAACTCGCTATGAGTTCACGCGTCTTCTCCGCACGCGCAGTTTTTCGCTCTCCGTCATCGGCTTTCCCGTCGTCTTCTATCTCTTCTTCGGCTTGATCATGAACCGGGGGCAGCACATCGGCGGCGTCTCCGTTGCCAAGTACATGCTGGCCGGTTATGCGGTCTTCGGCATGGTGGGCGCGGCACTCTTCGGCATTGGCGTTGGCCTCGCCAGCGAGATCTCTGCCGGTTGGCTTGAACTCAAGCGCGCCAGTCCCATGCCGCCCATTGCCTACCTGCTTGCAAAGTGTTGTTCTGCCGTCGCTTTCGGCATCGTCATTGTCAGTATCCTCACGGTTCTGGGCATAGGTGTGGCGCACCTCTCCATCACACTCCCGGAGTACGTTCGCATGCTCGGCCTTACGGTCGTCGGTGCGGTTCCTTTTGCCTGCATGGGCATGGTCCTCGCCCTGACGGTACCGTTCAACTCCGCCCCTGGTATTGCCAACATGATCTATCTGCCCATGAGCTTCCTGGGCGGCCTCTGGATCCCGATCATGATGCTGCCGCACGTGTTGCAACGGGTCGCTCTTGTTCTTCCTACGTACCACCTTGCGCAACTCATGCTGGGCTCCTTCGGCTATGCAAACGCCGGAAGCACCAGCGGCCACTGGTACGGGCTTCTGGGTTTCACGATGCTGATGCTTGGTATCGCGGCGATCGCTTTCCGCAGACTGGAGGAAAGCTCCTAAGCCTGCGGCGTACACTGCAGGGGAAGAAACCATGATCGAAACGACGGGCAACGCAACGGTGAACGCCGCGAGTCAGGGACCTGTGCCTGACGATCGCAAGGAAAACCACAATGCCTGGGCCTGGATCTGGCTCTGCTATACAGGCTTCCTTTTTCTTCAGCCGATCCTGGAACCGGGTCGCGCTATTTGGCTGGGCAGCATCGCTGCGTTCCTTGTCTTCCTGGCCATCATGTGGGTTCTCGTTCGCTCCACGAAGAGCGGTCAGGCGATCCGCTTCCGCATCATCGCCGCAACCTTCGCTCTAGGCCTCCTTTGCTTCCCGTGGAACCAGGGCGGATCGACGTTCTTTGTCTATGCCGCCGCGTTTCTGCCTTTCAGCAATAGCTCGATCCGCCGTGTGCTGTGGCTGTTTCTGGCGGAGTCACTGCTCATCCTCGGCGAGGGCTGGATCTTCACCGTCGGCCGGCCGCACGGCTCTTTTCACGTGGGCTGGCCGAATACCCTGGTGGCGATCTTTCTCGTAATCATTATCGGCGGCGGGAACATCTTCTTTGCGCAACAGAAGAAGTCTGAACGGAAACTCCGCGCCGCGCTCGAGGAAAACCTGGCTCTCGCCGCTGTCGCAGAGCGCGAGCGTATCGCGCGTGATCTGCACGATGTACTCGGACATACGCTCTCAGTGATTGTGCTCAAGGCTGAACTCGCTGGACGCCTCATCGGGCGAAACGGGATGGAAGACCCGAAGCGGGCGGCGGCAGAGATCGGGGACGTGGAGCGTATCGCTCGTACGGCACTCAGTGAAGTACGGGAGGCGATCGGCGGCTACCGTGCGCGGGGCCTCGCTGCCGAGATCGAAGCTGCCCGCCGTACACTCGAAGCCGCCGGCGTGGCTCTCGTTCTTGATGAGGAGAGCGCTGATGCCTGCAGGTCGCTTGTCAGCGACGATCGGCTTTCCCCGGCTGAGGAGACCGCGCTCGCGCTCGCACTACGGGAGGCAGTGACCAACATTGTGCGTCACGCGCGGGCTACCACCTGTCACTTACGATTCCTCAGAGAGGCGGATCGTCGCCGGTTGGTGGTCGAAGACAATGGCCACCAAGCTGTTCTGCGGGAAGGCAACGGTCTGCGCGGCATGCGTGAACGCCTCGAAGCCTTGGGCGGGCACCTGTCGCTGGAATGCGACGCCGCGAAGCAGCGGGGCACACGAATCCTGATCGAACTGCCAATTCGCAACGAAGAAGTTCGGTCATGAACACACCCAAGCGTGCGCCAGCGACGATTCGCGTCCTCCTCGCCGAGGATCAATCGATGCTGCGAGGCGCCCTCGTCGCGCTACTTGATTTGGAACCCGACATCACCGTGGTCGGGCAAGCGGCGAACGGTCACGAAGCCCTCAGGCTTGCCCGCGAACTCTCGCCCGACGTCATCGTTACAGATATCGAGATGCCTGAGCGCACAGGTCTGGAGTTAGCAGCCGATCTCAAACGGGCGGGATCTCGGGCACGAGTGATCATCCTCACCACGTTTGCCCGGCCCGGCTATCTTCGCCGCGCTCTGGACGCAGGCGCCAGAGGCTACCTGTTGAAAGAACGGCCCGCGAGCGAGTTGGCCGAAGCGATTCGGAAGGTGCATGCCGGCGTTCGTGCAGTAGATCCTGTGCTTGCCACCGAGGCCTGGAACGCGGATGAAGACCCACTCTCAGACCGTGAACGCCAGATCTTGCAAAGGGCTGCCGATGGACGCTCGTCCGCCGAGATTGCTGCAGACTTGCGCCTATCTGAAGGGACCGTCCGCAACTATCTCTCGGAAGCTATCTCCAAACTCGGTGCCGCGAATCGCATTGACGCCGCTCGTATTGCCCGGACCCGGGGATGGCTCTGACCTATCAGAACCCGCTGCGTGCGGCCGGTCCTGCAGCAATAGGCCAAGCTTGAGGAGGGTCCGGCGCATGATCACCTTCGGTACACTTGCAATCATTGAACATGGGCGCTGACCTCTCGTTGGATCAAAGCGTGACGCGTTTCCTTCAAGCCTGGCTCGGCGCGAGGCAGATGATTCAGGCCGCTAATTTCAACCGCTTTCAGAAGGCCGGTCTGAGCGCGACCCAGTTCATGACCCTGAATCTCATGCCCGATGGCCACGAAAGCATGACCCTGAGCGAGTTGGCGACGCGGATGAATCTCGGCACAGCGACGGTGGCGAAGACCATCGACAGCCTGGAGGCGCGAGGACTGCTTACGAGGACGCGGAGCGATCGTGATCGTCGCGTAGTTCTTCTATCGATGACCAAAGAAGGTCGATCGCTGCAGAACGCGGCTTCGGCGGAGTTTCGCCGCCACATGACCGCGCTCTTTCGCAAGCTGACGCCGGCGCGGCGGGAAGGCCTTGTCTACGGTCTTGAAGACCTGCTTGAGGCAAGTGCCGGGCCTAGGAGTGGTGCTGCTGTCGCTCCTCCGGAGAAGCGTAGTTCTCCGCGATCTCTGCAGCGGTGATCCTGATGGCCGAGTTCGCCTCGATAAGGCTGGCAATCTCCTCATCGGACTTGCCACGCTGACGGAGTTGTTCCACTTCATCGCTGATCATGCCGACGAAGGCCTGGATCGGGAACTGTTCCGGGCCCAGACCGGCCGCTTCACGAAGAGCCTTTTGGGCCCGAATCGCTTCTTCTACGGGGTACATTTGCATATTGTTCTCACATGATGTTCCGTACTACGGAACACTATACACCCGTGATGTGCAATCCAGGGTTGACGGCATCAACGGAGGAGCTCTGCGGTTGCCGTGCGCAAACATGGGAACGCGCCGGCAGGGCCCTTTGATCGCTGGCAGCCTTATGTGAGCGATCGAAGGGTGATTCGGCGCACGGTTCTAAGGTTGTGAGGCCCCCAAGTCTAAAACGACAGTTTGAGGGCGAACTGTACAAGCCGCGGGTTGTTGACCGTGGAGTTCACAGAGCCGAAACCGATCGCGCTGACATCATTGATCGGCAGACCAAACTGGGCGTGGTTGAAGAGGTTGAAAAACTCCGCGCGAAAGTTGAGGCCCATGCCTTCGCGCGGCAAAGCGAACTGTTTGATGACGGAGAAGTCGGTATTGACGAAGTCAGGACCGACGACCGGAACGCGCGAGGCATCGCCCAACTGGCCCGCAGGGGGCGCGACAAAGCAGGACGCATTGATCCACTGAAGGTTTGCGTGATTGGCGCTGTAGGGACTGCAGCCGGAGACCTGATTCGGCCGGTTCCAGTTGTTTCCGTTGCCGCCGTTCTGAAAGAAGGCTCCTGATTGGTTGTTGCTGTCGATGAGTGGAACGGGGAAGCCGGACGAGGCTCGTTCGATCACGGTGAGTTGGAAGTTGCCGAGAACGCTGTTGGTGACACCGCCCCAGTTGTTCCCGAAGCGCCGGCCGCGGCCAAACGGCAGGTCGTAGATCACGCTGCCCGTGAAGCTGTGGTTGAGGTTGATCTGCGAGAGCGCCCAATCCAGGGACTGCCAGTTGGGCAGCGGGAAGTACGGGGCGCTCAACTCGGAACCCAGGCCATCGGACAGCCCGTTGTCATACGTACGGGAGTAGGTGTAAGCGAATAGAGCGTACAGGCCGTGCCTGGCCGTCTTTGTCTCTGCTTTGATCTGGAGCGAGTCGTAGTTGGTCTGCCCCACATCGCCGAACTGAATGATTGTGTCGAACGTACCGTATGGCGGCACGTAGGGCACGCTGTTGGGAAGGCAGCCGAGCGTGTACCCCGAGACGGTGCCACAGGCCGAGGGGCTGGCCGTGTTGAGGTCATTGCCGGCATCCAGAATGTGCGAGCCGCGCGAACCCGCGTAGCCGGCAGTCAGGACAAGATTGCCGATGACCTGGCGCTCCACGTTGACGTTAAATTGCTGGACGCGGCCCAGCTTGAGGTTCGTCGGTTCGGTATAGAACGAGCCCGTGAAGGTGGACGCCGTCGGTGGCGACGCGATCGGTTGAAAGCCGCTGGACAGGCTGATCCCGGAGGGTGTCTGTCCGAGCACCGTGGCGCAGTAAGAGGTCGCAAACGCGCAGCCTGCTGAGGTGAAGGCGTCGGATTCGCCCAGGAAGGGCGGGTTCTGCCACAGACCCTGGGCACCCTGACTCCACGCAGAGTCGTGAAAGAGGGAGTAGCCAGCGCGCAGCACGGTTTTGTCGCTGCCTAGGACCTTCCACGCTGCCCCGACCCGCGGCTCGAGCGCTGTCCAGTCCATGTTGACCCCTGCGGAGGCACTCACGCCGTTCTGATTTGCCACGAGCAGTTGCCCTGTTGCGGGGACGTAGTTCGCGAGGCGTCCGCGTGCCTCCGTGATGGGTGTGGTCATGTCCCAGGCAAGGCCGAGATTGAGCGTGAGCGAGGGGATCACGCGCCAGTCGTCTTCCACGAAGGGCCGAATGATCTTCCAGCGGCGGCCGGTGACCGCGCCGTCGAAGGTCTGGTCATGGATGGCCAGCCCGGTGATGCCGAGCAAGAGGTCCGCCTCCGGATTGCCGCTGAAGTTGCCTCCGTTGCCGATGATCCAGAACCCGTCCTGGAAGGCTTCCGTGCCGACGTTCATCTGATTAGCGCGGAAGTCGATGCCCATCCGAAGGTCGTGCTTGTGGCGGATCAGGCTGAGCGAATCCCGGAAGGAGAAGACGTTGGTGCCGCCCTGGAACGGCGAATAACCGCGATCGCCGAGAGCCCAGTAGCCGCCTGCGACGATGGTGGACGTCAGACCACAGCTATAAGCGCCTGCGTTGCAGACGGCGGGGGTTCCCGTGCAGCCCAGGTTCGCGCCCGGAATGCCGCCCGGCACGAGGTTTGCGGACGCGCAGGTTCCGTTCCCCTGGGACAGGATGTAGTCGAAGATGCGGTTGTACCCGAAGCTGGCCTGATTGACCATGGAGGGGGAGAACACGTGCGTCTCGCCCAGCGCAACGTTGCGCGCGTGGTTGATGATGCGTTCATTGCTGCCGAACGCATTGGGTTCGGCGAGAGTGGGGGCGCCGCCCGGCACATAGGAGAACGCCTGGTCGTAGCTGAAGCGCGCGAACGCACTGTCCTTATCGGAGAAGGTATTGTCGAGCCGCACGTCGAACTTGGTCTCGTTCAGACTCCGGACAGGCTGGGTCACATAGTTGTACCCGGAACTGGCATTGCTGGCATTCGGTGTGGGATAGATGTTCATCATGGCCTGACCGATGTTGTTGATCAGGCCGGTGGGGATCTTGTTACAGGCAGTGCCATGGGCCTGACTTCCATCGGGGTTCGAGGGGAGAGGATTGCCCGCAGGGTCGCACTGGAAGTAGACGTTCGGAAACACGTTCGGGTCGGTTGACGCGCCGATCATGTTGGGGTTCTGCACTGCGAGACCTGAAACAGGGACGCCAAACGGGTCTTTGGAGAAATCACCGGAGCGCATCGCCAGCGAGGGCACCAGGCCCGCGAACGGGATGCCGCGGCGCTGGTACTTTTGTTCGCCGTCCACGAAGAAGAAGGTCTTGTTCTTGCGAAGCGGGCCGCCGACAGCTCCGCCGAACTGATTGAGGTTGAACTTCTCAATGGAGCTGGCGAAGTAGCTCTTTGCGTCCAGACGGGTGTTGCGGAAAAACTCGAAGAGAGTGCCGTGGAACTGGTTCGAGCCGGACTTTGTCGTGACGAGCACGGTCGGACCGGCGCGGGTACCGAACTCGGCGGAGTAGGTGTACGTAAGAACCTTGAACTCCTCGATGTCGTCAATCGAGGAGAAAATGCCGATCCCGCCTGCGGTGAGTTCGTTGTTATCGACACCGTCCAGCAGCCAGTCCGTGCTGTTCGGCCGGGAGCCGCCCACCGAGAGCGAGAAGGAGCCGCGGGCAGCGACCTCGCTGTCAGAGCCGGACGTGAAAAAGCTGTTGGGGTTGGTCTCCGCGGTGGCTCCGGCGGTGAGTGTCGCGAGTTGAACGAAGTCGCGTCCGTTCAGGGGAAGTTGTGAGACCTGCTGAGCGGTGATCACCTGGCCGAGCGACGGATTCGCCGTCTCAACGGCCACAGCGTCCCCGGCAACCGTGACGGTGGTGGAAACGGTGGCAGGTGTGAGGGTGAAATCGAGTTCGCGCGCCTGGTTGACATCGAGCACCAGGTTTTTCGACTCCATGGTCTGAAAACCGGTCGCGTCGACACGCACGGTATAGGTTCCGACAGGCAGCAGAGGAAGAAGATAGTGCCCGGTTTTGTCGGTTGTCACGGTTCTGGAAAGCCCGGTCCCCTGTGAGGTGGCGAGCACCGCGACCCCTGGCACCCCGGACCCGGTCTTGTCCAGCACATTCCCGGAGAAAGTCCCTGTGGCCTGCCCATGGAGGGCGGGCGCAACCCAAAGCGCAAGAAAGCTTAGGAGCGCCAACAAGGAAAGTCTGGCGTGATAGGGCGCGGCCTGTTCTCCTGCCCTACGCGGCTGTTTTGCTTGAAGCATGGTGCGTTTCAAATAGAACCCTTTTCGACGGTCCATCAGGGTGCCCTCATTGGCTGCGTTGTGGTGAATCTTCCGACTGTAAGAACTGGTTCACACAAAGTCAACGGGAGTTTTCGACGGCTCACAGCCATTGCGCGCCATTGAGGTCGGTGAGCGGGACTCCGTGCACGCCCAAGCGCAGCAAAAGCCCGGCTGTGCGGCCGGGCTTCTGCTCGTAGGCCTGTCGTTCTGGGAGGAAGAAGTTACGCGTCGCTGAAGAGAGCTGCCGCTCACCGTTTGGTGCTTGTGCCCAGGGTCACGGTAAGCATGATGCTACGGGCAGCGAGGACGCTGACGTTATCCTGCCCGTTGATGGAAGTCTGGCCGACGGCATTGAACGGATCGGTGTATCTGGTGCTGTTGGCCGTGATGCTCTGGGTAACCGGGGCATTCACGAGCGTGACCCCGGTAACGCTGTGCTGATTGAAGAGGTTGTTGAAGCTGAGGCGGAGCTTGGTGCCATTGAGGCGGCCGTTGGTGCGCAGAGTGTAGTTCGCGAACAGATCGCTGATGTTGAACGGCGCGATCGTGAACTGGTTGTGATACGCCCCGTTGTCCTGATATTCGGTGCCGACACGCTTGTTGAAGAAGCCTGCGTCCCACGAACCGTGCTGGTAGGTTAGGCCTTCGGTCTCCACATCCGACGGCGTTTGCGCGACGTTGAGACCGGAAGGCGTGTTGACCGTCAGCTGCGGCGTGGAGGACGTGCAGCCCGGAGCGCCGCTGGTGCAATTGACCGCCTGTGCGCCGGTGTAGGTGGCCTTGTCGTAGCTGGCATTCAGGTAGAGCGAGACGCCGTGCAGCAAGTAGAGATTCGCTTCGCCTTCAAGGCCCTGTGTCACGGACGCGGGCTGGGCAAAGAAGACCGGCTCGCCGCCCGTGGACTGGTTCGAGAAGGAGGAATAGCTGTTGTCGAAGTGGATATGGAAGTAGTCGGCGTCAAAGGTGACGCGCTTGAGCTTGGTAACCACACCGGTTTGATAGGTGGTGTTCTTCTGCTGCTGGGGCAAGGTCTGGACGGGGATAAAACTGCCGGGCGTGGTGCCCTGCTGATAGTCGAAGACACTGGAAGGCGGGACGATGCTGCCCCGGGCATATTGGCCGTAGACCGACAGATTGGAGCGGAGGCGATAGTTGCCCACAACCGAGGGAAGTGTGGCGAAGAAGCTGCCGCCGTTTGAGACGAACGTGGCGGGGTTGTTGGTGCCGAGACCGCCGATGGTCTTGCCGTCGTCGGCGAACTGCTGAGTGCCGATCGTGTAGTAGGCAAACTTCACGCCCGGCGTGATGTCGAGTTTGCGCGTGACATGCAGTTGGTACTCGACGAAAGGCTCATAGCTGTCGGTAACAAATTTTTCCGCGAAGTTGGGCAAGGCCTGGTCGGTCCAGTTGGTGAGCGGGTCGGAGGGGAACTGGTGACGGTTGGTGTTGGCCCACTCATACCACATCCCTGCGCGGAGATTCCCGAACCGGGAGGTCTGGGTAAGAAGACCGGTCTCGCCGTACTTGCGGTAGCTGTTGTACTTATCGACTCCACACGGAAGTTTGCCTTTGACCTGTACGTTGCAGGGCGCGACGGGAAGACCGCCGTACGTTTTGGAACCGTTGATGGTGGTCTGTTCCGTGATGGTCGTCGCGTTCGCGAACTTTTGGTTGTTGTCGTAGTTGTATGTGTAGGGCTTGAGATCCAGGGTGATGTTGTGGCCCAGATCGGTGTGGATGCCGACGTACTCGAAATCCGTAGGCACGTGGTAGTTGTTGTACTGCGTATCGGTATAGAGCAGCGGGTTGCTGTTGTTGGTGTTGAGGAAGTTCAGACCATAGCCGGTGTAGGGATACAGTGACGTGCTGCCCGGAATTGTGCAGCTGTAGCCCGAGCCCACCCCATACATCTGGCAGCGCGTGGCGCTGAAGTTGGGTGTGTTGGCATCAACCCACACCACACCCGAGTAGCCCGTCAGGGTCGTGCTGTCGGAGAGCTTGTAGCCGAGCTTGAGGAAGCCCGCATTTTCGTTCTGATTGTTCAGGCTCTGGTACCCATGGGACTGCAGATGATGTATGTCCACGCTGGTGTTGAACTTGCCCCCGTGACCGAAAGGCCCGGACTCATAATCTGCGTCGTAGAGGAAGGTGTTGAACGAGCCGCCGGAGAACGTGAAATGCGCCGCATCGATCGGGGAAAGCTCCCGGGAGAGCAGATGGATGCTGCCGCCAAACGGCGTGGGCCCGATTGTGGATGCGGTGCCGGGACTGCGGTCGAAGTCGATACCGCCGATGGTTTGCACGGGGAAGAAGGCCCAGGAGTGATGGGTTGGCGAGTTGGTGTCGTAGAAGGGTATGCCGTCGAAGTCGATGTTGTAGTCGCCGTCGGGGAAGCCGCGAAAATACGTCTTGGATTGTCCGAGGCCAACGCCGTCGCTGGAAAGCGTAAACGTAGAGGGCGCCATCTGAACGAGCTCGCCATAGTCCGCTACCGGCGAGGCAAAGTTGTTGATGAAGGCCTGTGTGATTTCAGTGCGCGCAGACGTTTCCCCCAGCAGAGCGTCCATGGGTGCGAGAGCGGCAGCGACGGAGTGCGTGGCGTCGGCATCGACATTGATCTCGGAGGCGGCCTGGCTGATTTGGAGCGCAACCGTGAGCGTATCGCTATGGTCTTCGGCGACCCGGACCTGCCTCCTTACGGCTGCGGCGAACCCTGAGGCGGTGATCGTGACCGTGTAAGAACCTGGGGGCAGGTTCGGTGCGTCAAAGTGGCCCTGCGCGTCCGTGGTGGTGCGCACTGTGCGGCCGGTATTGTCGTCGACGACGGTGACGTTGGCTTTGGGAATCAAATTGCCGCTGGGGTCGGTGATGTTGCCTTGTAGCTCGTGTGCGGCTTGCCCGAAGGCGGAGAGCATCGCAGGCAGAAGCAGCGCGCTGGTCAGGAGGCAGGTGGCGACGCGCCGTGAGCAGCGGGAGTGAAGCGAATGGTCTTCATTCATCGGGCTTTCCCTTCGGGTCGTGAAAAGAGATGGGGAAGAAGATGCTGACAGCGGTGCTCTGCGTAAGGCAGGACCGCGAAGGCCCGAAGGCAAGGACCTTGGGCATTCCATCGTTCTCAAATTCTTGCCTTAGTTCCAAGCTTGCGGCTTGGCCAAGGCCGACTGCTTGAACCTGCGTTGAAAACGCTGTTACGAGACGATGAAAGGCGACCGGCTCTCAAGGAGTCTTATGGTGTGAGATCCGGATATAGCAGGCTTGGAAGATACCGACAGAGCGGGTGTCTCGGCTCCTTTCAAGTGCTGTCACTTATGCTTCGGCCAACTCTCCTGTCCGCCCTGCGCGTTTCGTGACCCAGCCAGGACGAAGCATGCCGAGGATGCTTTGTTTTCCGGGCAGACTAGAAGCTGATCTGGACCAGAAACTGCAACTGTCGCGGCGTACCTGTGCCTACAGGACCGGTATTCGCCTCCGTCTGGATGGAGCCAAAACCCGCTCCTGTGAGGTCGGCAAGCGGCGAACCGTACTGGGCGCGATTGAAGGCATTGAAGCACTCGGCACGGAACTGCACCGCCACTCTTTCTCTGACCGTCATGTCACGCGCGAGGGCCACATCGGCTTGCCACAGGTTTGGTGCGCGAGCCAGGTTGCGTCCCGCGTCCCCGTACAGGCCTGCAGGCGCCGTGAACGCGAGCGGATTCAGCCAATGGTGAATGCCCCGCCCGCCGGGCGGCAGCAACGGCACACCCACCACGCGGTCTGGCCGCTGATTCGTCGTGTAGCCTGTAGACACCAAGCTGCTGGAGCGATCGATCGTGATGTTGATCGGTAACCCCGTGCGTGCGGTCACGATCGTGGAGGCCGTCCAATTGCCAAACAGGACTGGCAGGATGCCAGAGCCTCTCCCGAACGCCTGGTCATGTCCGTAAGGCAGCACATACACGAGATCCCCCGAGAAGACGTGCCGCACGTCGAAGTCTCCGGAAGCGCGTTCGCAGGCGAAGCAGGCGGGGTTTTCGGGAAAATCGGAGTCGCCGCCCCCGGCTGCGTCCTGATCGATCTCGTGCGAGTACACGTAATTGCCTTGAAACAGAAATCCCTGCGCGAAGGAGCGTCGGAGCGTAAACGCCAGGGCCTCATAATCGCTGCTGTTGTGATTCCCTCGCGTTTCGACCTGGTTGAAGCCGGCGTACTGGCGTGTGTGGGAGGTGGGATCCAGCAGATTGGTATACGAGGTACGCAGCAGGTACGTTCCCTGACTGCCGACATAGGAGGAAGTGCCCACCCAGCCCTTGCCTATGTCCTGCTGCACGGAAGTGCCCCACTGGCTTACATAGCTGTCCTTGCGCAAACGATCGTCATCGCGGGGAGAAACGATGCCTGGTGTGTTGGCGAGAAACGGAGCAATGGGGAAGCTGAGTGAAGGAAAGGTTGCCTTGCTCAGGGCGTAGCGAGCGACCTCGTTGCTGATAGGAAGGTTCTGGTCGTCCAACTGCCCGTCTCCGTGGTACAGCCCGAAGCCCGCACGGAGAACAGTCTTGCTGTGCAGCGTACGGGGCGCCCAGGCGACCGACAGGCGGGGGTCAAGGTCGCCGTAGTTGGGCTGGCCGAAACTCGCCCCCGCACCGCAAAAGCCCGCGGCGCCACAGGTCCCGAAATCGAAGGGGATCGCCTTTCCATTGACCTCGTGGAACACGTCGAAGAAGCTGTAGCGCAAGCCCAAGTTCAGGGTGAGCTCCGGCTGCGGCTTCCATTCATCCTGGGCGAAGCTGTACACGTGCGTCTTGCGCAAACCGTTTACGGATAGAGGAGCGGCGTAGCTGGCGGAGTTGACGCTGTTGGACGCGAAGGCCGTCAAAGAGGAGAAGCTGATGGCGCCGTTCGCGGTATTGCCCTGATTGAGTTGGATGCGCCGCACCTCGGCGCCGAACTTCAGGGTGTGCTGCCCATGGATCCAGGTGAGGTTCTCTATCTCCGAAAAGGAGTTACCCACCCCGATCTTGTACTGGTTGGTGTTAAGCGTGGTCAGTCCCGCAATCGCAATGGAGAAGGGCAAATTAAGCCCCGTGACATTTGTTGTGTACACGTTGCCGCGGTTGAAGCCGAACTTCGCCTCGTTCACAAGGCGGTCGGAGAAGATGTGCAGCCACTCAAGATCGCCGTTAACCGGCCGCGACGCAATCTGCTGGCGATCCAGCGTGTAGGTTCCACCTCCAGCCAGCGGGAGAGAACTCAGTGCGGCGTCGAAGTTAAAACGCAGACCGGCGGTGTCCTTGGCTGAGAAACGATGATCCAGTCGCAGCATGGCACTGTCTTCATGGTCCAGCTGTTTGCCTTGCCCCGCAAAGTTCGGCCCGGCGCCGTTCCCGGCGATATTGGGCATTGGGTAGGCGTCCAAAATCGGGGCGAGTTCCGGATGGACCGTAAGTGCCTGAGCGCGAAGAGCGGCGGAGGGCACAAAACCGGGCAGGGTTTGACCCAGCGTTTGCCGTAGGCCCTCATACGTGGCGAAGAAGAACGTTTTCTCCCGCGCGATTGGACCACCCAACGATCCGCCAAACTGGTTCAAGCGGAACGGCGGCTTTGTTGGGTTAAGCGTGTCGATCGGTTCGCGGGCATCCAGCTTGTCATTGCGCAGGAACTCGAAGATGCTGCCGTGAAAGCTATTGCTGCCGGACCGTGACACAACGGCGACCTGCCCACCGGGGGTGCTGCCCTGCTCTGCGGTGAAGAGCGCCGTGTTCACCCGAAACTCCTGGATGGAGTTGGTCGGAATGGCAAGGCGCACAAAAGGCTGTTGCGCCTGGTTCACGATGTTGGTTGCGTCCACACCGTCGAAGGTGAAGTTGTTGTCGTCGAGACCCCGGCCCGCAAAGCGGATCGTGCGCTGATTGCTGCCTCCCGTATCCACCGCAACGGGAACCGGCGGGGTCAGTGTCGACCAGGTCCGCCCGTTCAAAGGCAGCTGCTTCACCTGTTCCTGCTCGATGCGCGCTCCGAGGGTATTTGAGTTCTGATTCACTTCGGTCGTTGCGTCGCTGACCTGTACCTGTTCGGTGCCGCTGGCGACCTTCATGGTTGCCGCTACCGTTCGGGTTTGACCTACGGCCTGCACTAGCCCCAGGTACACCATCGTGGCGAATCCGGCGTGGTCCAAACGCAGTGTGTAGGTGCCGGCCGGGAGTTCTGGAATTTCGAACGATCCACCCGCGGACGAAACTGCTTCACGAGCGAAGCTTGTCGCGTCTTCAGTGACGGTGACGTGAACGTCCGGGATCAGACGTCCGGCCGGGTCACGCACAGCGCCTCGCAGTGCGCTGCGGTCCACTTGCCCGGAGGCTCCGGACGCGATGAAGGCGAGGACGGGAATCAGCCGTAGTACACGATGCGCGGGAGACACGCAGACCTCCAGGGCGAAAGCTATCGCCGGGACGGGCAGCGGGGTCTTCGCCGCTGCCCGCCTTAGGCGTGAGTGTTAGCGGTTCGTTTCGGTTGGGCTAGTTCCGGCTTCAGGCGTTGTCTTCGCACTGGGCTGGGATACCTGCTTTGCAGGAGCGGCGTGGTATTTCGCCAACAGCGCGGGCCGGTTTTGGCGAAGGTCCGCTCCGCTGCGGGTGGAAGGATAAGCCTTGTCTCCCATCACGCCTTCCCAGACAACCCGATTGAACTTGGCGCTGTCGAGATGATCCTCGACCGAAAAGTCCATTCCCTTGGTCATCCCGGCCCACCACTTCGCATCGTGCAAGGGGCGCCACTCTCTGAGGTCGGCGGCGGTCGAGAAGTTGATGGGCAGCGTCGTCTGGGCCAGGTACCTGGAAGGCGTGGCGGTGTAGGTCCACTGGGCCGGTCTGCCGGTCTCAAAGGCATTGGCCATCGGCACAGCGTTTGCGTCGTTGAGGTTTAGCGGCGCGATGCCCAGGATCGACTCCATCGTCGCGAGCATGTTCACCGTGTTGTAGCGGGTCGAGTCCACAAAGTTGTGCTTCACATAAGGACCAACCACAAAGGCAGTGCTGCGATGCGCGTCTACGTGATCGCCGCCATCCTGTGCGTCATCTTCGATCACGAAGATCAGCGTGTTGTTTTTGTAGGGGCTGTTCGCCACGGCCTGGATCACTGAGCCGACGGCATAGTCGTTGTCGGCAATCTGGAGCTCCGGCGTGTTGACGCCGTCGATCGCCGTTCCGAAGTTGCCGAAGTGATCGTGCATCAGGCGCACCAGCGACAGATTGGGAAGGTTGCCGTTGGTGACATACTGCGTGAACTCGCGCTTCCACTCCGTAAAGCGGTAGTAGTCCGGGAAACTGTTGTCGAAGCCACGGAAGTACGGATCCGTGTACTGGCTCAGCACGGTGTTGGTGGAGTAGGCCACCTGCAGTTTGTCCGCGAAGGGGTTGATGTCCTCAGGGATACTGAGCGGGGGAGCTGCCGTGAGGTTGTAACGCACGATGTCCAGAAACATGCCGTAATCGCGGACGGTCAGCCCGGCTTTCAGCGCGCCGTTCCACAGGTATCCCTGGCCCTTCTCGCCGTCATCGCTGTCCGGGGCAGCCACGTTGGCGTCACCGGGGAGCAGATCCGGATCGGTGCCGGTCAGGGGGTCCGCCGCATCGCGCTGAGCGGTGCTGGGAATACCGACGTTGACGTTGCGATTGGTGCCCTCGGAGTCGTTGTCCAGACCGCGCCCCGCATAGTTGACCGGGATCTCTTTCTCGATCACGTCCGTGGTGCGCGCCGATGTGGACCAAGGCCAGCCATCACCGCTGACATCGGACACGTCGTAGAAGTTGTCAAAGTCTACGAAGTTGCGGGCAATCTTGTGGAAGTTGGGTGTGTTCGCCTGCGGGAACTGCGTGATGGTCGGATCGCCGTTGCCTACCTCAAGGTCCCCAAGCACCTGATCGTACGTCCGGTTTTCCTTGATGATGTAGATGACGTGCTTGATGTTGTTATGCAGGAAGCTCATGGTCTCCTGCTGTGCCGGCGTGAGGTGAGGGCCGTTCAGGTGATCGTTGGCCAGCACCTTCTTCGTCAAGCTGGCGAGTTCTCCGGAAGTAGGCACCGGGAGCGTCTGGAAGCCAGCTTTCGTGAGCTGCCAGATGTACTGGTTGGACGCGTCGCACTTGCTGGATTGCGAATCATCGCAGTATTGCGGGTTCGGTCCGGTAGCGCTCTTGCCGTTAACGACGTACATCATCGTGCCGTCGGAGTTCAGGCTTACCGAGTTCGGGTAGAAGCCGGTCGGGATCAACCCTTCAAAGGTGCTGCTTCCACTGCCGCGAAGCTTCACGACGGCAACCGCGTTCAAGCCGCCGGCTGTTACATAGAGCGTGCTTTCGTCGGGTGAAAGCGCAAGCCCGTTGGGGTTCGCGCCCAGGTAATTGGGCGTGTTGGTAGCGCCCTCAACAGAGGGCATCTTTACCGGAATCTCTTCGATCAGCTTGTTGTTGCTCGTGTCGATCACGGCGATGGTGTTGCTGTTGTCCTGCGCGACGTAGAGCAACGTCTGTTCGCGGTTCAGAATCATCTTGTTCGGCTGGCCGGGAACGGCAATCCGGTCAATCACAGCATTGTTGCGGACGACAACGATTTGGCGGTCCCGGATGCTGGAGATGTAGGCTGTGTTGTTGCCGACGATCTGCACCCAGAACGGATACTCTCCGCCCGGCGTACCGCTCGCGCCGGTGCCGTCCTTGCCTGGCCGGAGGTCCAGCTCTGCCGTCTTCGTCCACAGGCCGTCCTGCTTCTGCAGTGTGCTGATCGAGTCGTTCTCGTAATTAGCCACGATCAGTTTGCGGCCGTTGGCGGAGATCGCGAGGCCCGCGGCTTCAGGTTGCGTCGCAATGCCGAGACCGCCCGCGCTGACCGGACTTGTGGGGCTGTGGCCAAGCGCTACGGGCGACCCAGTCGCCTCAACCCACGCGCCGCCCTTCTTGTCATAGATATGGACGTTGTCCTTGTTTCCGCCGGAAACATAAAACTCGTTGCCCAAGGGACTCCAAACGATGCCGTTGTATGTGTTGGTGACCGGAATCGCCTGCTTTTGAACAGCCTTGCCCGTCGTGATGTCGAACACAAAGATCCACTCTGTGGAGTCGGCCGGATTGGCGCTGCCGGCCTGAGGACCAGAGGTGAAGTTGAACAGGTTGTAGCCGCTGGTGAGAACAAGCAGAGTACGGAAGTCCGGGCTGACGGCCGTGCTCACAGCCTGGCCCACGGTGTAGCCGGGGTTGTCGGCCAGCCCCGGGTTCAACGGCTCGAAGCTGGCGCCGCGCGGAGCCAGCGGCGTGATGGTCTGACCGGTGCTCAGAATCTGCGGCGCACCCGTGTTGATCTGCGCGTGGGTGGCTTGCGCCGGCACAAAGCAGGCGGCAACAGCGCTGGCGGCAAGGGCAAGGTGCCTGGGTGAGGGTTTGATCGATGGCATAAGAAGTATGTCCTATGAAG
>CAXUNH010000055.1:0-20351 GCA_964252405.1 uncultured Acidobacteriaceae bacterium | reverse complement strand
CTCGGCGGGACGTGGGCGAGCCGGGTCGACCAGCCGATCTCCGGCTCGGCCGCCTTCCGGGCCTCGACGAACTCGGCGACGATCCGGTCGAGCTGGACCTGATCGGCGCCCAGGGCGGTGAAGCCTTCCGCACCCTGGTGGACGATGCCTACGGCGGTGCAAGCAACGGCGAGGACTGGATCAAGCTCGGCGAAATCGTCAGCTATGAGGCGTATCGCGCGATGTTTGAGGCGCAGAGCGTGCACCGCATGGGTGTGCTGCTGTGGATGAGCCACCCGTGCTGGCCCTCGTTCGTGTGGCAGACCTATGACTTCTACTTCGCGCCCACGGCCTCGTACTTCGCGTGCAAGAAAGGTGCGGAGCCGCTGCACATTCAGTGGAACTCGCTCGCGGACACGATTGAGGTGGTGAACTACAGCGCGGGCAACCTGAGCGGACTGGTCGCGCAGGTTGAGGTCCTGAACATGGATGGGACCAGCGCGGCCAAGCAGAGTGCGCCGGTAGCTCAGCTCGCGGAGGACAGCACCGTGACCGCGCTGCCCATGCAGTATCCGGCGAATCTGAGCCGGGTGCACTTTCTCAGGCTGACCCTCCTCGAAGGCTCCACGGTGCGATCGACGAACTTCTACCTGCGTGGCCTTGAGCAGTTTGACTACACCGGCATCCGCGCCCTGGGGGAGGCCACCATCGCCGCAGAGACGAGGGCTGAGCGCCGTGGCGATCGCTGGATGCTGACAACGTCGCTCAAGAACACCTCGGGCACGCCGGCGCTCTTTGTGCGGCTGGAGGCTGTGCGCGAAGGCAGCGGCGACCGCATTCTCCCCGCCGTGTACGAAGATGGGTACTTTGCCCTGATGCCGGGGGAGGCGAAGACGGTTACGACCGAGGTGCGCGAAGCAGACACGCGGGGCGAACCGGCCAGGGTGTTGGTGAAGGGCTTCAACGTAGCGGCGGGATGAGCACTGATGCCGCGGCTCTTCGGGCAGGTGTGGACGCACGGGCGCCGGGCGTTCCACAGCAGGGCCACACGAGTTTTTGCCCTGTTCACACGTCTGTGATGGAAGTGCGTTTCCTTAGAGGCAGGCGCTTCCTGAGCGAGATCCCCGCAACTCAGAAGCGCGAGCCCTCGCCATTGGAGCCCACCCGTTCATGAAGAAGACCAGAAGCAAAATCCCCGTGATGCTGGCAGCGTACGTTGCCATGCTTCCCTCCGGCCTGGCGACGGCGCAGACGCCGGACACCAGCGTCACCATCGCCCCGAGGTCCAGCCAGGCCGTGCAGGCCAGGGTGATCGGGCCGGAGCGCGAAGTGAAGTTGACCCAGGCGCAGAAGCTCGCGCTGCTGCAAGGCAAGATCAAGTACGTCTTTGTGCTGTTTCAAGAGAACCGTTCCTTTGACTTCTACTTCGGCAGCTATCCCGGCGCGCGTGGGCTGTACTCGCAGCCGCCCGCGCAGACGCCCGGCTTCTATCAGCCCATCGTGAACACGGACGGAAGCGTCGGAACGATTCAACCGTTTCTGATTCCACAGACGGTGACGAATAACCTGGGCCAGACCGTGCCTCTCTATCCGGCCGACACGGATTCGGTGAACCACTCGCACACGGCGTACATCCAGAAGATCGACTTCACCAACGGCGTGACGAAGAATGACGGCTATGCCCTGGCGGAAGAGGGCCTGACCCTCACGAACGGCGTTCCGAGCGGCAAGCCTTCGCTGGCGAAGAAGCAGATGGGCGAGCTCGTCATGGGGCACATCGACTGCAACACCGCGCCGGTGATGTGGAACTATGCGGACCGCTTCACGTTGTTCGACAACTTCCACCAGACGGTGCTGTCCGCCTCTACGCCCAACGCGATCGCCATGGTCGCGGGCCAGTCCGGCGAGACGCAGTGGGTGAAGCACCCCGAAGACAGCACAAAGGCCTTTGGGTCGATTGGCGGAAACGGTGTGCCGGTGGTCAGCGACGGCGATCCGTTCTGGGGCTCGCAACTGGACTTCTTCGGCAGCGGGCAGCCGGCGAATCCGCCCGCAGCCAACCCCCAGGTGAACCTGACGTTTGCGTCGTTGCCGCTGAGTTTCATGGGCAGGGAGGCGGGCACTTTGACGGAGCAGGACTCGCAACCGCAGACCGACCTCACCGACATCGAAAAGGACATTCGCGAGTTGACCGGCAGCGGTCAGATGCCGACGAACTGGGGCTGGTACCAACAGGGCTACGACCACGAAACAACGGACCCGAGCACGACCGCCACGCACTCCGACTACATCGCTCATCACAACGGCCCGCAGTACTTCGGCTATGTCTCCAACAACCCGCAGATCACACCTCACTTGCATGGCCTCACGGATTTCTTCAATGACATTTCGGCCAAGAACCTGCCCGCTCAAGGTGGCGTGTTTTACCTGCGCGGCGGGTACAACAACATCCAGGGCCTGAGCCCGGTAGACCCGAATCCGGCGTTGCGCACCGTGTTTTATGGCAATGACGATCATCCCGGCTACTCGGATCTGCAGATCTCCAGCGCGTTGCTGGCGCAGGAAGTGAATGCTATCGCGGCAAGCCCGTACTGGTCGCAGAGCGCCATCGTCATTGCCTATGATGAGACGGACGGCCTGTACGACCATGCGCCCGAGGTCATCCGCAATTACGACCCGTTCGGAGAACCGCTGGACCAGGGCCCCCGCATCCCGGCGATCTTGATCTCGCCCTACGGTGTCGTGCACGGCATCGCGCACGAGGCCACAGAGCACAGCTCCATCATCAAGCTGATCAATCTGCTCTATGGCTTGAAGCCCCTGGCCGATCTTCCGGATGAGAAACAGGCGCGTGCCAAGGGCGTCACCGAACTCGGCCAGGCGTATCTGGGGCCCGCGGACGACAATGTCCCCGGCGTGGGCAACATGCTCACCGCGTTCGACAACAATCGCCTGTCCGGGGCGGAGCCGCCACTGCCGGCCAGCTACGCGGAGATCCCCACCAACCTGTTTATGAAGCTGCCGCAGTACAACAACAACGGCTGCCAGATTCTGAACATTCAGCCCACGGACCATGGCTTGCCGAACCCCGTGCCCGCCGACTTCAACCCGCGGCCGGGATCCACTCCGGGAACGCCCACGGTAGCGGGATGGACGCCTTAAGCTGAAGGGCAACGCTGAAGCAGGGCACAAGGGTTTCGTCACGGTTCGCAACGGAACTGCGGCGAAACCCTGGTCCTTTTTCCCCAGGCTTTGGCCTGCCGAAGCTTTGCAAGGAGTTGCTGAGAGCACGATGCTTCGTTTTGCTACTGGATTGCTGCTAATCGCGCCTTCGATGTTGGTGTCCGCACAGATGGCGTTGCAGATGCCGCCGAAGTCCGCGGTGGCCCTCACACCGCTGCCCGCGCTGCCCCACCCCACACTGGATCGCATCCACGCCGCTAACTCCATCGCCTGCGGCGTCTCCAAAGAGGAAGAGGACTACTCCCGCGGTGAGGATCACGGCAACCGCGCAGCGTTCGACATCGATCTGTGCAAGGCGGTGGCAGTGGCAACTTTGGGCCCCGGCGCTCGGCTGGTGGTGAAGAGCTACCCGGATGAGCCCTTCGCCCTGCGCGCGCTCCGTGCCGGCCAGGTGGACCTGGTGCCGACGGCGAGCCTTTCGGTCACCAACATGGCCCAGGATGTTGCGTTCTCTGCGCCCGTTCTGCTCGACGGACAAGGCTTTCTGATCCCCAACAACCCGGCCGTGAAGTCGCCAGTGGAGCTTGCCGGGAAGAAGGTCTGTTTTCTCACCGGGTCCATCGCGGAAGAAGGCCTGCACAGCTATGCAACGGCCCATGCCATCACGTACATCTGGTACCCCTTCTCTGAGGCTGGAGAGATGGAAGCGGCGTTCTTCACCGGAAACTGCGATGCGATCACGAGCGACCTGACGCAACTCGCCAACATCCGCGCGATCGATCCGCGACGGGCGCACGAGTTCACGATCCTGGCACAGACGATCCGGCCGGATCCCCTCGCGATGGCCACGTGGGCCGGCGACACACACTTCTCCACCCTTGTGTACTGGACCGTCCAAGCGCTGCTGGGAGGGGAGGAGCGCGGGGTGGCGCAGGGGACGGCTGGCCAACCCGTGATCAGCCCGAACGGGGCTGAGGCGCAGCCGTTTCTCGGCGGGAAGTTTGGAACGGGGGCCGTCCTGGGAGTTCGTGATGGCTGGGTAGGGGAAGTCCTGGGGGCAGTGGGCAACTATGGCCAGATCTTCGAGCGAGATCTGGGACCCGGATCGGCGCTGCGGTTGGAACGGGAACGCAACCGGCCCTCGACGCTGGGTGGGGATCTGCTCGCTTTGCCTTTGCAAAGGCACTAAGCCGCGGACGAGGGCATCCAGGCAGGTTCCTGTTCGGACAAACGTCTGGGTTTTTGCGACATTTGTTGTATTCTCGCGGGAAATTCACACAATTACATTTGCGTGAAGACGAAGCGCCGTGGCCGGCGTGCACCTTTTTCCCGAACGGAGGGATCGACGATGCGGACTCCGACCTTTCAACAAATCGACTCTGAACTCTGGCAGTGGGGCGATTGGTTTATCGCCTACGCCTGCGGCAGCTTCTGGTTGCTGACGGCAGCGGCCCGAGAGTTCGGGCCCTTTCAGCACTTCGACCAGGCGTACTGCCAGACCGTGTACCTGGCCTGACACAGAGCCCGTGGCTGCGCACCCTTGAGCGCGGCCGCTACTTTGCTGGAACAAGAGTGCGCATAGCGCGGCGCACCCAACGGGTGCTCGGCATTTAGACTCCAGGAACCAGCGCAATCCTCCGGCGCCCGTCCTGCCCCTGGAACTCGAGGGATCAGGCAACGTCGTACGGGCCCTCGTCCCGGAGTGACATGCCAAAAAGCGGACCCTTCCACCCCATCCCGTACTTAGGGGCTGCGGCTGCCTTTCGTGGCTGCCGCCTCCGGCATTTCGCTTAGGCCTTTGGGCCGGAACCCTCGCCCTGGGCGATATCCAGATTCAGATTTCGCTTCAGCCTCGCGGCATTGGCGCCAAGAATTATGCGTAGGGCCCGGGCGGTCCGACCGTTTACCCCAATCAGCTTCCCCATGTCCGAAGAGTGCGCCAGAACCCGGAAGGTGAGACTCGCCTCGCTCGGAACCGGGGTAATTGCAACGTCGTCGGGCCGATCAACCAGGGACCGGACGACGGTCAAGAGCATATCTTGAACCTCGTCTGCTTTCTCATCCTTCATGTACGGACTCACTCTTTTCTAAACGCTCGTAGGCTGAACAAGAGAATACTTTGCTTTGTTGCTTATACACAACGACTCATCAAAAAAAGCTAAGTAAGGCCATAATTCATCACCTGGCGATCCAGGAGGTATTTTGGCGGGGGCCGAACCATACGTTTCTCGAGAGCAACACAGGGGCCAAGAAGGTCTGATTTCTCTGGTCTTCTCCGTAGTCTCCAGATCGAGCGTGCCTAGCACGCCCGGAAATGGAGAACTATCCCGTGATCAAGCATTCTGCCCGCCGTCGTACCCTCGCCGTCCTCCTCGGTCTTTCCACGGTTGCCGCCATGGGCGTCGCCCGTGCCCAAACTACAGCCCCCGCCGGCACAGTGACGGCCAACGGCGTGACTGGAACCGACCCTGTGCCGAAGGGCTGCGGGTGCGTCGTTGGAACGACCGCGAGTCCCAGCGCCCCCACGTCCAGCACAGTGGGCCAGGCACTTCTCGTCTTACTCGGCGTAGCGTAGACGGCGCTGGCGTAAGATAGCGGCACTTCCATGCCGCATCTGGCCCAGACCGGGGGATTGGGATGCCACTAAGTGGCGCCGATCTCCTGTTCTGGGTCGCCGGCTTTTTCGGGCACATTGTTTTGCTCGGGGTTCTGCTCGGCCGCCGGCGCGCCGCGGAGTTCCCCAGGTTCACGGTCCTCATCGCTTTCAACATTGTGCGGTCGCCGATCCTTCTATTTGTGCTCGCCCACCAATCGGAAGCGATGTACTTCCGGGCCTATGTTTCGCTGGGGCTTCTGGACGTATTTTTGCAGCTGGCGGTTGTCCATGAGGTGGCATCTTCCGTGTTTCGCCCTCTGGGTCAGTGGGCACCGGACGTGCGCCGCGGGCTGCAGGGGATGGTCTGGGGCGGGTTGGCCGTCGCCTCCGTGTTGACGTGGCTGGCAGCGCCGCGGGCGATGAAGTGGCAGATGGCGGCCCTCCTCAAGGCCTCGCTTTTTTCTGCAGCCCTGATGAGCGAGTTGTTTCTTGGTTTGGTGGTCCTGTCCGTGACCGTGGGGCTGCCCTGGAGGACCCATGTGGCGCGCATCTCCCACGGTTTGGGCATCTATTCGGTCTTGGATGTCGTCATCGAAGCAGGAAATACCCTGTTTAGCGGAGGCAATCACGCCCGCATCGAGACCGTCCTAAACTGGACGCGCATGGTGGTGTATTTACTGTGTCTGGGGTACTGGATCGTCACGCTGTGGAGGGACGCCCCTGCATCGCGGGACATGCCTGCGAAAATGCGGAAAGAATTGGACAGCTTGCAGGCCCGTCTGGCTTATGATCTGTACACGATCCGTACATGGAGAAAGCCGTGATCGCGCCCGCAGTTCTCTTTACCATTGCAGTATCCCTTTTTCTTGTTCTGCTGTTGACGACGGCCTTCGTTTACCTACGCAGGGCACGGCGACTTTCCGGTACGGGCGAGATCGACACACTGTTGAAGCGGCTGGTGCATGTGGACCGGGACAAGCTGGCGCAAGTAGCCGCTGACCTGAGTACCACGGAAGTGCATGGGGAGCTGGAACGCTGGCAGTTGTGGGAACTCACGGGCGGGATGCAGGGCATCGAAGCTCTCGCAACCAATTGTGAGGTGCTTATCGACCTGGCCTGTTATGTACAGCAGTGGTACCCCGAGGCACTGCCGGTAGCAGAGCAGCTGCGCTTGAACGCGCGCGAGATTCAGTGGCATCTGGAGCGGCTCAAGGGAGCGGAGCGAACAGGCAATCTTGAGGTAGCCTTTCCCGACTACGCCCAAAGGGCGGCGGCCATCTACCATGGAATGACCGAGCATGTGGTAGCGCTGTTTGAGGTAAGCCAGGTTCCGGGACTGACTCGACTCCGGGCAGCGTTGTAGCTCAGGCCACGCGCCGCATAAAGACTCCCGCTACGGTGCCAATCACCTCAATCTCTTTCCTGTATCGCCAGCGCTTGTTGGTCTCGTACGAGAGTGCGTGCGGCACAAGGGTGAGCCATTCGGCGTCCTTGTCCAGCTCGCAGAATCCGGACACGTAGCCCGTGCGCGTGAGCAGGAAGTAGATGGGCCGGTCGAACTCGTGAGTCCAATCCTTGCGGTGGGCGATCGCGCGCTTCTGGGTGTCGATCAGCACGATGGAGCCGGCCCGAATCATGGGCTCCAGTGTGCGATCGCGACGGCCGATGATGCCGCGACGGTAACGGCTGGGGAGCGAGGAGTTCTCCGACGGAAGAAGCGTCGTCTCCTCCGGGGGAGGCTCCGTCACCAGCTTCTCCGGCAGCCACTGTCGTGCGTGGTCCTCCAGCGGTCCGGTGGAGAGCAGTAGGGTGGCATTTGGGCTGGAGACATGCTCCATCTGGGCGGGACTGGCGTTCGTCGGCGGGCAAAGGCTCAGCATCTGTTCGGCCGTTAGGTTGTAAATGACTGCCAGAACGATCAACTTGGTGGCGGAGAGACCCCGGTTCTCACGCTCCACCCGGTCCAGCCAGCTCGCGCTGATGCGGTAGGCCGGATTTCCCCACTCGTTCGCGAGTCGCGTGCTGCGCTCTTCCACCTCACGCAACGTGAGTTGCCACTGAACTCTTGCGGCGCGCAGTTTTCCGCCGATGCCGTGCATGATCGGCCTCCAGATCCGGGTCTTGCCCCGGTTCGAAGCCTGTGGGGCTGATCTCAGCGGTTTTCCACAACGACTCGGGACGGGTTCAGCTTCATGGTAACTCAATTTCGCATCGAAGCCGGAGTGCGGCAGGTGCTGGTGATTGTTGCGGAAACGAAACGATGTCCTTATGTTCCTTTGAACGGTAGAGCGTCGCCAAGCGACTTACGTTGCCGCGAGAACAACTTATGAGTCTCGATCGTTCCATTGTTGCGGTTAGGAAACACCACAGCCAAAGACGCGACAGCGAACGCAGGATCGTGGGACATTGAGTCCACCACAGGTCAGGGTGATGTCTCCGGCATTTCCACGCACGTGGCGGGCATCGTTGAGCGGTGAAGGGGTAGGTCAGGCTCTGGGCGTTGCCCTTGAGTAGGGCCTGCCCCGTGCTCTTGGCGCTGGGCGTGGACTCGTCCTCTTGAGCAGAGATCCGTGGAATGCCAGACTGGGGACAGATGATTGACCGATCGGACCCGGATACATCCGCGGAACTCACGGCGGATCAGGTAGAAGCGATCAGTCGGGTCATCGCTGACCCTCGCCGCTTCGCCATGCTGCAGCAGATCGCGCGTCAACCGGCGGTGGCCTGCACCGGACTCCATCTGAAGGAGCACCTTAGCCCGGCGACCATCTCTCATCACCTGAAAGAGCTCCAAAGCGTTGGTCTGGTACAAGCCGAACGGGAGGGCCGGGGCCTTCGACTGAGTTTGCGGCGTGACGTCTGGAACGCCTACCTCCGGCAACTTGCGTCCCTGTAGGTGAACAAAAACCTGCACCGTCAGAGCTTCCGCTGCCATCCATTCGATGTGCGTCGAACAATTCGACCATCACGGAAAGGCGGAGGAACGCTCATGGGCAAGCTCACAGGGAAAGTAGCGGTTGTGACGGGTGCGTCGAAGGGCATCGGCGCGGGAATCGCAAAGGGATTGGCTCGAGAAGGCGCCAGAGTCGTGGTGAACTACGCCAGCGACCGCACGGGAGCGGAGCGTGTGGCGCAGGAGATACAGCAGGCCGGCGGAGACGCCGTGGTGGTGGGCGGCAGCGTCGCCAAGCAGGCCGAGGTGGACACGCTGTTTGCGCAGGCGGGCAAGCACTTCGGCAAGGTCGACGTTTTGGTCAACAATGCGGGGGTGTACGGCTTCTCGCCCATCGATCAGGTGTCTGAGGAGCAGATCGACCATATGTTCGGCGTCAACGTGAAAGGTCTGCTGCTGGCAACCAAGGCCGCGTTGCCGTTGTTTCCGCCGGAGGGTGGATCCATCGTCAACATCAGCTCTACGGTGACGACCATGGCTATGCCGACAAGCTCGGTGTACACGGGCACCAAGGGCGCCGTGGATGTAATCACCCGTGTTTTGGCCAAGGAACTCGGTGGCCGCAGGATCCGCGTGAACACGGTGAGCCCGGGGCTGACCTCGACAGAAGGCAACAGCTACTTGCGCGACACCGACATGGAAAGAGCAATGGTCAGCCAGACGCCGCTGGGCCGCCTTGGCGAGCCACGGGACATTGCGGATGTGGTGACCTTTCTTGCCTCGGACGAAGCGCGCTGGATCACCGGAGAGATTCTCGCTGCGGGCGGGGGGCTTCGCTAGGCTGCGTGCAGGGAGCTGGCGCGCTAGGAATCGTCCGCCCGCCAGCACCGCACTTCCAGGAGCCAGTTCTTTCATGAAGGAGGCATAGCCATGGATCTACTTTTTCTCGTTCTGCCGGCCGTCGTTTTGGCTTTGGGGTATATGGTGCCGGCACTCGGGCCGGGTCCCGGGGCACGGCGCGATACGGAATGCCCCGCCGGTTGCCCTCAGAGCTGAATCCAGCCCTGCCCGCATGAGAAAATCGGCTTGATGATTTCCGTTTCCAACGTCACCATGCGCTACGGCGCGAAGCTGCTCTTTGAAGATGTCTCCGTCACCTTTACGGACGGCCGGCGCTATGGGTTGACCGGACCGAATGGCGCCGGCAAGTCCACGTTCATGAAGGTGCTCACCGGCGAGCTGGACGCGCAAAAGGGCACCGTCGTCCGGCCGAAGAAGTTCGGTGTGCTCAAGCAGAACCAGTACGAGTTCGACGCCTACCGCGTGATCGATACCGTCATTATGGGAAATAAGCCTTTGTGGGCGGCGCTGGACGAGCGCGAGACGATCTACAACAAGCCCGAGATGACCGACGCGGACGGCATTCGCTTAGGCGAGCTGGAGGGGATCGTCGGCGAGGAAGATGGCTACGAGGCCGAGGCCAACGCTGCGATCCTGCTGCAGGGGCTTGATATCCCGGACGAGCTCCATGACCGCAAGATGAGCGAGCTGCAGGGCGGACAGAAGGTGCGTGTGCTGCTGGCGCAGGCCTTGTTCGGCAACCCCGAAGCGCTGTTTCTGGACGAGCCGACGAACTACCTCGATCTGGAGTCCATTCACTGGCTGGAGAATTTCCTGCTGCGCTACAACGGCACCGTGATCACGATCTCGCACGACCGGCACTTCCTGAACTCGATTTGCACCCACATCGCGGACATCGACTACGAGACGATCATCACGTACACCGGCGGCTATGACGACATGGTGCTGCAGAAAACGCAGATCCGCTCCCGCATCGAGAGCCAGAACGAGCAGCGCGAGAAGAAGATTGCTCAGTTGAATGAGTTCATTGCGCGCTTTTCTGCCGGCACGCGGTCCAGCCAGGTAAACAGCCGTAAAAAGGAAGTAGAGCGTCTGGCTACGACGGAGCTGGCGCGGTCCAACATCCAGCGCCCGTACATCCGATTCGATCAGCTGCGGCCTAGCGGCAAGCATCTGCTGGAGTTCAGCGAGATCAACAAGAGTTACACACAGCCGGACGGCAAGGTGGAGCGTGTGATCAGGAACTTCTCCGGTGCGGTGATGCGTGGCGAAAAGGTCGTTCTGGTAGGCCGCAACGGCCAGGGCAAAACCACGCTGATCAAGGCTCTACTGGCGAATGGACCGGGAGTTGAAGAAACGGATGTCTCGATTGACTCGGGCGAAGTGAGGTGGGGGCACGAGGCGCAGATCGGCTATTTCGCCCAGGACCACACGGCGTCGATTCCGCACGGAACAACCGCGGCGGAGTGGCTGCACGGTTACGACCCGAAGGCGAGCAAGGAAGACATCCGCGGCATCCTCGGGCAAATGTTGTTCCGCGGCGAAGAGGGCATGAAGCAGACCGAGGCCCTCTCGGGCGGGGAAGCGGCGCGTCTGCTGTTCTGCAAGCTGATGCTGCAGAAGCCCAACGTGCTGGTCTTGGACGAGCCGACCAACCATCTGGATCTGGAGTCGATCAACGCGCTGAACCAGGCCCTGCAAAAGTACGAAGGCACGGTGTTTCTGGTGACCCACGACGAGGACCTTATGGACGAGGTCGGCACACGCGTGTGGCACTTCGAAGGCGGTCCAGACGACTTCCACATCACGGATCACAAAGGGCCGTATGAGGAGTACCAGCAGCAGAGGGCGATGGTCGCCAAGTAGGCACCTGTTGTCAGGGCGCTGCCGGAGTAAGGGACAGGAGCGGAGAGCTCTTTGTCCTCGTTAATTTGCCGGGACGCCGCGCTGCTGCACGGTAACCAGCCAGAGCCGCTCGGGGTTGCCGGCGAAGGTCACGTTTTCCAGCAGTTGAAATCCTGCGTGATGCTCCTTCAGATCGTCGATGAACCAGTCGTTGCGTGCAGGCGATTCCAGCAGCAAAAATTGATGATTTCTGGCGAGAAAGGTCTCATAGGGTTCGACGCGAGACCGCAGCTCGAAGGCCTTCGCCATGTCGGCGATGCTCTCCGTGGCGTTCTGGTGCGTGACCCGGAGGGCCTCCTTCTTGTCGGTCACGTACACCATGCGCGTTGTATCGTCGGGGGGAAGCTCGTAGTCCGCGACCATGAAGTGCAGCGCACTGTTCACCGCAAGCGGCAGGTCGGGCCGGACCTCATGAACACCACCGTCGCTCTGAGCCGCCGCCGGTGTGCCCAGAAACCCTCCATGCGCGATCGCCTGGAGATCTCGAGGCATATCTGCAAAGGTGTACGCGACCCCGAGCACTGCGCACGCGGCAAGAACCCGGGACAAAAGGCCATTCTCGCCGGAGCGCCAGGCCAGGAAGCCGACAAGGAGCAGATACCCGGGAACAATCACGGCCAGGCTATAGCGCGGATAGAACGCAGAGTAGGGAGCGTGGATGAGGAAGACCGCCGCCACAATCAGGGGCGTCATCATCAGCCCAGCAATTAAGGCCCAGATCTCCAGCTTGCGTGAAATGTAGAGGAGGTAATGCTTCTTTGGGAAGAAGGGCATGAAGAAGATGATCACAAGCGCGAGCTTCGTCAGAGCGGATGTGGGAATGGCCAGCAGATCGTAGTACACCCGGAAAGCTTGCTTGATGCTGGTGCGCGAGTACTCGGAGTAGATCATCACTGATCCGCCGCTTTGCTGCCGCAAGAGCGGCAGATACGTGATGCAGCAGAGTAGCGGAACGAGCAGAAGAGCCCACATGCCCCAGTCGATGCGGCGCGTGCGCATGGTGCGAACAGCTTCGGCGAACAGAAACGCTGCCACGGCATATGAGCCGAAGATGTGGCTGAGCAAAAGACCACAGAGACCGAGGAACAGTATGGGGCGGGCGAGCAGGGAATGGCGTGTGTCCTCGCGCAGGTCTTCGTAGGCGAGGAACGCGAGGCCAAGCGAGGCGAGCAAGAGCGCGTACGGGCGGGTCTCCGTCAGCGCATAGCTTGCCGGCTCACTGATCAGCGGTAATAGAGCCCCAAAAGCGGCCCACCACAGGGGGAAATGGCGAAGGAAGAGGAGGAACAGCGCGCCGACAAAGACAGTGAAGGCAAGGATGGACGGAAGCCGGCCACCAAACTCATGCGGACCGAAGACGCTGCAACTCAAGCGGACCAGGGTCGGTTCGAGCGGCGGATTCAGGTCGGCCTTCTGGCTGCGCGCGATCATGCCCCCCCAGGAGGGGGCTTCCGCGATGTGCACCGTCGCCAGCTCATCGGACCAGAACGGCTTGGTGGCGCCCCTGACAGCGCCCACCAGAAGGGTCAAAAGGCAAAGCGCGAGGAGCACCAGGCGAGGGGTGCCGGAGAGGAGAGCGCGAGATTCCACAGCTCCGGCGACGGGCTGGGCAAAGCTTGGACTGGTGGATGACATGCAGCTCCCAGCGGCGGGGGTAAGGCAACGGAACGGGTACGCGTTGAGGCTAAAGCTCACCCGCAAGTCTGACGAACTGGCGCGATGGTATCACCCCTATGGAGGCCGAACCGGGCGGATCACCAGCCCTTGCCTCCCGGACGTGAGTTCGCAGGCTACTCTGTACAGGACAGATATGCGTTTTGCTGCGAAGTATCGCTTGCCCATGCTGGGCCTCATCCTGGTGGTCCTGTTGAACCTTTGGCTGGCCCTCCACGCATTGAACCGCTTGTTTGACGCACAGCAATGGATTGCGCACACGCTGCAGGTCCAGACCCAGGCCGAAGAGGTGTTTTTGAACGTAAGCCGCGCAAACAGTGCGGCGCGCGCCTATCTGCTCACCGGCCAGCGCGAGTATTCGAACCGGTACCATGCGGTGATCGAGGGGGTTTATGCCGGCATCAGCAGACTTCAGTCGTTGACGGCGGACAATGCCTCCCAGCAACACAGGTTGGCGGTTCTGCGGCAGAGTGTTTCCATCCGTCTGGGGGCGATCGACGCGGCCATGGGCATGCGAGGGTCCCATCCCGGGGAACTGCTCCCTGACGTTGTCCTGCGGCCGGCCTTGAGGGACGAACCCGACCGCGGTGTCAGTGTCGGGTTCGCGATCCAGCAGATCCAGGAGGAGGAGGCGCGATTACTGCGGGACAGGCAAACCGTGGCTCAAGCTGCGCGGCGCAATGTTTTTTTCTCGTTTATCGGCGCCAGTGCTTTGGATCTTTTTCTGCTGGTGGTGACCTTTCAGCAACTGATCAACGCGCGGCGCGATCGCGAACAACTCGCAGCGCGCGCGACGGAGATCACGGCACTGAATGCACGATTGAGCGGCGTCAATGCGGAGTTGAGCAGCCTGAATACGGAGTTGGAGCAACGTGTTGAGCAGAGGACACGGGAGCTCGAGGTATCCAACCAGGAGCTGCAGGCCTTCTCCTACTCTGTGTCGCACGATCTGCGCGCGCCGTTGCGTACCATCGACGGGTTTTCGCTGGCGCTGGCCGAAGACTTTGGTGATGTGTTGAACGCGGAAGGTCGCGACTACATCCAGCGGGTGCGCGGCGGCGTGCAACGGATGGGTTTGCTGATCGATGCGCTGCTGCAGCTTTCCCGGGTGACACGGACCGACTTGCAGCGGGAGCAGGTCGATCTGTCGCAGTTGGCGACGGTGGTTTTCGGCGAACTGATCGCGACTGAAGCGGGGCGCGAGGTGGAATTTGTGTCGCAGGCTCAGGTGATGGCGGAGGCGGATCCGCGGCTGATGCGCGTGGCCTTCGAGAACCTGCTGGGCAACGCCCTGAAGTTCACCTCCAAGACCCCTCATCCCCGTATTGAGTTCGGGCAGACCGAACAGAATGGCCAGACCGTATACTTTATCCGGGATAATGGGGCAGGGTTCGACATGCAGTATGTTGACCGGCTGTTTACTGCATTTCAACGCCTGCACGGTGACCGGGACTTCAAGGGATCGGGCATCGGACTGGCTACGGTGTCGCGCATCGTTCGCCGGCATCATGGAAAGATCTGGGCAGAAGGGGCAACCGGGGAGGGAGCGACTTTTTCATTTACGCTAAACCGGTAGGGACGACCTGAAGGACTCAGCCGAAAGGCACTTTTGAGATGAGTGAAAGCATGATTCTGCTGGTAGAGGACGATCCGGATCACGAGGCGCTGGCGATCCGCGCGCTACGCAAGGCGAACGTCGCTAACGACATCAACGTTGCCCGCGACGGGGAGGAGGCTCTGGCCTTCATGCGCGGCATTTTGGACGGTTCGCAGCGGATGCCGCAGCTTGTTTTGCTGGATCTGAAGCTTCCCAAGGTCGAAGGTCTGGACGTGCTGCGGGCCATTCGCGCCTCTGATAAAACCGCGCTTCTGCCGGTGGTGGTTTTGACCTCGTCCGATGAGGAAAGGGATATCGTTGCCAGCTATCGTCTGGGTGTGAACAGCTACATCCGCAAGCCTGTGAACTTCACCGATTTTGCCGAGGCCACCAAGCAACTTGGCATGTACTGGTTGCTCCTGAACCAATGTCCTCCGGCGCTGTAAGCACAACCCGCAAGCCGCTGCGCGTCCTCATCATTGAAGACTATGAGGAGGATGCCGTGCTGTTGCAGCGGCACCTGGTTCGGGCGGGGTATGCTGCGGACGCACGGCGTGTAGAGACTGCGGCTCAACTGCAAGAAGCCTTGACGGATGCCAAGCCCTGGGATTTGGTGATCGCCGACTACACGCTGCCGAGCTTTGGCGCACGCGACGCCCTGGCGTTGATCCAGGCGACGGGTGTGGACCTGCCGTTCATCATCGTCTCCGGAACGATCGATGAAGTCTCGGCCGTGAACGCCATGCGTGCCGGCGCCCACGACTACGTGCTCAAAGGCCACCTGGAACGGCTGCTGCCGGCGATTGAACGCGAACTCAGCGAGGCCGACCGGCGCCGGGAGCGGGTGCGCACAGAGGCGGAGCTCCGGCTTGCGCAGCAGCGGTTTTCGGCTACCTTCAACCAGGCCGCAGTGGGCATGGCGCACACCACGGTTCTGGGGCAGTTTGTGCTGGTGAATCAGCGCTTGTCAGAGATGCTGGGTCTGCCGCAGGAAAAGCTCGCCGCCCTGGAGCTGGAAGACTTTCTGCTTCCTTCCGAACAGGGCCTGGACGCAGCGCTGCTCAGTGAGTTGCTGGCCGGAACGCGCAGCGGTTATCGCGTGGAACGCAGCCTGCTGCGCACGGATGGCGCCACCTTTCCAGCGCAGCTTACCGTCTCGCTCCTTCGTCATGATGGCGTGACCGGTGTTCCGGAGACGAGTCTGCTTTGGGTGGTGGAGGACATTTCGGCTCGTCGCGCCGCAGAGCGCGAGACGGCAGATCTGATGTCGCGGCTGATCAACTCCGAGCGGCTGGCCGCTGCGGGCCGGATGGCGAACACCCTGGCCCATGAGATCAACAATCCCCTGGAAGCACTGACCAACATCTTCTATCTCCTTCAGATGAACGGGCTTCCGCCTCAGGCGCAGGAGTTGGTCAACGTTGCGGCGCGCGAACTGGACCGCGTGGGCCACATCACCCGGTCCACGCTGAGCTTTTATCGCAAGGCGCCCGGGCGCACCCTGGATATGGAGAGCCTGCTGAAAGAAGTCGTTCAGTTGTTCGCCTCCCGGGCCGCGCAGCATGGCATCGAGATCAGCGCCACCTATGGGCCGAGATTGGACCGCGCCCACTTCGATCCGTCATTGCGGCAGGTCTTTGCCAATCTGGTCGGCAATGCTCTGGAGGCAATGGAACAGACGGGTGGGCATGTTTCCCTGCGGGCCCGGGTGCTCGGAACCTCCACGGTGGTGACAGTCTCCGATTCCGGTCATGGCATCGACAAGGCAAATCTTCGATCCATCTTCGAGCCCTTCTTTACCACGAAGGGGGAGCGTGGTACGGGGCTGGGTCTCTGGGTGACGCGTGGGATCGTCGAAGAGCAGGGGGGCTCCCTTCGGTTACGCACCTCCACCAAGGGCCGATGCCGCGGCACCACCATCCGCATCTCCTTGCCCATCGCGCCACCTGTCTCGGGTTCGACCACGCTGCTGCAGTAGGCCGTATCGTCAGGGGGCGGTGCTTTCGCCCGGGGTCGTTCCGGCACTACAATCAGCCGCATGGCTGGCAGCGAGACGAAGAAGAGACAGAAGAATGTACTCGGGCAACCGCTGGAGAGTTGTGGTCAGGACCCGGTAACCGGGTTTTATCGCGATGGTTGCTGTAACACCGGCTTAGACGACCTCGGGCTTCACACGGTATGTTGTGTGGTCAACGAGCAGTTTTTGGAGACCTCGGCGCGTCTTGGAAACGACCTGACCACGCCCCTGCCGCAGTATGGGTTTCCGGGACTGAAGCCGGGCGATCGCTGGTGCGTCTGTGCGGCTCGGTGGCTGGAGGCACAGCGCGCCGGTGCCGGATGCCCCGTGGTGCTGGAGGCAACGCACGAGGCCACGCTGGAGATTGTGCCCTTCGAATTACTGCTCCAATATGCGGTCATCCCGGAGACGCTGCACTGATCCCGTAATACCGACCACAGGCGTCCATGCGCTTCGCTCGCCGCCCGGGAATGAGCAGCCGCGGGCAGCATCCAACGTGTGTGCCACGAATCGTCAACCCGGAGTACGGGGCCGCCCTGGCGATCGTGCAGGCTTTGCGATCCGAGGGATTTCAGGCCTATTTTGCCGGCGGTTGCGTGCGCGATCTACTTCTGGGGCGGGCTCCCAACGACTTCGACGTGACCACGGCAGCTCCTCCGGACGTCGTGATGCGCCTGTTTCCCCGCACGGAAGCTGTGGGCGCGCACTTTGGTGTGGTGTTGGTCATCAGCCACACCGAAGGCGAGCGTGTTGCAACCGAAGTGGCCACCTTTCGTTCAGATGGGGCCTACTTCGATGGACGGCGCCCCGACACTGTGTCGTTTGCTGCGAGCCCGCGCGAGGATGTCCTGCGGCGCGACTTCACCGTAAATGGTCTGCTGCTGGATGCGATGCGCTTCGAGGCGGGAGAAGCGGTCGCCGACTGTGTGTTGGACTTTGTCGGTGGCCAGGCGGATCTCTCCAGAAAGGTGATCCGGGCCATTGGGGATCCCGTGCGGCGGTTCACGGAAGACAAGCTCAGGATGCTCCGTGCCGTGCGGTTTGCATCCCGGCTTGGCTTCGAGATTGAGGCTCAAACGATGCGTGTGATGCAGCAGCTTGCGCCCCAGATCACCGTGATCTCCTGCGAGCGTATCCGGGACGAGTTGACGAAAATTCTGACCGAAGGTGCCGCGCGCCGAGGCTTTCAGCTGCTGGACGAGAGCGGCCTGCTCCCGGTGCTGTTGCCGGAGGTTACGCGCATGAAGGGCTGTGAACAGCCGCCGGAATACCATCCCGAGGGAGATGTCTGGGTCCACACACTGATGCTGCTGGAGCACCTTCCTGTCGGCGCCAGCCCAACCCTTGCGTGGGGCATGCTGCTGCACGACGTGGGCAAGCCCCCTACGTTCACACCGGCGGATCCGCACAAGCCGGGCGACCGCATACGCTTCAACGGGCACGCGGAGATCGGAGTGTCTGTGGCCAGGGCGATCCTGAACCGGCTCCGGTTTTCCACCGAAGACTGTGCTCAGATCCTGGCGTTGGTGAAACACCACATGCAGTTCGGGGACGTGCCGAAGATGAAGGCGTCGACCTTGAAGCGCTTTCTTCGCCTACCTCGGTTCGACGAGCACCTGGAGCTGCACTATGCCGATGTCATGAGTTCTCACCGGATGCTTGGACCGTATACGTACGCGAAGAAACACCTCCAGGAGCTGAGCACGGAGGAGATTAAGCCCACGTTGTTGTTGACGGGCAATGACCTCATCCGGGCAGGATATCGGCCGGGCCCTGGATTTCGCGAGATGCTTACCATGGCCGAGGACGCGCAGCTCGAAGGCGCCGTTCATAGCCGGGAAGACGCGTTGGCCTTGATAGAGGCGCACTTTGGTTCACCCGGCGCTGCGCAGGTCCGGGATCGATAGATCAACCGGTAGCCTACATTGCCTGTGCAACGGACGGGTGAGCGGCGCTGAATGGTACGCCAAAGCCGCCCCAAAAGCAGTCACGATGGGGTCAGTGAGCTATGGGACCGGACGAGGGCACAGGAAGTTCCGACCGGCAAGGGCGTTATCGCGCGTCTAGTTTTTTCATGACGAGTTCGTTCAACAGGGCTGGGTTCGCCTGGCCCTTGCTTAACTTCATCACCTGGCCCACAAAGAATGCGGAGACGGTGCGCTTGCCGCCCTTGAACTGAGCGACCTGGGCGGGGTTGGCGGCGATGACCTGGTCGATCATGGCTTCTAGGGCGGAGGTGTCGGAGATTTGTTGGGGCTTGTCGCGGTTGTAGACGAAGGGGAAGTCTTTGCCTTCGGCGAAGCAGGTGTCGAGAAGCTGCTTGAGCTGCCTGGAGCTAATCTCGCCGGCTTCGGTGAGGTCGGCGGCGAGCACGATGCCTTCGAGGGTGACGGGAGACTTGCCGAAATCCTCGATCTCAGCGGCGCGGAGGCGGGCGGTGATCTCCGAAAGGAGGATGGAGGCTACGCGGCGGGGGGATTTCGCCAGTTTGGCGGCGAGTTCGAAGCGATCGGCGAAGGCGCGGTCGGCGGCGATCGTGGCGGCATCCTGGGTGCTGAGGCCGTAGTCGGCGGCGAGGCGGGCGCGGCGGGCTTCGGGGAGCTCGGGCATGCCGGCGAGGATAGCTTTCTGCCAGGCTTGGCCGACGACGAGTGGTGGAAGGTCGGGCTCGGGGAAGTAGCGGTAGTCGTGGGCCTGTTCTTTGGAGCGCATGGAGAAGGTGCGGCCTTCGGCGTTGTTCCAGAGGCGGGACTCCTGGACGACGCGGCCGCCGTCTTCGAGGACGCCGATCTGGCGCTCGATTTCGTATTCGAGGGCAGCGCGGATGTAGCGGAAGCTGTTGACGTTCTTGACTTCGGCCTTGGTGCCAAACTTGTCTGCGCCCTTGAGCATGACGCTTACATTCGCGTCACAACGGAGGCTTCCTTCTTCCATGTTGCAGTCGGAGACGCCGGTGTAGAGCAGAATTTCCTTGAGGCGGGTGAGGTATTCGAAAGCTTCGTCGGGGGTGCGGATGTCGGGTTCGGAGACGATCTCGATGAGAGGGGTGCCGCAGCGGTTCAGATCGATGTAGGTGCGGGTGTTGGAGTCGGCGAAGCCGTCATGGAGGCTCTTGCCGGCGTCTTCTTCGAGGTGGAGACGGGTGATGCCGATGGGCTTGGGGTTGCCGTCCGCGTCGGTGACGGTGATGTTGCCGAACTCGGCGAGCGGTTTGTCGAACTGCGAGATCTGGTAGCCCTTGGGGGAATCGGGGTAGAAGTAGTTTTTGCGGGCGAAGACCGAGGTTTGGTTGATGCGGCAGCCGATCGCCTCGGCCGCGAGGACGGCTTTCTCGACGGCGTCGCGGTTCAGGACGGGAAGCGCGCCGGGGAGGCCGAGGCAGACGGGGCAGATGTGCGTGTTCGGTTCGCCGCCGTATTCGTTTTTGCAGCCGCAGAAGTTTTTGGTTGCCGTGAGGAGCTGGACGTGGACCTCGAGGCCGATGACGGGCTGATACTTGGCGAGGATGTTTGGGGAGAGTGCGGGAGTACCGGCGGCCATGGTCGAATTTTAGCGAACCAAGGAGGTCAAAAAACCACTTCAAGCCTCATTCCGCGCTCTCCCCTTCCTTTCGTGGCTAGTGATTATGCCCGTGATCGCCGCCACC
>CAXUNH010000054.1:15741-20502 GCA_964252405.1 uncultured Acidobacteriaceae bacterium | reverse complement strand
GCACGTCCGGGCATGGGCACCGGCCCCGGCGGGCTCTTACCCCCGGCAGACGCGCCCGCACCCGGGCGTCCTGTCCGGAACTCGCGGCGTCCTGGCGGCGGAGCGCCGCGCTACGAGAAGAACAAGGAAGTCGCAATCAAGGGCTACAACCCGCGCATGGGCGCGGCGCAGATCCCCATGGGCGAAGTGCCCATCACCAAGACCATCACGGTGACCGAAGGCATTTCGGTGAAGGACCTGGCCGAGAAGCTCGATGTGCGCGGCAAGGATCTGATTGCGACGCTGCTGATCCGCGGCGTTATGGTGACCGTCAACCAGTCGCTCGATTCGGAGCTGGTCAAGGAAGTGGCGCGCTCCTTCGGCGCCGACGCCCAGATCATCTCGGTCGAAGAGCAGTTGGAGAACGAGGCGATCGAAGGTCTGCTCGAGGACACTTCGAACATGGTCGAGGTGGTGCGCGCGCCGGTGGTCACCATCATGGGTCACGTCGACCACGGCAAGACGTCACTGCTGGACGCGATCCGTTCCACGGACGTGGCGGGCGGCGAAGCGGGCGGCATCACGCAGCACATCGGCGCCTACAAGGTGCACGTCAGCAAACCGGATTCTCCCGCCTTCGGGCGCGAGATCGTGTTCCTGGACACCCCGGGTCACGAGGCCTTCACTCGCATGCGTGCCCGCGGCGCCAAGATCACCGACATTGTCGTGGTGGTTGTGGCAGCCGATGACGGCGTGATGCCCCAGACCATTGAAGCCATCGACCATGCGAAGGCGGCGAAGGTGCCGATCATCGTGGCAGTCAACAAAATTGACAAGCCAGAGGCCGATCCGTCGCGGGTGATGAATCAGTTGGCGGCGCGTGGTGTGCAGGCGACGTCGATGGGCGGCGATACCGAGTTCGTCATGGTCTCGGCCAAGCAGAAGAAGAACCTCGATCAGCTCGAGGAGATGATCTGCCTGGTTGCGGACGTGAACGAACAGAAGGCCACCCCGGAGCGGCCCGCCGTGGGTACCGTGATTGAAGCCAAGTTGGACCGCGGTCGCGGTGCGGTGGCGTCGATTCTGGTGCAGAACGGAACGCTCAAGACGGGCGACAGCTACATCGTCGGCAATACCTTCGGCAAGATTCGCGCCATGTTCGACGATCGTGGCCGTGCGATCACCGAGGCTGGGCCGTCGACGCCGGTCGAGATTCTAGGTCTGGAAGGCATTCCGGATGCCGGCGACACCTTCCTGGTGATGGCGGACCGCGACAAGGCCAAGGGCATTGCGCAGTACCGGAAGCTGAAAGAGCGTGAGGCGCAGCTTTCCAAGAGCTCGCGTGTGTCGCTGGAAGGCCTGGCCGAGCAGATCAAGCAGGCCGGGGTCAAGGACCTCAACCTCATCCTCAAGGGCGACGTGCAAGGATCGGTCGAAGTGCTGGCTGACTCCCTCACCCGCATGTCGACCGAGAAGGTGCGCATCAAGGTGCTCCATTCAGGTGTCGGTGCCATCACAGAGTCGGACATCCTGCTGGCTTCGGCGTCCAACGCCGTGGTCATCGGGTTCAACGTCCGGCCAGAGCGCAAGGCGCAGGAGTTGGCCGATCGCGAAAACGTCGAGATCCGTCTGCACTCGATCATCTACGAGCTGCAGGACGAGATGACCAAGGCGATGCTGGGGCTTCTGGATGCGGTGTACCGGGAGAACTACGAAGGCCGCGCCGAGGTGCTCAACGTCTTCAAGATCACCAAGGTCGGTCAGATCGCCGGCTGCAGTGTTCGCGATGGTCAGATCAAGCGCGACATGCAGGTCCGCGTCCTGCGCGACGGGGCAGAGGTCTGGAAGGGCAAGATCGCCTCGCTCAAGCGGTTCAAGGACGACGTGGCCGATGTCCGCATGGGCATGGAGTGCGGTATCGATCTCCAGGGCTTCAAGGACATCCGCGTCGGCGACATGATCGAAGCCTTCACTACGGAGAAGCTGGCCGCGGACCTGGGGCAGAACTCCGCCGAGAAGAAGAAGCAGCAGCAAATGGCCGAACTCGCCGCAGCCAAGGAGCGCGAACCGGTGGGCGCCGGGGTCTAGTCCGTCGCACAACACGTCAAAAGGAGCGAAGAGGCTGGGAGCGATCCCGGCCTCTTCGCCTTTGGGAACAACGGTTGACCCGAGGCCTGCCGCAGGCTCCGGATCATATAATCCGAGTCGGCCATGCGGCTCTCCTCTGCAGACAACTCTCTCCGGGCGGCTCCTCTGCCCAACCTCACCGCACTCCGGATCTTCGCTGCCATGATGGTTGTGGCCTTCCACTACTCCTTGAAGGCTGGGCTGCACGGAGTCGCTGCACCTTTCTTCACGCAAGGTTTCCTGGGCGTGCCTTTGTTTTTCGTGCTGTCCGGGTTTGTTCTCGCATACAGCCATGCTCAGGTCACGCAGCGCGGACGTTTTTACCTGGCGCGTTTTGCCCGGGTCTATCCGATGTACGTCTTCGCCTTCGCCCTGATGACACCCTTCGCCCTGAAGGTGACTCGCGAGGCGGGTGAACGCCTGGAGCCGGGCTCCGTTCCGGCCGTGCTCCTCCTCGTGCAGGACTGGTTCCCGTCTCTGCTGTTCTTTGGAAACCCACCGGCATGGACGCTCTCGGTAGAGGCCTTCTTTTATCTTCTCTTTCCCTTCCTGCTCCCCTTGGTCAGCGGGCAGCTCCGCCGCTGGCGGTGGTGGATCGTCGGGCTCTGGTTGTTGTTTCTCATCCAGCCCATCCTCGCCAGCGAGCAGCAGCTCGCGCTCGCGCTCGGCGTCTCGCCCGGCTCCCAGCGCAAGCTCCTCTACTACTGCGGAAGCCCGCCGGCATTTCTCGGCGAGTTTCTGATGGGGATGTTTGCAGGCGCGCATTTCCGCCGGTATCCGCGGTCGTTCAGCGGGCGCGTGGTGCTTGGAGCGACGCTGCTGTGCGTGGCGGGTTTCTATGTTTCGGCCCGCTTGCCGTATATGACGGTTCGTAACAGCGGGATCGCTCCCATCTTGCTGCTGCTGGTGTATGTGCTCGCGGGGTGGCGGTCGCAGATGCTGTCCGCGAAGCCCTTTCAGTTCGCGGGTGAGATCAGCTACAGCATCTACCTGCTCCAATACTGGGTTCGCGAGATCTTTCACCACGTTCCGCCGGCGCTGGAACATGCACGATTCATGGTTCCGGCCCTGTTGGGCGTCTCCTCCGTGACGTACCTTTACGTTGAGAAACCCGCTCGAAACGCCCTCCTACGGCTTACCCGCGTACGTTACCACCCCGAGCCCATCCCTACGCCCTGGACGATGCCGTAACCGTGGGGGTACGAAGCCGCTCACCGTTGCGCCTGGCGAGAGTACCCATCAGCAAGGCGGTCCAAGCGCCGTGCCGCGCTCGCCGCAAATAGGGCGGCAGGAGAGAGTTCGGAGCACTTTGATGAGCTGCAGCGGA
This sequence comes from uncultured Acidobacteriaceae bacterium, assembly GCA_964252405.1. Classification (GTDB taxonomy): domain Bacteria; phylum Acidobacteriota; class Terriglobia; order Terriglobales; family Acidobacteriaceae; genus Granulicella. The sequence continues at coordinate 17,069 of CAXUNH010000054.1, read as the reverse complement.
AGGGGTGATCCCCCGTTGGTAGCAGAATCCCGTAGGGCGCTCGGCATGTGGGAACTTCCTCGGTTGTGATACGTCTGAGAGCAGAGGCTGCACGGAGAGGCAGCGGATGGACTGGGGATGTGGATGAGCAGTTTGCAAGCCGAACAGATGTGGTTGACGCAGTTGCGCGACGGCAGCGAGGCGTATCACCCAAAGCCGCAGATGCGGCGTGAGCTGTGGCGCACTCTGAATGGGCAGTGGGATTTCTGCCGCGGGCGCGGCAAGCACTACGAGACGCCCAGCCAGGTGCAGTGGGAGTGCCCCATCACTGTCCCGTTCAGCCCGGAGACCCAGGCCAGCGGCGTCGGCGATCAGGGCTTCTACACCGCGGTGTGGTACCGGCGGACCTGGGAACAGGAATCTCTGCCCGCGGGCAAGCGCCTGTTGGTGCACTTTGAGGCAGTGGACTGGCAGGCGACGGTGTGGGTGAACGGAATGAGGGTCTGCTCGCATCAGGGCGGGTTCACGCCGTTCTGCGCGGACATCACCCATGCCCTGGTGGACGGCCCCGTGCAGGAGATTGTGGTCCGGGCGGAGGATGACTCGCTGGACCTGGAGAAGCCGCGCGGCAAGCAGGACTGGAAGCTCGAGCCGCACTCCATCTGGTACCCGCGGACGACCGGCATCTGGCAGGAGGTGTGGCTGGAAACGGTGAGCTCTACCAGGATCGGATCCATTTATTGGACGAGCAGTCTGAAGCACTGGGATATCGGGCTGGAAGCACGGATCCTTGAGAACGGCATGCGCGATTCGCAGATCACCGGACGCGAGCAGGGCTCCCAGGCGCAACCGTTGAAGCTGAACGTGAAACTGAGCGTTGGGGGTCAGATCATCGCGGAGGACCGCTACGCGGTGGTGGCGGGTGAGGTGCACCGGCGCATTGCGTTGTCGGACCCGGGCATCGACGATTCGCGCAACAGCCTGCTCTGGTCCCCGAACTCGCCTACGCTGATTCAGGCCGAGATTGAGCTGCGAACGGCCAAAGGCGAGGTACTGGACCGCGTCTTCAGCTACACGGCCCTCCGGGCCACGGCAACCCAGGGGGACCGCTTCATCCTGAACGGGCGTCCGCTGCCGTTGCGTCTGGTTCTGGACCAGGGCTACTGGAAAGAGACCGGGCTGACACCGCCCGATGACGATGCTTTACGGCGCGACATTGAGCTGGTGCGGCGTCTGGGCTTCAACGGCGTGCGCAAGCACCAGAAGATCGAGTCGGAGCGGTTTCTGTATCTGGCGGATAGGGCCGGTCTGCTGGTGTGGGAAGAGATGCCCAGCGCGTATCGCTACAC
>CAXUNH010000054.1:0-15731 GCA_964252405.1 uncultured Acidobacteriaceae bacterium | reverse complement strand
GCTGTCGCGCGAATGGCTGGAAGTGCTGGAGCGCGACAGAAGCCATCCCTGCATCATCGCGTGGGTTCCGTTCAATGAGAGCTGGGGTGTACCGGATCTGCCGGAGAGCCCGGCGCAGCGGCACTATGTGCAGGGTCTGTACCACCTGACGAAGTCGATCGATCCGGATCGCCCGGTGATCGGCAACGATGGCTGGGAGAGCGTGGCGACCGACATCATCGGCATCCACGACTACGACGAGAAGCCCGAGCGCATCACCACGCGCTATGGGCTGAATGACATCGAGACCAAGCTGTGGAAACGTGAGCGGCCGGGTGGCCGCGTGCTGACCCTGGGCGCCACCGAAGTGACGACCAGCCAGCCCATCGTGCTCAGCGAGTTCGGCGGCATCGCCTACGGCGGTGACAAGAAGGAGACCTGGGGCTACTCGCGCTCGCAGACCTCCGAGGACTTCCTGGAGCGCTACCAGAAGCTGCTGGAAGCCGTGCGCAATTTGCCGGCACTCGCGGGCTTCTGCTACACCCAGCTCACGGACACCTACCAGGAAGTCAACGGGCTGCTCTACATAGACCGTACGCCCAAGGCGCCGATCGAATTGCTGTCCCAGGCGACCTCAGGTGTTCGTCCGGAGCTGGAAGAGCACCCGGACGCCGTCTGGCAGGAGGAGCATGCGGCTCAAGGGCCGCACTTCCGCGCCGGTGTGCAGCCGTGAGGGTTGAGTCACAGGCGAAAGTATTGCGCCACGGTTGCGGTGGTCCACGTGGCGACACCGCACCCGAAAAAGTCCTGGTCTTCGGTCCAGATCGGAGCGTCGAGAAGCAGGGCTGTGGCGACGATGGGTCAGTCGGCTGAGTCACGATGGTCGATCCGTTCGTGGGCTGCTTGTTCGTGGATGGCGTAGGACGCTTCCTCCACGACTTCGACGAAGGCCTCGAACTCACGTAAGCGGCCTTCGGCTTGCCTGAGGTTCATGCCACGCTTCAAGACCACCGCAGGCAGATGACGATGCACATCCTCGACAGCGATGGCGGGAGCATAGAAGAAGACGCCACTGAGAGAGGCTTGAATGAGTTCACCCACTCGCACGCCAAGCACAGCACGCATGATGACGTTTGCATCGAGAACCAATGGCTTATGTTTGATCACTTACGATCAGCCTTACGCAGCCGTATGAAGTCCTCCATCAATTCGTCTTCAGTAACCCCTGCCCTCTCCATCTCTTGCTGCCATCGTGCGGCACTCGCCTGAAACGCCTCAAGTTGTTCCTGTGTGGGCCGCCGGCGTGTAGGGATGAAGTAGCCTACCGTATCGCCATGCCGCGTGACGGCGACCGGGGCGCCTCCCTGTAAGACGTAGTTGGCGAGGTTGTCACGAAATTCGCGCATGCCGACCTTGACGGTTTCCATAGGACCTTTCTTGTGTACCGTTGCGTACACATTCTACATGCTCCGGCCGGAGGGGTTCTTTGGGCATTTGGGAGGGATGGAGCCAAAGCTCGTTACCAGCTTCCCTGCTTTCCGCCATACCACCAGACCAGACCGATCGCCGCGGTGTTTTGGTGATTAGCCAGGACGTTCGGGTTGTGGGTGCGGAAGTAGTCGATGTTGGTCCAGTCGCGGCGGAACTCGAAGAAGACGTCGAAGTTATCGGCGACATTACGCTTGTAGGTGGCGGTCGCTTCCTTGAGGGCCTGGTTCTCGTTGCTGAAGAGGCCGTTGCGGTCGGACATGTATTCGCCGCGGACGGCCAGCGAGGTCAAGGGGGTGAGCTGGTATTGCGCGTAGGCGGCGCCGCCGTCCAGGTGCTGGGGAGCGGAAGACTCCCCGGGCGCGGCCTGCTTCCAGAGCCGGTAGATGAAATAATCCCCTTCCCCAGTGAGGGCCAGCTTGGGCGTGGCCTGCCAGGTGACGTAGTTGTCGAAGATGTGCAACTTGCCGTTGGGCGCGGGGATGATGGGGTTCACGCACAGGCCCGGCTGCTCGGGGATAATGCAGCCGGTCGCCTGGGCATTGTCGGGGTGCTCCTGGCCGAGATAGTAGTTGCTCGTCCAGGTTACTTTCTTGCTCGGGGTCAGGACAAAGCCGAAGAGCTCGTCCTTGTAGCCGTTGGTGGGCTCTGACTGGTTTGTGCCGTTGACGATCCAGTAGTTGAACTTGAACTTGTCGTTGACCTGGTACCCGACGCGCGCGCCCTCATGGTAGAAGGGCAGGAAGTAAAAGAAGAAGGAACGGGTGTAGTTGCTCTGGTCCTTGGTATAGTTGCCTTCCACGCCGAGGGAGCTTGACCATTTGCCTACGTCCAGGGTCAGCCCTTTGCCGACGGGGAGAACGTAGGTTCCGTAGGCCTGGAAGATGTTTTGGTAGATCGTGGGTCGGGGTTCGTTGGCTGGGTTGCCCTGCAGGGTGTCTGTGGCCTGGCCGTATTGCAGATCCAGCCGGAGGCCGTAGCGGCGATGCCGTTCCAGGTCAGGGGCGAGTTCGAAGACGAGGTCGGCCTGATTGATGCTGATGACGTTAGAGAGGACATCGTAGGCGCGGAGATCGTTGACGCGGCCGGGCGGCTGGTTGAAGTTGAACTCGTAGTAGCCGTCAAAGGTGAAGTTGAGAGTAGCGCCGCCGGGCAGCTCGGGGAAGGAACTCTTCGTCTCGGTGGGTGCTTGCGCCGCCGTCGCTGTGGGCTGGATGGTGCTGGGCGTCTGAGATCCCGACGACGGCGTGGCGGCCACGCTCGGGGCTGAGCCCGGCTGCGTGGCCGGCGTGGGCTGGCTGGCAGTCTCTGCGGGGGCGGGCTGAGCACTGGGCGCGGCTGCCGTCGTTGGGGCGACCGATCCGGTGCCTTCCAGCGCGTCCAGCCGCGCTGAAATCCGGGCGAGTTCGGCACGAAGCTGCTGGATCTCTTCGCTCCGCGCGACCGTACCCGAGGAGGAACCGGGCTGCGAGCTACTCTGGGCCAATGAAGGCAAAGCGGAACAGAGGAGAAGGCCGAAAAGCAGAAGGAACTTCATGCAGGGACCCCTTTCACGGTTTGGCCCGGGGACAGTGTGGCCAAGCAAGCCCGCGGACCGCGAAACGCAAGCAAGCTTGGCTGTGTGGGCGCGCAAATGGCGGGGACGGGTGACGCGGGGGCGCGGACATCTGCTGCGCAATGAGGCACACCGAAGAGGGGAGACATTCGCCACCGAATGTAAGCCAGAACCCATTAAAAATCCATCGGGCGTGAGCGAGACCACATCTGCGTCCCTCGAAGCTCCGGGCAAGCGTAGCGTGGGTGAGCCCTCGCATGAAGTAGCCCACACGGTCCGTTGCCGTACCATGGGCCCATGAACCTGGAACGGATTCAAGCTGCTCTGCACGAAGCGAAGATCGACGGCTGGCTGTTTTACGACCATCACCACCGCGACCCGATCGCCTATCGCGTGCTGGGCTTGGATTCGCAGAGCTTCGTCTCGCGTCGTTGGTTCTGCTTTGTTCCGGCGCATGGTGAGCCCCGCAAGCTGGTACACCGGATTGAGGCGGGCAAGCTGGACACCGTTCCCGGCGCCAAACGCGAGTACTCGTCCTGGCAGGAGCTGGAGGCGGGGTTGGCGGCCATGCTTGGCGGGGCAAACACCCTGGCCATGCAATACTCGCCGCGCAACGCCATCATGTACGTGAGCATGGTCGACGCCGGCACGGTGGAGCTCGTGCGCTCGCTGGGCAAGCAGGTGGTGAGTTCGGCCGATCTGGTCAGCCAGTTCGAGGCAGTGCTGAGTGAATCGCAGATCGCCACACACTTTGTCGCGCAGGAGCGTCTGGACCGCGTGTTGGACGCAACCTGGCGGCGGATCAAGGAGCTGGTCCGCTCGAGCGAGGGCACCGATGAGTTTTCGATGGTGCAGTTCCTGCTCGAGGGCATGCGAAGGGAGGGGCTGTGGACCGATCACGGGCCCAATGTGAGTGCCGGGCCCAACTCGGCGGACAGCCACTATGAGCCCTCCGCGGAGCGCTCCCGGCGTATCGGCTCCGGCGACTTTGTGCTGATCGATTGCTGGGCGAAGCTGGCCGGGGAAGAAGGCTCCGTGTGGTACGACGTGACCTGGACCGGCGTGGTAGACCGGGCCCCGACCCCGCGAGAGGAGCAGGTTTTCTCGCTGGTGCGCGATGCCCGCGATGCGGCGATCGCCCGCGTGGAGCAGGCCTACGCCGCAGGGCAGCCCATCGCCGGATGGGAGGCCGACGACGCGGCGCGCTCGGTCATTCGGGACGGCGGCTTTGGGCCCTTCTTCACTCATCGGACCGGGCACAACATCGCGACCGAGCTGCACGGCAACGGCGCCCACCTGGACAACCTTGAAACCCACGACGAGCGGCTGCTCCTGCCCAATACGTGCTTCTCCGTGGAGCCCGGGCTGTACTTTCCCGGGGATTTTGGGGTACGCAGTGAGGTGAACATGATTACCCGGCCTGGCAAGGCCATGGTCACGGGGCCGCGCCAACGGGAGCTGCTGCGGCTTTGACCGAAGACCGGACCGGCGCGCTTACACCCAGTTGCCGGAGCGCATCAGCGGTTCGGCAGCGCCATCCCGGGCAATGCCATCCACATGCACGTTGGGTCCGCCGATCATCCAGTCCACATGGATCAGGCTGTCGTTCGCGCCTAGTGCCGCAAGCTGCTCGTCAGACATCTTCTCGCCGCCGATCAGACAGGTCGAGTACGCCTGCCCGAGGGCGATGTGCGACGCCGCGTTCTCATCGAACAGTGTGTTGTAGAACAACATGCCGGAGCGGGCAATGGGCGAGTTGTGCGGCACCAGCGCCACTTCGCCGAGTTGACGTGCACCGTCATCCGTGGCGATCAGCTTGTTCAGCGCCGCCTCCCCCGCCGTGGCCGTCGCTTTCACAATGCGTCCCTGTTCAAAGGTGCACTGGATGTTCTCGATCAACGTGCCCTGGTGCGACAGCGGCTTCGTGGCGCTCACCCGGCCGGAGACCCGGTCCTTGTGCGGCGTCGTAAAGCATTCCTCCGTCGGAATGTTGGGTTGGCAGAACACACCGTTGCCGGCCACCGTGCCGCCCCCCGCCCACAGGTGCTGGTCGGCCAGGCCGACCGTGAGATCGGTGCTCTGGTCTTCGGCGAAAAAGCGCAGGGCATGGAATTGCTTGCTGTTCAGCAGATCCACACGCTGCTTCAGGGTGCGGCCATGGGCCTCCCACTCAGCCAGGGGATCGTCGGAGGTGATGCGCGATGTCCTGAAGATCGCGTCCCACAGCTTGCCCATCGCGAGTTCCGGGGGATCGTCCGGAAAGACCAGACCGGCCCAGGCGGGAGTGGCACTGGCCACGATGGTCCAGTTGATCTCATGCCGGGTGATCAGGTCCATTGCGGGCTTGTTGGCGCGGGACGCTGCGGTGTTGGCCCGTGAGATCTTGTCCGGATCCTCCCGCGCCAGCAAGGCAGGATCCGCCCCGGTGATGGCCATGCGCGCCGCGCCGTTGCGAAACGCGTTCGCCACGCCGTCCTGCAGCCATCGCGGGGCATAGTCGAAGGAAAGCTCAGGGGCATGGTGGAACCGCGCTAACACCAACTCGTCATCGGACAGCAGGGTCGTCACATACTTCGCGCCCGCCGCGTAAGCATAGCGCGTGATGCGGCGCACCAGCGGCAGGGCGTCTGTCGGCGCACTCAGCACGATTTCCTGGCCCGGGCGAAGGCCCAGGCCTACACGGACGGCGATTTCGGCAAGGCGGTCGAGTTTCTGGTCGAAAGTCAGCCCGGCAAAGGCTCGGGGGTGCGTTTCAGCAATCGGCATCCAGCGTAGTGTAAGGCAAGCGCACCCATGCTTGCAGAGTTACAAGGATTGGAAAATATCGCGGAAGTCGTACACTCCGGGCTTCTTTTGGGCCAGCCACTCCGCCGCCCTGACCGCGCCTTCGGCATACGGTTGCCGTGAATGCGACTCATGGGTGAGCAGAATCTTATCTCCATGCCCCGTCGCCTCCAGTACATGCAATCCCACGGCTTCGCCGTGCCGGATCGAATGGATCTGCACGTCCTCCATCCCACACGCGACACGCACCGTATCGCGCAGGGTGAGCGCCGTTCCGGAGGGCGCGTCCAGCTTGGTCGCATGATGCGTCTCGGTGATCGCAAACGTATAACCAGCCGGCTTCAAAGCCCTGGTCATCTCCGCTGCAATCTTCAGCATCATCTGTACACCCACCGAGAAGTTCGAGCCGTACAGCAGGGACGCCCCACGACGCTCGGCCAACTGCTTCATGTCCGGCAGGCTCGCATGCCATCCCGTGGTGCCGACGACCATCTTCGCGCCATTCGCCAGGCAGGCACGCATGTTGGCCAACACAGCCTCCGGCGTGGTGAAGTCAAGCACGACGTCGAAACCGGCCACAAAGGGAGCCGTCAGTGCCGAGGCGTCCTTGTTTTCCTTCGCATCCAGCACATGCACACTGTGGCCGTGCCCGGCGGCAACCGAGGCTACGAGCTTGCCGGTCTTCCCCACACCGAGAACAAGGACACGCATAGTAAATCGGATCTCCTAAACAGCGGTGGCCACGGCGCGCGCTTGGGTATCGAACACGGCCGGGTCCGGTTGGCGGAAGAACTGCCGGTGCAGCGCGCGCACGGCTTCCTCCGCATCTTCTTCGTTCACCATGAAGCTCATGTTGATCTCGCTGGCGCCCTGCGAGATCATCCGCACGTTGACGTGGGAGATGGCCCCGAAGACCTGGCCGGCAATGCCGCTTTGGCCGCGAATATCCTCGCCCACCAGGCAGATCAATGCCTTGTTGCCTTCAAACTTCACGTCCGCCAGCTTCGAAAGCTCCGCCGAAATCGCCGGCAAGGCCTCGCGGCTGTCCACCGTCACCGAGATGGACACCTCCGACGTGGACACCATGTCGATCGCGCACTTGTGTTTGTCGAACACATCGAACACCAGCTTGAGAAAACCGTGCGCGAGCAGCATGCGGCTGGCCACGATGTCGATGATCGTCAGTCTCTTCTTCACCGCGATCGACTTGAAGGGGCTGGCGCACGAGGGCGGCATTGCGGTAATCACCGTGCCTTCGTTTGCGGGGTTGCGGCTGTTCAACACCCATACCGGGATGTTCTTCTGCACGGCGGGCAGGATGGTGGCCGGATGAAGGACCTTGGCGCCGAAGTAAGCCAGCTCGGCCGCCTCTTCGAAGCTGATGGTGCGCACGCGCAGAGCGTCGGGGCAGACCCGCGGGTCAGTCGTCATGATGCCGTTCACATCGGTCCAGATCTCGATGGCACCGGCATGGAGGCCACCCCCGACGAGCGCTCCCGTGTAGTCCGAGCCGCCCCGCCCCAGCGTCGTGGTCACCTCATTGTGCGATCCGATGAAACCGCCCATCACCGGAACCTTGCCGGCGGCGAGCAAGGGCTTCACCTTGAGGGACAACGCCCGCTCGATGGCCGCTTCATCGGGAACGGCCTTGCCGAAGTGAGCGTCGGTCAGGATCACCTCGCGCGCATCGACGTGCGCGGCGGGGAGGCCCATCTCCGCGAAGCCGGCCGCGATCATCACGCTGGACAAGCGCTCGCCGTAGCTCACGATCAGGTCTGAGGTGCGTGGGGTTAATTCGCCGACGATGGCGATTCCGCGCACCAGCTCATCCAGCGAATCGAACGCGCGGTTGATGTCTTCGTTGAGGGTCTCCAGCGCAGCCGCCGACACCAACTGCGCCGCTGCGTCGAGGTGCCGTGTACGCAGGCGCGCCGCAATCTCCAGCGCTGGATCGCGATCTCCGCGCCCGGCGGAAGCCGCAGCCGCACAGGCCAGCAGTTGATCGGTCACCTTGCTCATCGCGGAGACCACCACCACGGGCTGCAATCCCCTGGCCAGCCGCCCGGCCACAATGCGTCCGGTGCGTTGGATCGCGGTGGCGTCCTCCACGGAGGTGCCGCCAAACTTCATTACAACAATTCTGGGATCCGCTGTGCTCACGCGTCGACCATCACCGGTTCCGCAGCGATGTCCCTCAGGCCCGTGGCACCCGCGCCCAACGGGGGAAACTGCTTAAAGCTCAGCTTGCCCAAGACCGCGAGCAACTCGGCGTTCAGCACCGCCGCGCCCGCCGCACCCCGCAGCGTGTTGTGGGAAAGCACCACAAACTTCCAGTCCAGCAGCGGGCAAGGCCGAAGCCGGCCGACGGTCGCGGCCATCCCGTTGCCGCGCATGCGATCCAGACGTGGCTGTGGGCGGTCGGGCGTCGTGTCGTACTCGATCGGGTGAATCGGTGCGGTCGGCAGATGGACACCGAACTGCGATGCCGTCGGACCGAAGGGCTGGAACTCCTGCCAGGCTGCGACGATCCCCTCGTACGTGGCCGCCGTCTTCAGCTTCACACTGACGCATTCGGTGTGGCCGTCTTCCACGGCCACGCGGTTGCAGTGGGCCGACAACTTCGCCGGCAGAGGCGTTACGGAGTTCCCTTCCAAGGTGCCCAGGAGCTTGTTGCACTCCTCCTGCATCTTCTCCTCTTCGCTCTTGATGAAGGGCACCACGTTGCCCAGAATGTCCAACGACGGCACGCCCGGATAGCCCGCCCCCGAGACCGCCTGCATGGTCGAAACGAACAGTGAGTCGATCCCGAAGCGCTGCTGCAGCGGCTTCAGCGCAAGCACCAGGCCGATGGCCGAGCAGTTCGGGTTGGTCACGATATAGCCGCCCGAGCCCTTCCGTGTTGGCTGCTGTTCCAGCAGCTCCAGGTGATCGACATTGACCTCCGGAATGACCAGGGGCACATCCGGAGCCATGCGGAAAGCCGACGAGTTCGAGATCACGGCGCATCCCGCCGCGGCAAACTTCGGTTCCAACTCACGCGCTACGGTCGCGTCCAACGCGGCGAAGAGGATGCGCGGTAAAGGAGCTCCGGATGCCTCCGGCGTGTTCGGCTGCAGCACCATCCCGGCAATGCGCGGCGGCAGTGGCGTGTCCAGCTTCCACGTACAGGCTTCGGCATACGGTTTTCCCTGGCTGCGCTCGCTCGCCGCAAGCCACGTGATGTTGAACCAGGGGTGGTTGGCGAGGAGCTGAATGAACCGTTGACCGACGGTGCCTGTTGCTCCAAGGATGCCGACATCGCGCCGTTCCATTCGGCTAGTCTATCGCACGGGACCGTCATAGACCGGCCGCCTCTGCGCCGCGCTCCAGGTCTTGCCCTGTGGCGCAAGCCGCTACAGGCGCTTGCGGAAAAACAGGGTCGCCTGTGGGTTGTCGTTGTAGCGCGGGCAATCCTCATACCCGCGCCGCCGGTACAGCGCCACGGATGCCGCAAACGCCTGGTTCGTGTCCAGGTACACCCAATCCATCCCGCCCTCGCGCGCAAAGCGCTCAAGCGCGTCCATCAAGGCGACGGCCACCCCGCCGCGCCGGTAGGCGGGCCGCACATACAGCCGTTTGCACTCCCCTGCCCGTGGCTCCGGGACGCCTGCCTTGAAGACCACGCACCCCGCAATCTCGCCCCCCGCGTACGCCAGCCACATCGCGGAGCGCGGGTACTGCAGCAGGTGCTCCATCGCGTCGGCGGCATCACGCTTCACCACCGCCAACGCGTCGTAGTACTCCTCCAGAAGGCGTTGGGCCTCGATCGTGAACGAGCCGACGCGTTCCACCCGAAGGTCCTCGGTCGGAGTTCCGCGGTCAGCAGCCGCCTCCCCCGTCGCCCCGCGGAATGCAAACCGCTCCAGCAGACGCCAGGGGCCACCCAGGTACTCCCACCAATCCAGGCCTACCGCCTCCACCTCGCGGGGCGTGAACTGCGCCGCCAGGTCCGCCAGCAAGGCTTTCGCTTCCCCCGGTTCCACTTTGTTCTGGACCACAACGTGAGGTCGCAACGGCTGCTTGTCCTGCGGAGTCAGATACGTCCGGAACCCCGCAGCGAGGCCCCCGTGCAGGCGCATCAGGTCCGGGCTCTCCAGCGCATACAGCACACCCCGGCCCATGGAGCGCACCCCCGTCACCTGCATGCGGAACGTCGCCGTGGTCCGCGCCGCTTCCCGCAGCGCGTACCGTACCGAGCGATCGTCCGGCAGCGCATGAAACAAACTCAGGTGCGCCGGGATGCGATTGAGCGCAGCCGGATAGTACCGTTGCCGCTGTGCTTCGAACCACGCAGTCGCTTCGGAGTCCATCCCGAGCGTCACAATCGTCGTCAATGGCGGGATCCTCGATCTCCCTAAGATGCAGGCGCGGAACTAGGGTGCGGGCGCGGAAACTCGTCGCGGAAACGCGCTCCTGCCTTGCTGGATGGGCTCGCCCAGGGACTGCATCCCAGCCTTTTCGGATCAGCTCAACAGCTTGCAGCGTTCGCGCCGCAGTACGATAGGGTCAAAGGTCCTCGTCCCCTCCGGTGTTCGGCTCCCTGCATCTTCGCGTCTGCCCGCGCCCACGGCGCTTCGCCCTGGCCCGGCTCTGTGCGTCGCTCGCAGCTTTGGCGCTTGCCATGCTCTCTGCGGTCCCGGCGCACGCCCGCATGGCCCTGATCGTGGGCGAGCCCTTTGGCTCGTTCGGCACCATGATGCCGGTGGGCCATTCCTCGGTCTACTTCGACAACCTTTGCGTGGAGACGGCCGTGCAGCTTCGCCCCTGCCGTCCCGGCGAGTTCGGCGCAGTGGTCTCCCGCTACCACGACCTGCGGCACCCTGACCTGGACTGGCTGGCGTTCCCTTTGCCCGTGTTCCTGTACGGCACGGACGATCTCGCGCATGTTCCCGCCTGGATGACGGCCGCTGTGGAAACCGACCTCCGCAAACGCTATCGGGAGGCCCACCTGACGCCGTACACGCCGGATCGCCTGAACAAGCACGGCGATCCCGTTCCTCCGCCCTATGGCGACTGGGAAGAAGGCATCGGGGCCGCCTTTGATCGCCGGCTCCTCGTGTACAGCTTCGCCACCACCCCCGCGCAGGAAGGGGCCGCGCTGCACTGGCTGAACGGTCGCCCGAACCGCCGCACCTACAGCCTGGGCCGGCACAACTGCGCCGACTTTGCCGCCGATCTGCTGCGCCTTGCGCTGCCGGCTGAGGTGCTTCGCCGTAATGTTCCAGCCGACTTCGACATGACCACACCGAAGACGCTCGCACGCGAGGTGGGAAGCTACGGCCGGGCGCATCCGGTGCTCGATCTGCAAGTCTACGAAGTCCCGCAGATCCGGGGCACACTGCGCCGAAGCCGCCCGATCCGCGGGGCCGCCGAAACCTTCGTGAAAACCAAACGGTACGTCGCCACGCTCGTCCTCCTCCAGCCTGAACTCCTGTTGGCCGACTGGGTGATCTATGAAAAGCGTGGCAGGTGGATACCCGGGGTCGATGCCTGCGTCATCCAGCCCACCGCGTGGCAGCCTTCACACGGCTGGGAGGCTCCGGATCAACCCGCCGTCGTAAGCTCCTCGCAGTAGGGCGGCTCCGGGCGTGTCGGCGCCTACTTCGGGGCCGCTGCTCCCTGGGGTCCCGTCGCCGGCTTCGGAGCGGTGGTCTGTGCTGCCGCGTACTGCTTGGAGAACTCCTGCGAGATCTCCGTGATCTGGGGCTGCAACCCTGCCAGCTTGCCCTGCGTGATCTCCATGCTCTTCTGGGTCAGCTCCGGCGTCTTGGCCAGCATGCTTTGGCCCACCGGGCTCTTGTAAAAGGCCAGAATGCCGTCGATCTCGCCTTCGCTGTAGGTGCTTTGGTACAGCTGCACCATCTGCGGCTCCAGCACCTTCCAGCTCACATTGGTGTCCACCAGGTCCATCACCCTGGTCTCGTAATCGCTCAGTAGCTTCTTCTGCTCCGGCGTGGCCTGGGCCAGCCCGGGCAGGCCGCGCATGGAGGCTTCCAACTGCTTCCGTACCACGGACGTGATCTGCTCCGTCATCCGGTCCACATGCATCACGTTGAACAACTCCTGCACCTTGGCCCGCTTGGACGCATCATCGGCCCGCGCCGGCACGGACATCGCCGCACAAACCAGAACCAGCACCGCACCTGTCGTCTTTATCTTCATCCTCTTGTCTCCCTGTCCCCTTCCAGCACCTCGCCCGCCACCGGTTTACGGGCAAAGTAGTAGAGGCTGAACGCCAGCATCCCAAACATCACCACGGAGACCCAGTCCTTGTACAGCGGGTTCGTCGTCGCGAAGTGAGGGAACGTTCTGCTGGTGACATCCTCGTAGATCTTGACGCACACACCCACCAGCCCCATGATGCCCCCGGCGGCAATCAACCCGGACGCATACAGACTGCCGGACGAGATCTCGCTCTCGGTCTCGGCGGCCACCCCGGCCTTCAGCGCCGCACGGTCCACCATCCAGCGCACCACCCCGCCGCAGAAAATGGCCAGCGTGGTGCCGATGGACAGGTACGCGCCCACGGCAAACGTCAGCGACCGTATCCCCAACAGCTCAATGCCGATCACCAGCGCCACGCCCAGCAACACCAGGCTCCACGGCAGCTTGCGGCTCAGGATGCCGTTGATCACCGTCGCCATCAACCGGCCCTGCGGCGCCGCGGCGCTTTCACTGCCGATGCCCTGGATCCACTGGATCTCAATCTGCCCTGTGACCGGGTTGTAGAGATACTTGCCGTCTTCCAGCACCGACGACCCAATCGAGTTCAGCAGCACAAAGCGCTTCGCATCGCTTACCGTCTCACGCCCTGCGCCCGACTGCGCCTTCACCAGCGAGTGCGGCGTAATCGCCAGGTTGTCGCGCGTGAACTGGCCCTGGTTCTGAACGCCGTCCGGCAGCGCCTGCAGGCTGACCGCCCGTGGCGTCCCCAGCCGCTGAAAGCTCTCAAAGCCCTTGTTCATCGCGCTCAACGTCGGCCCAATGGCAAACACGCTCACGATCACGCCGACCATCACCGCAACCTGCTGCTTCCAGGGCGTCGCCCCAATCAGAAAGCCGGTCTTCAGATCCTGCGAGGTATCGCCCGCATTGGACGCCGCAATGCACACCACGCCGCCAATGGTGATCGCCAGCGCGCCGAACGCCGGCGCCGTCCATCCCTTCACCAGAAAGATCGCCGCGGTCGCCATCAGCGTCGCGATCGTCATGCCGCTCACCGGGCTCGCACTCGACCCCACAATGCCCACAATGCGCGCGCTCACCGTGACGAACAGGAAGCCAAACACAATCACCAGCAGCGCCGCCGCCAGGTTCGCGAGCACACCGACCTGCGCACCGGGAACGGGCTTGAACTGCAGGAACAGAAACATCAGCAGCACGAGCAGAAGGCTCCCACCCGCGACGACGCTCATGGGCAGGTCATGCTCGGTGCGGCTGCGCGAGGCCTCGATCGCCTCGCCCACCTTGCTCTTCCCCATCTTGCCGAAGCCCGCAGTCAACGCCCCAAAGATCGTCGGCGCCGTCCGCAGCAGCGTGATCAACCCACTCGCCGCCACCGCGCCCGCACCCATCGGCCGCACATAGGTCTTCCACAGATCGCTCGGCGTCATCCCGTCGATGGGCACGGTGCCCGGGTACAACGGCCCCGGCAGATGCTTGCCGAAGAAGACAATGGCCGGCATCAGCACCAGCCACGAGAACACGCCGCCTGCCAGCATGATCGCCGCCACGCGAAGGCCGATGATGTAGCCCACGCCCAGGTACTCCGGCGTCACATCGGCACGAATGGCCGCGCCTCGCAGGATCTGCTGTCCGCCCGGATCGAAGTTCGGCTGCCAGTTGGGCGTCGGCGGAAACAGCCCCAGCAGATTGTCGTTTTGCAGCAGCGTATACAGCCCGCCCAGGCCAAGCCCCAGAAAGACCCGGCTCGCAAACGATCCGCCCCGCTCGCCCGCCTGCAGTACGTCCGCGCAGGCTGTGCCTTCGGGGTAGGTCAGCGTTCCGTGCTCTTTCACGATCAACTGCCGCCGCAGCGGAATCATGAACAGCACACCCAGCCAGCCGCCAAACAGCGCCAGCGCAAAGATGCGAAAGCTTTGCAGATCGAAGCCCAGAAAGATCAGCGCAGGCAGCGTAAAGATCACACCCGAAGCAATCGACTGCCCCGCATTCCCCGTCGTCTGGACGATGTTGTTCTCCAGAATCGACGCGCGGCCAAACGCACGCAGGATCGAGATACTCAGCACCGAGATGGGAATGCTCGCCGCCACCGTAAGCCCGGCACGCAGCCCGACATACACCGTCACCGCGCCAAAGATCACGCCAAAGACGCTGCCCAGCAGCAACGCCCGGACCGACAGCTCCTTTCGGCTCTCACCTGCGGGCACAAAGGGGCGAAAGACGGTGGGTGCAGCCATCAGCAGAGATTCTCCTGTGTTCGGAATAAGCGATGCTGAGGAGTGTACCGCGTCCCACCTGCGTCCCGTCCTGCTCTAGCGCACAGCGGCCAACGTGACTCCAGAGGAAGACCGTTCCCGCACAGGCCTCAGTCCCGGTCGTGATCCTTGCCGTGATCATTGAAGTCCGTGTCGTCTTCCTCCACAACAAAGGGCTCCACCCGCACGGGCCCCTTCTCCCGCGGGTTCAACAACACCTGGATCCGGCTCTCCGCACCAGCCAGTTGCCCCTTGCATGCTTCACTCAAACGCATCCCGCGCTCAAACAGCCCGACGCTGTCTTCCAGGCCCAGGTCGCCGCGCTCCAGCTGCTCCACAACCTTCTCCAACTCCGCCAACTGCTCCTCAAAGCTCGGCTTCGCCTCAGCCACCGACCACCGCCTCTTCCGTAAATCCCAGCACCTCGGCTGCCGCGGCGTACTTGCCGAACGGCGCACTCACCTGCACGCCCTGCACCGCGCCGCGCACCCCGGCAAGCATCTCCTGCGCAATGGCCAAGCCTTCCGCGAGCATCGCTTCCTTCGCCGTGTGCCGCTCCATGCGCCGCAGGATCTCCTCCGGCATGGACACCTTCAGCTCGTCGCGCATAAACGCCGCATTCTTCAAACTCGTCAACGGCCAGATACCCGCGATCACCGGAATCCGGAACCCCTCCACCCGCCGCAGAAACGTCTCCAGCAGCCGCATGTCAAACACCGGCTGCGTGATCGCGAACTCCGCCCCGGCCTCCACCTTGTAGGCAAACCGCCGCACCTCGTGGTCGATGTCCGGCACCCCAGGATTCGCGGCCACGGAGATGGTAAACGCCGTTGAGCCTCCGCCTACCGGACTGCGGGCGATGTCCAGCCCATGGTTCAGCCCCTGCACAATGCGCGTCAGCCCGATCGCATCCACGTCAAACACCGCCGTCGCCTCCGGCCCGCCGCCCATCTTCGGCGGATCGCCTGTGAGGCACAGAATGTTCTTCAGCCCGATGGACGCCGCGCCCAACAGGTCGCTCTGGATGCTGAGCAGGTTGCGGTCGCGGCAGGTATAGTGCAGCACCGTCTCCACGCCGACCCGGGTCTGGATCTGCACGCAAAGGCTCATCGCACTCATGCGCGCGCTTGCCCGTGGCGAATCCGGCACATTGATGGCATCCACGCCGCGTCGCGCCAGCAACTCCGCCCCGGCGAGCTCCTTGCCGCAGTCAAACCCCTTGGGCGGCACGATCTCCACCAGCGTCACCCACTCGCCCCGCGCAATCTTCCGGCCCACGGTGGACCGCTCTTCCAGCGGCGGCGGCTCCACGCTGC
Source organism: uncultured Acidobacteriaceae bacterium (assembly GCA_964252405.1). Classification (GTDB taxonomy): domain Bacteria; phylum Acidobacteriota; class Terriglobia; order Terriglobales; family Acidobacteriaceae; genus Granulicella. Next base: position 132 of record CAXUNH010000054.1, on the reverse strand, counting down.
GGGCGTCGTCCTCGTCGGCTTGGTTCGCGCCCACGCTGGCCACATGGCCGGCATGCCGACGCTCCATCGCCTGCTCGGCCACAGTCTGCGCGCCCACAGCCCGCAGCCGCCCGCGCATGGCCCGTATGTGCG
>CAXUNH010000053.1:0-20550 GCA_964252405.1 uncultured Acidobacteriaceae bacterium | reverse complement strand
AAGATGAAGAAGGCGCGTTGCGGGTGTTTCAAAGCTGCTGGTGGCTCATCGTCCTGATCTGCCTCATGGTGATGCTGGTCTTTGCCGGGCTGCTGTATACGCTCCCTGTGGCGCGGTGGCTGAACCTCTCGGTGATGAGCGAGACCGATGCCAAGTGGGTCATTTTCTCCCTAGGCGCTGCCGTGCTCTTCGGTCAGTTGGAACAACTGCTGGGCGCAGCGTACACCTGCGTTGGCCGCTATCCTTATGGGACCTTTCTGAAGAGCATCCTCGTCCTGATCTCGTTCGTGGCCACCCTGGTACCGGTGTTGCTGGGCCGGGGGGTCCGCTCCACAGCGGCCACCTTTTCGTTCGCGAATGCACTGGGCACCATCGTCCTCTGCTTTACAGTTCGGCATGACGTGCCGTGGATCCGCTATGGCTGGCATCACGCGCGCTTTGGCGAGATTCGCAGACTCTTCGGGCCGGCGATCGCTTTTATGGGGTTTCCGATCGGCAATGCCCTGAACCTTCAAGGCACCATTCTGGCGGTGGGCCACGTGCTCGGTTCCAACGACGTCGTCATCCTCGGAAGCGCGAGAACCGTCTCCCGCGTCGCCTTGCAGATGGTGCAGATGGTGAACAGCACGTTCTGGCCGGAGCTTTCCAGTTCGTTCGGCGCCGGCAATCTGCCCCTGGTGCGTGCGCTGCATCGCCGTGCTTGCCAGCTCGCGCTCGGGATCGCGGTCGTGCTCATCGCGGTGATGATGGCGGTGGGACCCTGGTTTCTTACACACTGGACCCGCCACAACGTTCCGCCCAGCCCGCGTCTGTTGTTCCTGCTGCTCGTCAGCGTCCTGTTGTACTCGCTTTGGTCTACCAGCTCGACCTTGCTGACGGCCATCAACCAGCATCGACGGCTGGCGATGAACTACATCATGGCCACGGGCGTAACCATCATCGTCACTGTCCTTCTGGCCAAGCGGTATGGTCTGCTCGGCGCGGCCGGATCCCTGATTTTGTCGGAAGCGCTCATGGATCTGTATGTGCTCCCAGCCTCGCTCCGCATCTCGGAGGACACATGGCCCGGCTTTCTGCGGGCCATGCTGCACATTCCGCAGGCACTCACACCGCGGGTCCTGCTGGCGCGTCTTCGCAAGACAGGAGACGAGACCGCTGCGCATCCTGAGCCCGATGTCTAGGCCTTTCGCGGAAAACCTGCCGAAGTTGCCTCGCTTTCGGTACCCTGTGGTGGGTAACCCACCTCAAAAAGGCGATGATGTCAGCTGCGTTTCGTTTTGGTCCTCTTGCATCTCTTCTTCTAGCCGTCGTCCCGGTGGTCCAGGCACAGCGCGTCTACACGGCGCAGGACTACGCGAACGCGGAAAAACGACTCGGCATCGCGACCGATGCCTTGGTCGACAACACCGTGGACGGTATCCAGTATCTGCCCGACGGACGCGTCTTCTACGCGCAGTCGGGACAGCACGGCGCGCACTACTTTCTCGCCGATCCCGCGAGGGGTGCCACGGCTCCCGCCTTTGACAAAGCCCGTCTGTCCAAGTCGATCGGCGCCGTTCTCGGTTGGGAGGTTCCCCAGGAACAGGTCTTCGTCAGCGACTACATGCCGCAGCCCAACGGCTTCGCCGTGAAAACCAACGCCGGCGACTTTGCGTGCAATGCGACGGCAACGGAGTGCCACAAGCAGCAGCCTCCGAAGAAGGGGGAGCAGCCGGAGCAACGGCCCAGCGCGCAGCCTCCGGCCACAGGTCTGAGTTCGACGGAGGCGGGCGGCAATGCGCAGATGTCCGGCGAGACGAACAGCACACAAGGCCGAAAGCTGCTGCCCAAGCGCGCGCGTGCGGCGCGCAGTAAGGCGCCCTTCGATCTCTCGCCGGACAAGAAAACTTCGGCCTTCATCCGCGACTGGAACCTCTGGGTTCGCGACGAGGCGACCGGTGAAGAACGTCAACTGACCACCGACGGCGTGACCGACTTTGGCTACGCGACAGACAACGCCGGATGGCAGCATTCGGACGCGCCGATCCTTGTGTGGTCCCCGGATTCTAAGAAGATCGCGACGTTTCAGCAGGATCAGCGCAACGTCGCCACGCAATACCTGGTGCCGGTCACCAATCGTCATCCACAGCTTGAGGCGTGGAAGTACCCCTTCCTCGGCGACAAGGATGTCGCGATGATTCAGCCCGTGGTCATCGACATCGCTGCGGGCAAGGTGACACGCCTCAAGGTGGATCCGCAGTTCCACCGCTCCACGCTCTGCGACGACGTAAGCTGCCGCGGCGGCGCGGGCTGGGATGACGTGCAGTTCGCGCCCGACGGCAAGCACCTTGCGATCGTGTCGAGCTCGCGTGACCACAAGGACGCCTGGCTGCGCGAGGCCGATACCGAAACAGGCGATGTGCGCACCGTCTATCACGAACATGTGCCGACCTACTTCGAGTCCGGCGTGGCCAAGGTGAACTGGCGCTACCTGCCGGAGAGTCACGAGTTCCTTTGGTTCTCACAGAGCAGCGATTGGGGCCAGATGTACCTGTACGACCTCGCCACCGGCAAGCTGAAGAACCAGGTCACGCAGGGCACGGGAACCGTAACGCAGGTGCTTCGTTTCGATGACAAGCAACGGGTGCTGTACTTCCTCGCCACCGGCAAGGAGAAGGAGCAGGACCCCTACTTCACGCATTTCTACCGTGTGAACTTCGACGGCACGGGCCAACAATTGCTCACGCCGGAGAACGCCGACCACGCCATCACGCCATCGCCGGATGGCGCCAGCTTCGTCGATATCTACTCCACCGCAAGCGAGCCGCAGACGGCGGTGCTGCGCGGTAACACGGGGAAGGTTCTCGCCAGCCTCGGGCACCAGGACATCACCCGCCTGACGGCCACAGGATGGAAGCCGCCCACACCCATCACGGTTCCAGCGCGCGATGGCAAGACGCAGATCTACGGCTTCCTTTGGAGGCCAACGGACTTCAGCGAGACGAAGAAGTATCCCATCGTCGACTACGTCTACCCTGGTCCGTTTATCGGGTCGTGCACAGCGCAGACGCGGTCCTTCCGCAGTGCAGCCGGCGACTTTCAGGCGCTCGCCGACCTGGGCTTTGTGGTCGTTTGCATCGACGGCATGGGAACGCCGTTCCGCTCCAAGAGCTTTCAGGATGCATACGCCGACACGCCCAAAGGCCTCGGCGAAGCGACGATCCCCGATCAGGTCTCGGGCATCAAGGCGCTCGGGGCGCGCTTCCCCTGGATCGATCTGAATCGCGTGGGCATCTGGGGTCACTCCGGCGGCGGCAATGCAACCGTGTCGGCGATGTTTCACTACCCGGACTTCTTCAAGGTGGGCATCGCGGAGAGCGGCAATCATGACAACCGCGACTACGAAGATGATTGGGATGAGAAGTACGCCGGGTTGGAAGTGATTGGCCCTGACGGCAAGAGCAACTACGACGTCCAGGCCAACCAGAACTACGCCGCCAACCTCAAAGGCAAGCTGCTGCTCGCCCACGGAACGATGGACGATAATGTTCCGCCCAACAACACGCTCATGGTGGTGGATGCGCTCATCAAGGCCAATAAGGACTTCGACCTCATCATGATCCCCAACGCGCATCACGGCTACGGGAATACGTCGGCGTACATGATGCGGCGGCGTTGGGACTACTTCGTCCGGAACCTGGCAGGGGGCGTGCCACCGGACAACTTCAAGATGAAGGGAACCGACTGAAGCGGCTCCCCTTTCCACGCTGCAAGCATCACCACGAAACAGGGTGCCCGGGTCCGGATCTTCGGGACCCGGGTTTACTGTGCAACGTAACAGTCAGTAAGCCAACCCAGGATCTCTGAGGACCCCAGGGCGCCCCGCCTTGATCCGCCTTGCGCTACTGCACAATGCTGCCATCAGCACTTGAGGTGCTATGCCCCGCAGGCGCCTGCACCACCCATCCATTGCTTGTGTCCTGCAGCGTAGCCGTGGACACACCGCCCGCCAGATTTCGTTGCACAGAGGGGAACGAATTCTGCACACCACCGTCCTTTGCCCAGTCGGGCACGGACGTGAACGTGTAGTGGTACGCCACGGAGGCGGTCGCCCCCGGCCCGTCGCCGGTTGCTGTGGCAGTATCGATCGAGCTCACCTCGCGGTGGCCGTAGCAGAAGTTCCCGGTGCTCGGGTCGCTTTGCGACGCCGTCCAGGAACTCTTGCCCTTGGGGCTGAGATCGTAGTTGGTGACCTGCTTGTCGACAAGACCGAGCAGCTTCATCTTCTCCGCCGTCGTGCGCACCAGCAGGCCCTGGTTGTAGAGCGCATCGAACCCGCCCGTCTTGTCGGAATCGGTGTTGACCTGCACGGGAAACTTTTGCGGCTCGGGCCACAGGCAGCTCTGGTTAGTGGCTAGATAGTTGTTGATGGCGCTCTTGTAGTTGCTTGTGTTATCGGCAGTCTTCTTGCAGCCGGCGCAGAGAACGAGCGCTGCCGCAAGGGCGAAGGTGACAGACGAGCGGACGTGCATGGAACACCTCATGTGTCCCTCTGATGCAGAAGGCCCTCTACCCGGGCGCGAATCCCTTCCGGACTCACGCCGGCTTCACGCAAGGCCCGCAGGCTCAGCGCATCGTGCCGCTTGGCGAAACGCAGCCCGTGCTCGTCGCGCAGCAACTCGGTATGAAAGTAGCACGGTTCCGCCAATCCTAACGCGCGTCCCAGCAGAATCTGGCGTGCGGTGGACTTCAGCAGATCGCGGCCGCGGACAACCTCGGTGATCCCTATGTCCGCGTCATCGACCACGCATGCCAGTTGATAACTCGGAAGCCCGTCCTTGCGCCAGACAAGGAAGTCGCCGAAGTCCACGCCGGCGACAAAGCTCTGAGGCCCGCAATGGCCGTCGCAGAAATGAACCGATTTGTTGTCGTTTACCCGGAACCGGTAGTTGGTAGCGATACGAAGGGGCGCAGCGGGCAGGCCTGGGAGCCGGTTGCCGTCCGCAGCGGCACCCTGCTTCGGAAGGACCTCAGGGCGGCAGCGACCGTTGTAGAGCGGTTCATCGTTGCCGTCCTCGTGCGGCGCCTGCGTGGCTCCCTGCAGGTCCTTGCGGGTGCAGGTGCAAGCGTAGACATCCCCTTGACGGAGCAGTTGCTCCATGGCCGCGCGGTAGAGTTCCAGGCGTTCGGACTGCCGGACCTCCGCCTCCCAACCCAGGCCCAGCCAATGCAGATCTTCCCGGGCTGCAGCCGCATAGGAGTCTTTCCTGCGCTGAGGGTCAAGGTCGTCCATGCGCATCAGCAGACGGCCGCCCGCCGCGTACGCTCGCTCGTGCGCCGTCAGGAAGGTGGCCGCATGGCCGAGATGGAGAAAACCCGTCGGCGAGGGCGCGAGACGGCCGGTGTAGGGCATAGCAAACCGCTGCTCAGAACGTTACACACCAGCAGGACCCCCGGTGCGGCAAATCCGCGGCCTGCTGTGTCTGGTTTACGTCTTCTTGTGGTGCTTCTTGCCCTTGCCGGGCGGCGGTTTGGGTGCCGGTGTGGGGTTCGGTGAGGGCGCGGGCGGAGCCGCCGGGCCCTTCAGGGCGGCGGCGACCCCGGTGCCGACCGGCGACCCGAGGCCTGTGCAGGCGTCCCAGCCAGGACCGGCGCTGAAGGCTCCGTTGTTGCCCGAGGTGATGTCGTGAAAGGAACTTCCCCCGTTCGCAGCGTACAGCGCCGGGTTCAGGAAGCCGGCGTTGGACCCGTTCTGGGCGTTCGCGACGGCGATCAACCCGGCCCAGAGCGGGGCGACCGCACTGGTGCCGCCAATCACCGTATCCTTGCCGTCTACACGGACGGCGTAGCCAGTGGACGGATCGGCATCGCCCGCGACGTCGGGCACGCCCCGACCGCCGGCGCTTCCACCCGGCGCAGGCACGTTCGCATTGGCCTGCCACGATGGTTTCGCAAAGACCGAAGAGACTCCGCCTCCGGTGGCGCCCTCGTTGGCGGCGGTCTCATTCCACACAACTTCGCTGGAGATCGTGGACCCGGTTGCCCGCAGCGCCGTGCCTCCGCAGGCGAGCACATGCGGGCTGGAAGCAGGGAAGTCGACGTGGTTGGCCCCGTCTCCCACGCCGTCGTCCGAACCGTTGTCGCCCGCCGCGACGGTGACCGAAATCCCGAGAGCTGCGGCAGCCTGGCACGCACTGTCCATCGCGGTGAGCGATTGCTGGGTCCAGGAGGACTCCGGACCACCCCAGGAGATGGAAATTACTGACGGCTTGCGCGCCGTGTCATGAACGGCTGTCGTGATTGCATCCAGAAAGCCCTGATCCGTGTTCGGCGCGAAATACACGGCCAGGACCGCTCCCTGGGCCACGGCCCCGGCCACTTCGATGTCCAGAAGAACCTCGCCGTCGGCGCCGTTAGGATCGCCGCCCGGGACGTTCGTGGCTTTATCCACCGAAACCGCGGTGACGGTCGGTGGATTCAGTCCCAGACCTCCGAAGTAGATCGTGAGGTCGGCCGTTTCGAACCCACCCCCAAGCTCGATGATGCCGATCGTCTGGCCGGCGGCATTTCCCTGGGGAAAGTTGTATGCCTGGGCGACCTGGACCGGGCTGTAGGACACATCATTGGCACGCGGACGGGCTATGCGAAAGTGGGGCTTTGCCTGAGGCCGGTTGTCCAGACCCAGCACGGCGCGCAGATGCGGCAGCAGCTCCTGCGGAACCATCAACGGCCCCTGCCGGACGCGCAGTTTGCCGTTCGCGGTGGGATGAGCCTTCAGCGTGGTGCCAAAGGCCTTCTCGAGCTGGGCGACGGACCCCGTCAGTTGAACGGTGGCTCGCGCGGAGGCAAGAGCGGGCTCGACCTGCAGGTTGAACTCCTCCGCAAACGCCTTTACGGCGGCCACGGACTCCGGATCGGCGCCGTGCTGCGCCTCAAACTGCTCATGGGTCAGGCGCGTTTGTCCCAGAGTGGAAGGATCGATCTCCGTCTTGCGGCGAACCAGAACAGAGACGGTGACGTGTTCGCCTTTCTCTATCACCTCAGAGGACGTCTTGTCCGGGGTGGCGAACGGCAGCCGCGGGTTCCGCTCCGTGGTGAAGGGTGTGCGTTCGCTGCCGGGCAGCGGGACTCGAGTTTGCTCTGCGAAGCGGGATGTGGGCATTGCGGGTGACCTCTCGCGCTGGTTGGATGGCTTGAAGGTGAAGTAGGAAGGGGCGAGGACGGTACCCGGAAGGCGTTTCGAGGTGGTGAACAGTATACCGTGTGAGCGAAGACAAGGCGAAAATGCCACACCCCCCTCAATGAGCGGGCATCACCTCGGCCAGAAACGCCTCCGTGGCGTCCAGGTTCTGCTTGTACCAGTGACGGTTGCGCCAGTAACTGTGGCCCGCTCCCGTCGCAACGAACGGTGTGACCGGGTCCCCCGCCGATTGCAGCAGCGAGACAAAGGTGGTCGCCTGGCTATAAGGAATCAGCCGGTCGTGGGTGCCATGGCCGACAAAGATAGGCGGCGTGTCCGGGTGAATGTGATTGTCCGGCGAGGCATCGTTGCAGATGGCCGGAATGCGGTCGCAAGCTCCGCCCAGGTACCTGCGCAGCAGATACGCCCGGGTAGGCTGGGCGTAGCCGCCGTTCAACAGCACGGCGGCGGAGACACGGAACGGCGCCGGGCCTCCCAGGTCATCGCTCGTACCTGGAGCGGGGCCCGGCAGCGGCGCGGCTGCGGCAGGCGGCGTCCCCGACGAAGGGACAGACGGTCCCTGGGGCGCCAGGGCGACCAGAGCTGCGAGTTGTCCGCCGGCCGAGGTGCCCAGTACCGCGATGCGCTCCGGATCGACACGGAACTCCGCCGCGTGGGAACGAAGAAACGCAACCGCCGTGCGGGTTTCCTGCCAGGAAAACGGAAACGAGTGCGCGTGGGTATCGTAGTCGATGGAGAAGCAGGCGTAGCCTGCCGCGGCCAGGTCCCGGCTTACCCGACGCAACTCGGTCTTATGACCCGTACGCCAGCTACCCCCATGAATCATCACAATAGCCGGGTGAATGCCCGGTGTCGGGGGCTGGTACAGGTCGCCGCGATAACTGCCGGTGGCGTCGCTCGTATAAGGGATGTCCGGAAGTACGGTAGGCTCTTGGGCAAACGCGCCCAGGGCGAGAAATATGGCCAGAAGCGATCCGATCAGTCGTGCTGGGTGCGGCAAAGAGCAACTCCTCGTGCAGATATTTGTCGCTTCGATCCCGAAAGCACCGGTCGTGCGGTGCACTGGAACGCTTACATATATTCCACGCCGTATTGCACCGGGATCTGCGTAAACGCAATGCGCGTCGGCGCAGAGTCGCGCGCGGGGAGCATGCCCGCAAAGTGTACGGTGGAGTGGCCGAACTTCAGGTTGAGCTTGTCCATGGTAGCGGCCAGCTCGGTGCGGTGACCAGGTTCCTCGAAAAGAGCTCGGGGGACTTCACTGTCGGGCAGAAGGTTTCGCAGAGTCACGCCCACAAAGAAGGGTTTCTGGTGTTCGGGTCCGTAAGGGCGCTCGGCCCAAATACCCCGCAGGGCCTCCAGCAGCGTCAGGGTGTCCTGGGCGGGGCGAAAGCGCGCCTCCATGCCCCATGCCGTCTGGGTGATGCCGGAGGTGTGCCTTTTGACCTTACCGGCCTGTGTGCGCGCGTGCTGCGCCTGTTCGCGCGTCAACGAAAACTTGATCGTGACCGCCAGGGTTTCAGCGTGAAAGCCTTCCATGCGCAGCCGCATCGCGGCTTTGTGCAGCAGCTTGTGTGCCACCGCCCAGGCACCGTCCGGGTTGCGGTGCTCCGGGCCCAGGACATGGCTGTGCCCAAGGGACTTCTGGAGCTCGCTCGGAACTGGCGCGCCATCGTCCCCCGTGGCATGGCCGCGCAGCCAGTGGTACAGCCGGTCGCCCCACACGGAGTCCCAGAGCTTGTGCATGCCGGCGCGGTCCAAGGCCAGCAGGTCCGGCATGGAGCGAATGCCCTTGGCGTTCAGGCGCGCCTCGGTGCGCGCTCCCACGCCGGGCAGGTCGCGGAGCTCAAGATGCGCAATGGCGCGGGGCAGTTGGGACGGCAGCAGACCGATGAGGCCGTCCGGCTTCTGCATGTCGCTGGCGATCTTCGCAAGGTAGCGGTTCGGCGCCATCCCGATGGAGCAACGCAGGGTTTCGCCAACATGCGTCTTGATCGCCTGCTTGATCGCGAGCGCGATCGCGCGGGAGCGCGGGGGCTCCTGTTCACGGCCGATCAACTGGCAGACCATCTCGTCGATTGACGGGGTGTGCGCGACGGGGCAGACGCGCTCCACCGCGGCCGCAATGTCATGCGAGTACTTCGCGTAGGTGCTGTGCGATCCGTTGACCAGGATGATGTCCGGGATTTTGGCACGGGCTTCCCCCACTTTGGTCAGCGTCTTGACGCCGAGCGCCTTGCACTCGTAGCTGGCCGCGATGATGGTGCCGGTATCGGCCATGGTGCCCACCACGGCCGTGGGCTTCCCACGGTATTCGGGATGCAGTTGCTGCTCCACCGACGCAAAAAAGCTGTTGAGGTCAATGTGCAGAAAGCAGAAGCGGTCTGCGGAGACCTCGTCGAGATGGAGGGCGTGGAGCACGAACCGATCCTCCTCATCAGTTTATTCGCCCCGTGTTCGCCTTGCGAAATGATTTCGTTGAAAGCCCGGCGGTGAACAGGAAGACGTGCCGCGGTCTGAGAGCATGAAACGAGGAACGAACGAGGGGAACAACGTTGAGGATCCTGGTGAGCGGATCGACGGGATTGATCGGAACGCGCTTCGTGGCTGCTCGCCGGTCCTTGGGGGATGAGGTTGTTCGCCTGGTGCGCAGGGACGGGACGCCGGATGCGGTGCAGTGGGACCCCTCTGGAGAACTCGATCCGGCAGCGGTGAGCGGCTTCGATGCCGTGGTCCACCTCGCCGGAGAGCCGGTTGCGAACCGACGGTGGACAGCGGCAAAGAAGCGGCGCATCCGCGATAGTCGGGTGGAGGGAACGCGCAGGCTGGGGAGAGCGCTGGCCGCCGCACACCGTCCTCCAACGGTCTTTGTGTGTGCTTCGGGGATCAACATCTACGGTGACCCGGGCGACACCGTTGTGGATGAGGACTCGCCCGTGGGACAGGGCTTTCTTGCCGAGGTGTGCAAGGGGTGGGAAGCCGCGGCCACTGCGCTCGGTGCGGTGTCCCGTGTGGTCAACCTGCGGCTTGGCGTGGTGCTTAGCCCCGAAGGCGGGGCACTGGGCGCCACCCTGCCGCTCTTCCGCCTGGGTCTGGCCGGACCTATCGCCGGGGGAGATGCCTTTGTAAGCTGGGTGACCCTCGACGATGCGGTCCGTGCTATCGGCCACATCCTCGGCTCGGACCATCTCCACGGGCCGGTGAATGTTGTCGCGCCGGAGCCAGTCAGGGGACGCGAGTTCACTGCAAGTATCGCCGGGGCCGTCGGCAAACCTGCGGTCATCCCTGTCCCTGCCTGGGTCGCACGGCTGCTGCTGGGCGAGATGGCGGCGGAAACCGTGCTCGCCAGCATCCGCGTCGCGCCTCTTCGGCTCCTGGAGGATGGCTTTCACTTCGGGGCGGCAAACGTCCGGCAAGCCGTTGCCGAATTCGACCTGAAACGGAAATAGCGGACCACGAGGGCCTCGTGCGCTCGGGTCCGCGGTCGCTTGCGAGCGAAGAAAGCGTCACCGCGATCGGGTGCCTCGAATTCCGAGGTTGAGGGCTGATCCGATTGTCGGGCCAGTGCGTAGGCGCTAGAAGATCCCCAGAAATTTCTTCTTCTTCTGGGGTGTCAGCTTCAGCGTGAAATGAAACGCGACATGATTGGAGAACTGGCTGATGAACTTGTGCTTGGTTTGCACACCGTTCTGCTCGGCCCAAAGCTCATAATCGGTCTGCGCCGCGATGTGCGTGAAGTGATAGTTTCCCCCATCGTCTGTCAGATAGCTTTGCACGTCCAGGCTTTTTGGGTTTTCCAGGTACACAACGGCCCCGGCGACCGGGGCTTTGGCGCCATCCACGACCTTGCCGTCCACGGTGTGCCGTATTGCTGGCTTGGCCTGAGCCTCCAATAAGCTCTCGCCCACGCACACAAACAAACTCAGGACCGCAACGAAGCCAAGCGGGTACCGGGAACAGAGGCGGGTGGCGAGGGCAAGACGTGAGGGCAAGCTATTCGTCCTCATCCTCATCGTCGTCACGCGCGGTGACCTCCTCGTCGTCGTACCCTTCCTCTTCGACCGGGGCGAGTTCGAGCGGATCGCTGGACACAATTTCCAGGTCTGTCCCGCACTCCTCGCACTGCACGACTTCGCCTTCGTCGACGTCATCTGGGTCGATATCGAGCGGATTATCGCATTCGGGGCAAACAACCGGCATAGTCTCTCTCCTTTGCTGAAGGCCCGGGGACGGGCGAGTACGATGGTGAAAGGGATGGCTTGCGCTCCACTAGTTCTAGCGGGCGACCCACTTGCAGTCAACTTGAGACGCGCGCAGACCGAAGCCGGTTACTTGCGCGTGAGAAGAGAGTGTTGGATGGCAGGAAGCCGAGCCCGGCGATGGGCCTCCGTTGCGGCATTGATCGCCGGGACGTCTGCGGCACAGACGGCGCTGGCGCAGCTATCTGTGGGCGAAGGTGCTCTGCCTTCGGTGCAAACCGACCCGCGTATCGCGGCCGCTATCCAGACCATCTCCCCGGAGGCAATTAGGGCGGATATCGCCAAGCTGGTCAGCTTCGGTACGCGCAGCACGCTGTCCAGCATGAGCACGGACCTGCCTCCGGGGCAGGGGATCCTGCCCGCAGCGGACTGGATCGAAGCCCAGTTCCAGGATATCTCCGCAGCCTGCGGCGGTTGTCTGGAGGTCAAGCGCGACGACTACACCGAGCCCGCGAGCAGTGAGCCGCGGTCCCGCATCAGGCAGCCAACACGGCTGGTGAATGTGTACGCCATACTGCACGGGGCGAGCGCGGACAAAGCGGCGCCCTGGGTTCTGGTCACCGGACACTATGATTCCCGGGCAACCGACGTCATGGATCCCAAGGCGACTGCGCCGGGCGCAAACGATGATGCCAGCGGTGTAGCGGTCTCGCTCGAAAGTGCGCGGGCGTTGAGCAAGCTGAAGCTGACCGGGACCCTCGTCTTCGTCGCCGTAGCAGGCGAGGAGCAGGGCCTGAACGGCTCGCGACACCTTGCCAAACTGGCCAGGAGCGAAGGCTGGCCACTGGAAGCCGTGCTGAACAACGACATCGTGGGTGGGGATACCACCCCTGGCGACACCATGGCGGACAAGAACGCTGTCCGGGTCTTTTCTGAGAACGTGCCCAGCGCGGCGACTCCGGAAGAGCAGCGGCAGATCCTCAGCCTGGGAGCGGAGAACGACTCGCCCTCCCGCGAACTGGCCCGCACCGTTGCCGAGATCGCGCCGGCGTACTTCGCGCCTGGCGTGGCGCACCGCCCCGCGGAGCCCGGGGGCGCACAAAGCATGGTGGTGCGTCAGACACCGGCGTTCCACCCTGTCCTGATTCTGCGGCGCGACCGCTATCTGCGTGGCGGAGATCACACCAGCTTCAACGCGGAAGGCTTCGCGGCGGTGCGCTTCACGGAGTGGCGCGAGAACTTCGATCACCAGCACCAGACATTGCGCACCGAAAATGGCATCGAGTACGGGGACTACCTGAAGTTTGTCGATACCGGCTACGTAGCGAAGGTCGCGCAGTTGAACGCGGCGGTGCTGGCGTCCTTGGCAGACGCGCCAAGCGCGCCGCAGAACGTACGCATCCTGACCTCGGCTCTGGACAACAACAGCGAACTGACCTGGGGGGCGAGCGCGTTTGCTCCCCCCGGAACCACCTACGAGGTCGTCTGGCGGGACACGAACGAGATGGCGTGGACGCACGCACAAAGTGCAGCGACGCAAACTCGTCTTAAGCTGGATGTCAGCAAGGACAATGTGCTCTTTGGCGTGCGTGCCGTCGCAGCGAACGGGCATCGTTCCTTGCCGGTGCCCCCGGTCCCGGCACGATAGGAGAAGAAGGCGTGGCGTTTCGGTCGGATAGTCCGGTGATGGTGACCCTTCCGCCGTTTCGCGGTGTGACGCGGCGCATCCTGCTCACGGCGACGGTGGTGTTCTTCGCGCTGCTGATCACGGGGCTCGTGTCGCGCGAACTGCAAGCCATGTTCGAGGGACTGTTTGCGCTCATCCCGGAGACCGCCTTGCACCGGTTGATCTGGCAGCTTGTGACCTATCCCTTCATCTCCACAGGCCTGCTTGGATTCCTGTTTGCGGCGCTTTCGGTGTGGTTCTTCGGGTCCGCCCTGGAGGATGAACTGGGTCCGCGCTGGATGGGCGAGTTCTTCCTGGCTTGCACACTTGGCGGCGGTCTGCTGGCGGCGATCTTTACCTTCACCGGTGGCCGTTACATCGAAGGGCTCAGTCCGGCACACGAGGCCTTTGGGCTATGGCCATTCTCACTGGCGTTGCTGCTCGCCTTCGCCAGGCTTCATCCGGATCAGGAACTGAACTTCAACTTCATCCTGCGGGTGAAGGCGAAGTACATCGCCATGCTGTACCTGCTGATCTACCTCGCCGTCATGCTCTCGGCGCATCAGCGCTTCGATGCCCTGGTTGTGCTGACGAATGCTTTGTGCGGCTGGGTCTTTCTCCGGTTTGCGCCGCGGCGGGGCATTCGCTTTGCCGCGACGGAAGGCATGTTTGGCCTGCGCAACGCGTGGTACCGCGCCCGGCGCCGGCGTGCGGCCAAGAAGTTCACGGTGTATATGCAGAAGCAGGGCCGGAATGTGCAGTTCGATGAGCGTGGCCGCTACATTGACCCTGACGCCGAGCGCAAAGATCCGAACGACCGCAAGTGGATGAACTGAGCGTCGGCGATCAGGGCGCTCCGCGACCCTTTTGCGCCCTCGGGCATCCGTAGGAGCAGGAGAGATTCATGGAGAAACGCGCTTTAGGGAAGTCGGGTCTGGAGATCGTGCCGCTCGTGTTCGGTGGCAACGTCTTTGGCTGGACGGCGGATGAGGCCACCTCCTTGCGCTTGCTGGATGCCTTTGTGGACCGCGGCTTCGATGCCATTGACACTGCCAATGTGTATTCCACCTGGGTTCCGGGTCACAAAGGCGGCGAGTCGGAGACAATCTTGGGCAAATGGTTCGCCCAGAGCGGCAAGCGTGACAAGGTCATGCTCGCCACCAAGGTTGGCTTCCCCATGGGTGACGGCTCACAAGGCCTGAAGAGGGACGCCATCCTCCGCTCTGTCGAGGACTCGCTGAAGCGTTTGCAGACGGATGTCATCGATCTGTATCAGTCGCATACCGACGACCGGGAGACACCTCTGGACGAGACGCTAAGCGCCTATGACCAGCTAATTAAAAGCGGCAAGGTACGCGCGATCGGCGCCTCCAACTACAAGGGACCGCGGCTGGCCGAGGCGGAGCAGGTCTCCCGCGCCCACGGTCTGCCTGCGTACACCGTCCTCCAGCCGGAGTACAACCTCTACGACCGCGAGGCGTATGAAAAGGACCTGGCGCCGGTGGCGGAGCAGTTCGACCTGGGCGTGATCCCTTATTTCTCGCTCGCCTCGGGCTTTCTCACCGGCAAGTACCGTTCGCTGGAAGACACGAAGGGCGCCAAGCGCGGATCGCGGGTAGAGAAGTACTTCGATGAACGCGGCTTGCGCATCCTGAAAGCCCTGGAGCAGGTGAGCGAAGAGACCGGCGCGCCGCAGGCGTCCGTCGCGCTCGCATGGTTGTTGGCGCAGCCCACGATCACCGCGCCGATTGCCAGCGCAACCTCCCTGGAGCAGATGGAGGCGTTGTTTGCAGCCGTCGATCTTGAACTGATTGACGCGCAGGTGAAGGCGCTTACTGAGGCAAGTTCGTCGTAGCGGGCGGCGTTTTGCCCGACGCTGGTGGGCCAGCGGAGTCCTCGTCCACAGCAGCGGGCACCGGCTCAAGCTGGCCACCGGCGGTCAGGTGAAAGCGGTAGATCTCCAGCGGCTGAGCCGGCGTCCCCTTCGCAGCTTTCGTTTCCTTGCGTTCGTGCAGAAGGCGGAAATCGACCGTGTCTTCCGTGGTCGCGAGTCGAGGCGTGGTGTGATCTTCCGTGTAGGCGTGCTCAAAATGCCAATCGACGTGAGGCTTTGCCGGGTCCCCGGTCGGCGAGAGCAGATCCAGGTCGAACCTGCTAGGGCGCGACGCGTTGCCGGGGCAACTGGGATGCCCGTGGGCGACCACAAAGCGCCAGGTAGGCGTCTTGTAGCTGCCCGTCAGCGGTGTCAGCATGGCGAAGTCGCCGATCGCATCCCCCACGGTGGTATAGGACGGGGCGCCCCAGCGCAGACGCTCCTGCCAGGTGCTGGAGGCACTGTCATCCGCCGCGTCAAACACCATCAGCAAATGATCGTCGCCACACTCGATGCCATAGCGGAAGTCCACCTCAAAGAATTTAGGGCGGCCGAAGAGCTGGAAGACCTGCACGGACAGGTCGGACCCATACGCGCCGATGTCCTGCTTGTTTCGGGTCTCAGCCGTCTCGGTCGCAGCAGCAACATTGGCATGAAGGGCGTTAGCCAGCGTCTTCTGCAGTTGCTCAGGGGCCGCCGCTCCGTTCGCACAGGCAAAGGCGGCCTGTGCCGAGAGAGCAAGGGCATTCTTGAGCTGCGCTAAGTGCGCCGCAATCTCTGGGGAAACATGAGGGTCTCCAGCGGGAACTGCCTGTCCGTGCAGCTGGTGACGGATCGTCGCGACAGTTTTGGCGGCACTGCCCAGCGCGTCCGGGGTACAAGAAGTTTGCGCCGCCACAGGGATCGTGAATCCCAAGGCGAGGAGGCCCAACCGACGGTAGACGCGCATACCTTGTAGCCTATCGCGCCTTCCGTCCTCAGGGACGGGAACTCCGCGAGAAGAGGCAGTGCGGGCCCGGTCTTGGGCCCCGCATCTGTTGTCGGGTGTGGTTCTTACCCGAGTTGCTGTTCGATCTTCTGTTTCGCTGCGGCAACTGCCTCCGCTGCCTTGTCGGGACCCAGCGCAACACCTTCCGCGGTGATGACGGTGATGTCCTTTACGCCAAGGAACGTAAAGAAGTGGCGCAGGTATTGTTCCTGGTGATCCCAGGTCTCGACGGGGGAGCCCGGTCCATACTTGCCGCCCCTTGAAGAGATCACGACGAGCTTTTTGTTCCCGCAAAGGCCCTCGGGTCCGGACGCGCCATAACGGAAGGTCTTCCCCGAGACAGCGATCAGATCGAGCCAGGCCTTGAGCTGCGATGGAATCGAGAAGTTGTACATGGGGGCGCCGATCAGAACGATGTCGGCCGCCAGGAACTCGTTCAGGATTTCCTCCCCTGTGGCCATCTCGGCCTTCTGCTCAGGGGTGAGCTGGTCTGGAACACCGCTGTACAAACGAAGGACCGCGGTGTAGTGCCGTAAGGTGTTTTTGACCAGATCGCGATAGACGTACTCTGCGCCCGGGTTGGCGGCCTTCAGCTTTTCGGCCGCTGCCTGGCTAAGCGGGCGGGAAACAGAGTTTGCGCCGGTGACGCTAGAATCAAGGTGAAGAATCTTCATACAGGGTATTCCTCTCGGAACCGTGCGCTCGACCTTCCGGCGCAGGGCTCTGTTGGTTACTATAAGTAAGCGGCCTTGGATCCGCGAGATAGGCACTCTGGAGTAACCGCCTTGTTCTTCAGGAGCAACAAGGCTGCCCGCTTTTCCAAATGGGACGAACCTGATGACCCAGACCTCACAACCGGAGAAGGCGAGGCCTGAGGAGACCGACGCAAAGGACCTCAGTGCCGGCTGTCCCATGGCTGCGCTGCTCGAAGGGCTCACGCGTCCCTGGACGCTTCACATCCTCTGGCTCCTGAGCAGGAATGGGCCCATGCGCTTCGGCGCGCTCAAGCGCAGCGCGGAAGGTATCTCTGCCCGGCTGTTGACCCTGCGGCTGCGCACCCTGGAGGCCGAGGGGTTCGTGCATCGCTCCGTCATCACCGGCAAGGTAACGGAGGTGACCTACAGCCCCACAGCAAGGCTCGCAGAGATGAACGAGGTCATGGCACAACTGCAGCAGTTGAGCGAACGATGGAAGAGGCAGCCATCCTCGAGTGAGGCAATGGCCCAAGCTCGATCGAGTGTACCGGCCAGATCAGTGTCCCTTCCCTGACAGTCGATGCCGGACCGAGCCCTGCCTGAAAGCTCCACGCAGGCGCGGTGGCAACCAGGGTCAGTTGCGATGCGGTTCTCGAGCAAGCGGGATTCATGTACCGTTGCCCTGGATACAATTGCGGCGGTTACGCTGCTGAGAGCATTGCGTCATGCAATGCTTGCCTTACCAGCAGCGCGTGTGCAACCACTTGCGAGGAGACGCCGATGAACCGCCAGGGAAGACGAATCCTTCGTGCCTGCAGGTTGTGTTCAGCGGGCGTGTCCCTGTGCCGTGCGGTGCAGGTCAAGGTGGGCCTGTTCGGCGGGCACAGCGAGGTAGGCAAAGTGCTGCTCCCCGTAGCTATGCGCTTCGATGCGGCGGCGGCATCGTGCGCTGTCCTCGGCGGTGGCGAGAGCATGTGGCCGACGCATGATGGCTTATCCGACGGGGAGTGGACGGTCTTCGTGCCGCACAAGCCGGACGTGAAGGGCCATTGCACCTTTCAAGATGTGGGACTGCGAGGGATGGGGGATGCATGACGTTCTCACTCTGGTGCGCGGGCCGAAGTTTCAGGAATTTAGGAGAACCCGATGACGGCAACACGGCGTGAGTTTTTGAGGACGGGTCTTGTGGCGGGTGCGGGCGTGGTCACGATTCCCCGGCTGGCTTTTGCGACAGGTTTGGAGGGTGCGGCGTGGGATCCACGGAGCAGGGCGCAGTCTGCGGATGGGGTGAACCGTCCTGCCTCGTTCACACGCGGCATCGGACAGTACCCCGGCGCGCCGGAGGAGTTCTTCGGGCCTGAGCTTCTCCCGGACACCAGCGGAACGTATCGCAACCTCGCGCTCCTGCGGCCAGCCTTTGCTTCGTCGAGCTACGACTACAACCTTACGGCGCAACTGGTCACCGACGGCATCATCGACACGGAAATGCCGGAGTGGATTGTGTCGGTGGTGAATGGGCAAGTGTTGCCAAAGCACGAGCGCGAGATCCTCACATCGCACGGGCCCGAAGCGATCCTGGAGTTGCCCGGAAGTGACCCTTCCGTGGAGCTTCATCTTGGTGGCGGGACCGAACTGCCCGAGGTGGATCGACTGGTCTTGTTCGTGGTCGTCCCACAGAATGTCGACCGTTCCTCGCTGAGCTTTACAGCGTCGGTCTCGGACGACGGCCACGTGTGGAAGAAAGCCGGCACGGGGACAGGCTCCGAGCCGATGGACCCTGCGAACTACCCGCCCGATATGGTGCACGGCGCGCATGTGATGATGCCCTCGATTCCGCTCGATGCGGCGCACCGGAGCCGGTATTACAGGGTGGAGTTCTCGATAAACAGCGGTGGCCCTCGGTCGCCGTTCGGATCGACGTTCCGGCTGGGTCAGGTGGAGTTTCACCGCGGGGACCAACGCGTGAACCTGGGCGGGCCGTACAGCTTCACCAGCGCGTGGAAGAGCGCTGGGATGGATGAGGAGTGGGTGTCGGTCGACCTCGGGGCCGCAGCCTCGTTCGACGCCGTGAAGCTTCACTGGATTGCGCGTGCTGCCCAGGGCAAGCTGCAGGTCTCCGGGGATGGGCATCAGTGGCGCGATCTGCAGGCCCTGGCTGGCGGTGGGGGCGCAACGGAGGAAATCAAGCTAAGCGCGCCGTCGCAGGGGCGTTACGTTCGCGTTTTGATGAGGCGGCCCGCGACTGCGCACGGCTACATCCTGAGTGAGATGGAGGTCTGGGGACGAGGTGGCTTCCTCCCCGGGCCGCATGCAGCCGTGATGCCGCGCGATGGGCGATTGACGCTGTCCGGCGGCGCCTGGAAGCTTCAGCGCGGGCCGCAGGTCGCGGCTGAAGGCGAGGCAATCTCCGCGCCCGGGTTCAAAGATGCTGACTGGGTCGTTGCCACGGTGCCCGGAACGACGCTTACTTCGTACCTGAATGTCGGAGCGATTCCCGACCCGAACTACGGGCAGAACCAGTTGCATGTGTCGGACTCGTTCTTCTACGCGGACTTCTGGTATCGCACGGAATTTCAGGGGCCCCTGGCGAAAGCGGGCGAACTGCAGTGGCTTCATCTGGACGGCATCAACTGGAAGGCTGAGGTCTTCCTGAACGGGGAGAGGCTGGGCCGCGTGGACGGTGGCTTTCTCCGTGGCCGCTTCGATGTGACCGGCAAGGTAAAACCCGGTGTGAACGCGCTGGCAGTTCGGGTGGTCAAGAACGACACGCCCGGCAGTTGCAAGCAGAAAACCTTCGAGAACACGGGCAAGAACGGCGGCGGCCTGGGCGCGGACAACCCCACGTACCACGCGTCAATTGGATGGGACTGGATCCCGACGATCCGTGGACGCAACACGGGTGTATGGGCGGACGTGTCCGTGATCACGACCGGCGCAGTGACGCTCGAAGATCCGCTCGTCAGCTCCGCGTTGCCGCTTCCGGATGCCAGCCACGCCGAGGTGACGCTTGAAGTGTTCGCGGTTAACCACACAGCCAAGCCATTCGCGGGAACCCTGCGCGGCCGGTTCGGCGATGTTGTCTTCGAGCAGAAGGTGGCGCTGAACGCGAACGAGCGCAAGGCGATCCAGCTCTCGCCCGCAACGCACAAGCAACTGCGCATCGACAAGCCGCAGTTGTGGTGGCCCGTGGGCTATGGCGAGCCCCATCTCTATGACGTGGACTTACAGCTCGATGGGCGCGGCGGTTTTGTCGATCGTAAGGCGTTCAAGGCTGGCATCCGGCAGATGACCAGCAACGAAGACGGCGGCATCCTGCATATGTTCATCAACGGCCGGCGATTTATCCCCAAAGGCGGCAACTGGGGCTTCGGCGAGTCAATGCTGCGCTATCGTGCGCGCGAGTACGACGCCGCTGTGCGCTACCACCGCGAGATGAACTTCAACATGGTCCGCAACTGGGTGGGGCAGATTGGTGATGAGGCCTTCTATGAGGCCTGCGACCGGCACGGCGTCGTCATCATGCAGGACTTCTGGCTTGCGAATCCCTGGGATGGCCCGATCCCGGAAGACAATGCGATGTTTCTCGCGAATGCCCGGGACTACGTTTCGCGCATTCGCAACCACGCGTCTATCGGGCTCTACTGCGGGCGCAACGAGTGGTTTCCGCCCGCGCCGCTGGAGAAGGGCATTCACGAGATCCTTCACGATCTGCACCGGGACATTCCGTACATTGGGAGCTCGGCGGATGGACCGGTAAGCGGGCACGGGCCGTACCGTGCGCTGCCCGTCGCAGAGTACTTTGCCATCGCGGACACAAAGCTGCACTCTGAGATCGGCGCACCGGCGATTCCAACCGCCGAAAGTGTGCGGGCGATGATGCCGGAGCGCGCGATCTGGCCGCAGGGGCTTGACTGGGGCCTGCATGACTTCACGCTGATCGGCGCCCAGG
>CAXUNH010000052.1:0-20837 GCA_964252405.1 uncultured Acidobacteriaceae bacterium | reverse complement strand
GGCTGGCCGAGGCCTGAACGGTGACCGTGTTCCCATGGGTGTCCGGCAGCGGGAGGGCGCCCGTAGGGGCCGTGTTGCCGAGGTACGGGAGGGGGACGGCGACCACCGCCGTCACCGTCACTGTCCCCTACACGGGCGCTGTCCCCAGCGGCTCCATCCTCCTCGCGGACACGCACAGCAACAGCCTTACGATCGCTCCTTCCACCTGCACGGCAGCGAGCGGAGTGCTTACCTGCAACGTCAACCTGCCCACCGCCAACGAGCCTGTCGGTCCTAACGCCCTCACCGTCAGCCAACCCGCGGACCCCAACCACAGTGCCAGCACCGGCACCGGCACGGTCACCATCAACAAGGCGCTGGCTACGAGCACGGACTCCGTAACCGGCACGGGTACCTACGGCGACCCGTCCACGCAGGTCACGGTCACGGTCCCGTACGTCGGCGCAGCGGCCCCGACTGGCGCAATCACGATCCATGACGGCCTCGGCAACACTGTCACGGTCCAGGCCTCCACCTGCACCGCGGCCGCCGGTCTGCTCACCTGCACGGCCACCCTGCCCACGGCAAACGAACCGCTGGGCGCCAACCAGGTCACCGTCACCCAGGCACCCGACAGCAACTACAGCGGCAGCACGGGCGCCGGCACGATCACGATCAACAAGCCCGGCGCGACCACCGGCGACACCGTTACCGGCACCACGACCTACGGCTCGGCGACGGCGGCCGTCACCGTCACCCTCCCGTACCTCGGCAACACGGCCCCTACGGGCGCCATCACGCTGACGGACACCCATGGGAACACGGTCACCGTTCAGGCCTCGGCCTGCACCGCGGCGAAGGGTGTCCTGACCTGCACGGCGACCCTGCCCATGGTCAACGTACCGGTCGGCAGTGACACGATCACCGTCAACCAGGCCGCCGACGCCCTCTTCAATGGCAGCACGGGCACCGGCTCGGTCACGGTCAACAAGGCGGCCGCCACCACCGGCGATACCGCCACAGGCACCGGCAACTTCGGCGACGCCACGTCTCCCGTCACAGTGAGCATCCCCTACGCGGGTGCCGCGGCTCCCACGGGCGCAGTGACGGTCGCGGACGGCGGTGGCAACACGGTCACAGTGCAGGCGTCGAGTTGCAGCGCAGCCAAGGGCGTGCTGACCTGCACGGTTAACCTGCCCACAGCGAAGGACGCCATCGGCACGAACACGCTAACGGTCAGCCAAGCCGCGGATGCCAACTACAGCGGCAGCACCGGCACGGGTTCCGTGACCATCGGCAAGTCCAAGCCGACACTCACCGCACCGTCCATCACGCCGCTGAACGGCACGTTTGGCACCCCGGTCACGATCACGCAAGCTGTCCCGGCGAACGAAACGGGCACGGTGACCTTCCTTAACGGCACCACCGTCCTGGGCACGGGTACGATCGCCAACGGGGTTGCCACCCTGACGACCTCCGCACTCCCGGTGGGCACCGACTCCATCACCGCCACCGTGAACGGCGACACGAACTACGCCGCTGCCACCTCACCGGCCGTGACGGACAACGTCGCTGCGGCCACGACCACCATTGCGCTGACCTCGTCCCAGGGCACGATCGGCGTTGGTTCCAGCGTCACTTTCACCGCGACGGTTTCGACGCCCGGCTCGGGCACGATCGCGGGCACGGTGACCTTCTACGACGGCACCACGGCTCTGGGCACCGCGCCCGTCAATAACGGGGCTGCCACGGCAAGCACTGCGACGCTAGCGGTCGGTACGCACGCCATCACCGCGACGTTTACGCCCGCAACCGGCAGTCCGCTCACCGCGGCAATCTCCGCAGCGGTCTCCGAGACCGTCACAGCGGCGGCTTCCAGCGTCACGTTGACCTCGTCGGCAAACCCGGCGATCGTCGGTCAGGCCGTCACCCTCGTCGCCACGGTGCCCGCGTCCGTCCCAGGCACCGCGCCGACCGGCAAGGTGACCTTCTATGACGGCACAACGTCGATCGGCACCGCACAACTGAACGGCTCCGGCGTGGCGAGCCTCCCCACCTCCACCCTGACCGGCGGCTCGCACAATATCACGGCGGTGTACGCCGGTGACGTTGTGTACGGAACCTCGACCTCCGGTGTGGTCGTGCAGAAGATCAGCGACTTCACCCTGGGCAACACCACACCGGCAATGAGCGCGGATCCAGGGGCCGCCGCCGCGTTCAACATCACGGTGAACCCGGTCGGGTCCATCAGCTTCAGCGCTCCGGTCGTCCTTACCGTTGCCGGGCTTCCGGCCAAGTTCACCGCAGCCTTCGGGCAGGGGACGGTGACGCCGGGTGCGGCAGGCACGAACACGACGATGACCGTGCAAACCTTCGCACAAACGCTCACCGCTATGGAGCATGAGCACCACACGAAGAGCTTGGCTGCGGCAGCGGTATGGGCCTGCCTCCTCCCACTGCTCGGCTTGCGCCGCATCCGCCGGCGTCTGCCCAAGTCGCTCCTCATGCTCGCTCTGGTCGTGGGTTCGTTCGGTGTCGTGGCTCCGCTCACCGGTTGCGGCGGCGGCTACTTCGGTCCGCAACCCGCCAGCTACACGCTCACCGTCACCGGGACCAGTGGCACGCTCCAGCGCACCACCACCGTCACCCTGAACGTTCGCTAAGGTCACGGGAAGCCGCAAGCTCCCCGGACTTCCGCGATCCAGCTACTCCGCAAGCTTTTGAGGGTTCAATGAAAGGTTTGTCCAACATTAAGCTGCTCGCCGCCGGTCTGCTCTTTCTGGCAGCGAAGGCAGAGGGGCAGGCGATCGGCGCGGCCCCGTTCGGCCTCGAAAACGGCCAGGCCCCGCCACTGCAGGTCAGCTTTCAGTACCAGGCGACCAAGGCCAACGCGCCCCCGGGCCAATGCGGCTGCTTCTGGATGCAGGGCGGTGGTTTGCAGCTCGTCCGCTCGTTCTGGCCGAACGTCAGCGTGGTCGCCGACATCTACTACGGCGCCAACGGCGCGATCAACAACACCGACGAGCAGATCAGCATCTTTAACTACGTCCTCGGGCCCCGCTATAACTACCGCAACTCCACGCGCTATATGCCCTATGGGCAGGTCCTCGCCGGCGCCTCACACGTTTCATCGAACTACTACGCCTACAAAGAGGGTGAAACCTCACTCGCCCTACAGGCCGGCCTCGGCGTAGAGATGAACCTGAAGCGCCACATCTCCATCATTCCCATCGAAGCCAACTGGGTCTACTCCCGCGCCCTGAACGGCGTAAACAGCCATCAGAACAACACCCGCGCCGGCTTCGGCGTGATCTATCGCTTCGGTCCGGGCTAGGGGCTATTTGCAGGGTCACGCATCCAGCTTCTTGAAATGTTATCCAGAGCGAAGCGGAGGACTTCAGTTCGCCCAGCAGCGAGCTGTTCCTTGGGGCCATAAGCGTAAATGACGGCGAGCCGACCAGGCCTCACCGCCACCTCACACCCATCACCGACCACCAGCCACCAGCCACCGACCACCAGCAACCAGCCCTACTCCACCCCAAACGTAAACACCGTCTCCGAGTGCATGGTTTGGCCCGGCTTCAGCTCCGTGCTCGGAAATTGCCGCTGGTTGGGTGAGTCCGGGAAGTGCTGCGTCTCCAGACAGAAGCCCGCATGCTTTGCGTAGGCGGCGCCCGAAGCTCCGTGCAACGAGCCATCGAGGAAGTTCCCCGAATAGAACTGCACCCCGGGCTCCGTCGTCGTGACGGTCAGCGTGCGTCCGCTCGCCGGATCGACCACCTTGGCCGCGAGGTGCAGCCCCGCACCGCCGTTCAGCACAAAGTTGTGATCGTACCCACCTGCAATCTTGAGCTGGTCGTTGGCATCGTTGATGTGCGCCCCAATCGCCGTTGGCTGCCGCAGGTCGAACGGTGTGCCCGCCACAGGCGCAAGCTGCCCGGTGGGAATCAATGTGCTGTTTACCGGCGTAATCCGGTCCCCGGCGATCGTGATCTTCTCGTTCAGAACATCGCCGCTGCCTTCGCCGCTCAGGTTGAAGTAGCTGTGATTCGTCAGGTTCAAAACCGTCGGCTTGGTCGTCGTCGCGCTGTACTCAATGCGCAGAGACTTACCCGTCAGCGTATAGCGCACATGCGCCGTCAATTGTCCCGGAAAGCCCATGTCTCCATCCGGGCTCACCAGCGTCAACTCCACGCTATCGGCGGTCTTCTGGCCCGTCCACACCTTGCGATCAAAGCCCGTAGTCCCGCCGTGAAGCGCATTGCCATGGTCGTTGGCGGGAATGTGGTACGTCGCACCCTCCAGAGTGAACGTCCCCTTGGCGATACGATTGCCATACCGCCCCACAACAGACCCCATATAGGTCTTCGGGTCCGCCTGGTAGCCGGCCAGGTCCCTGTATCCCAACACCACATCCGCCCTTTTGCCCGTGCGGTCCGGTGCTTCTACGCTCACAATGTGGGCGCCGTAGTTGGTGATCCGGACCGTGAGGTCACTATCCGTGAGCGTGTAGAGCTCCACAGGCTTCCCGTCGGCAGTACCCCAGGGAGAAACCGCGACAGCACCATGCGCAAGAGGAGCAAGCGCAAACAAGGACGTGGCAAACAAGGACAATTTCATTTGGTCTCCGTAGGGGGAAAGTGTACTGCGGTCCTGCATCATCTGGCTGCTCGCATCGGCAGAGAATCGTGTGGATGCTAGCGTGAGGGCTTCGGCAACGGCGTCTCCGCCGGCACGGGCTTCCCGAACTCCGGGGTTCCGTCGGGGTTCCACGTAAACGGCTGCGCTCGCGGCGACCGCGCATCCTCGCATCCCTCATGCGCGGCTGCGTTGGCGTGATAGATGATCCAGTCCTGCCTGCCGTCCGGCGACTTGAAGAAACCGTTGTGACCCGTACCAAAGACGCCATGCCGCGGGTCCTGTTTCAGGAAGGGGTGGTCATACTTCGTCCACGAGTGCGCATCCAGAAGGTTCGCTCCAGCCTTCGCATGCAAGACGCCGAGCGCGTAGTAGTCCGTCCAGCAAGCGGAACCCGAGTACACCAGAAACAGGTCGTCTCCGTGCTGCAGCATCTCCGGGCCTTCGTTCACATCCACATGAGGGATGGCGGGGCGCTCCGGCAGATCGCCCACATGCTCCCACGTGTACTGCGGGTGCGAGACCATCACCCGCTCTGAGTCCACGGTCCATGGGTTTTTCAGGTGCGCCAGAAAGATATCCTGCTCGCCGTCCGTGTCGCCCTTCCATCCTGACCAGATCAGGTATCGCTGCCCCCGCACCTCAAACACTGACGCGTCGATCGCCCACTTGTCCGTGCTGTCGCCGACCTTGCCCTTCATGGTCCAGGCGCCTTCCAGCGGATCCTCAGACGGGTTCTCCAGCACATAGATCCGGTGGTTTTCGTTCTTCCCATCGTCTGCGGCGAAGTACAGGTACCAGCGCCCATCGAAGCGGTGCAACTCCGGCGCCCAGATGTCCTTACTATATGGCCCACCCGTTGGCGGCAACCACACCACCTTGCTCCGCGCGTGGCGAAGGTCAGTGATGTCCGGCGTGGCCCAGAGCGTGATATTTACGCTCGTGGTGTTCATGTAGTAGTACACGCCCTTGTACGGGATCACCCAGGGATCGGCCCCGCTCGGCAGCAGGGGATTGGTGAAGGTATCGCTGGCGGCTGGCTTCTGCGCGCCGCCAACAAGCGTGAACCCACATGCCAGACACGCCGCGATCGCGCAGCGTAGACCCAACTTTGTCATCGTCCTCCTCCTCAAACTTCAGCCCTTTGTCCTCCGCGCAGTCCCGTGCCGCTGCGGTCCGGGAGAAACTCAAAACGACGTATGTGCGAGCTGGCGTACGGCATTTTGGAGCGCCGTTCGGTCCGCGGCCTCGGCCGTGGCCTGCTGCTCGCTGAACAGCTTCGACTCACTTGCCGCGCGCTCCGTGTCATGCAACTGACGGTAGGCGCGGGCGAGATAGAAGTGTGCCTGCAACTGACTGGGATCCAGACGCAGCGCCGTCTCCAGAGCCTCGCTCGCCTCCTTCGGCTTACCCTCTTCCAGATCCAGTCGTCCGCGCGTCAGATACGCCGCGGAAAACTTCGGATCGAGGGCAAGCGCGCGCGCAAGCTCCGCCCGGATGCCCGAGGAATCGCTCGGGTGCTGACGTTCCAACGCCTCGGCGAGCAGACAATGGAGATCCGCCGCGGAGGGATCCGCCGCGATCGCTTTCCTGTACCAGGCTTCGGCCTCGCTGTAGTGCTGCTGATCCAGGGCCACCAAGCCTCGATAGGCCAGGGCCGGAGCAAACGTCGCGTCCAGGGCGATCGCATGATCAAAGGACACCTGCGCGTCCGCCGGCCTGGTCTGATCGAACTGGGCCAGCCCCAGGGCAAACCATAGCCGCGCCGACCTGGGCGTCCGCTCCACCGCCTGACGCATGCGCAACTCCGCCGCTTTGGGCGCATGCGTGTCGAGCAGCAGCATCCCATACCGGAACTGCAGCGAATCATCGTTCGGCGCTAAAGCCAGGGCACGACGCATCGCAGTCACCGCGTTGTCCATGTGCCCGGTCTGCTGGTACACCTGCGCCAGCTCCGCATACACCGCCGGCGACTCCATTCCACCCGCGACCGCAGTCTCCAGCGTGCGCCCGGCCGCTGCAGGCTGTCCTGCGGCACGCTCGGCCTGTGCCTTCCCCACGACGGCATCTGCATCGTGTGGGTCCGCGGCCAGCAGAGCCGCGTTGAAGCTCTGTGCCTCCGCGATCAGTCCGCACGCCAACAAGGCCCGGCTCATACGCGGACGTTCCTCTCGCGCCACCGCAGTCGCATTCGACGCCACCAGATCACCATACGGCTGCAACTCCGCCGGTGGCCCAGTGAACGGCATCGCCGCACGCGCACAGGGAGCGAGGGACAGCAATGACCGTGCGATCTCCGCATCGGGCGCGAGTTGCCATGCTGAACGCAACAACGCCTGCGCCTCTTCACGCCCCGCGGGTGTGCCGGTCGCCATGCGTAGCCGCGCAAGGTTCACCAGCGCGGCCGGCTGATTCCGGTCCAGTTCCAGCGAACGCCGGTACTCCTCCGCGGCGCGCGCCGGGTTGCCGTTCGCTTCCAGCGATGCACCGTAGTTGTTGTGCGCAAACGTGGCGTCCGGTGACAGCCGCGCGGCTTCGGCAAAGGCCTGCAACGCCTCCCGCTTCTTTCCCTCGTGATCCTCGGCCAGACCCAGGTACGTCCACCCGGCTGCACTGCGACGGTCGGCCGCAACGGCTGCACGTGCCATCGTCTCCGCACGAGCCCAGTCGCCGCGCGCCGCTGCGGCTGCCAGTGGATCGGCCTCCTGAGCCGCTGCGTCCGTACTCAGAGCAAAAGCCATGGGGAAGAGAATCGAAAGCACAACACCCCGGCACACCCAGCGCATAGAAACAGAATGGCCCGGAGCTCCCCGTACTGCAAGGCTCCGGGCCATGTTGTTGAAATACTCCCTTAGTACAGCAGCCGCGCGCCCACCTGAAAGATGCGTCCGCCGCCGTTGATGCTCGCCGAGGCGAGGTTGTTGGGGTCGATCGCGCCAATTCCGTAGCTGTGGCGATTGAAGATGTTGAAGCCTTCAATCCGCAGCTCAAGCGACTTGTCTTCGTGCAGCGTGGTCTTCTTCAACAGGCTGATTGCTTCGGTTTCATACGTGAACGGCCGCACATTGCCCAGTACTGCCGGCGCATGCCCGAAGAAGGCATCCG
The DNA here is from genome assembly GCA_964252405.1 of uncultured Acidobacteriaceae bacterium. Lineage (GTDB taxonomy): Bacteria > Acidobacteriota > Terriglobia > Terriglobales > Acidobacteriaceae > Granulicella. The sequence goes on along the minus strand of CAXUNH010000052.1, from coordinate 13,115 downwards.
TGTTGGAGAAGTAGGAAGCATACGACGGCGATCCTGTCGCGCCGAAGACCGACGAGTTGGGATTGAAGTTGATCGGCTCCGACAGCGCCGCCGGATTGATCAGCTGGTAGTTCGCTCCGGTCTGCCGATTGCCCGTCAGGAGTGGGGCTCCGGTCAGGTTCGGCCGCAGGTTGCCGCCTACGCCCGTGGTGTCGAGGAATCCCCCGGTCAGATTGTTGTTCGCATCCTGCAGCACCAGCGGCGACCCCGAAGAATAGCGCTGGATTCCGTTGAGCTGCCATCCACCGATAACCTCGTTGGCCCACGTGCTCTTGTTGAAGAACGCCCTGCCGTGCCCAAACGGCAGCTCATAGAGGTAGTTGATCACCACCGTGTCCGGAACGTCCGCGGGGGAAAGGCTGTGCAGAAGGCGGATCTTCTGCGGCGTCGGGTATTGCTCGATGCCACCCAGCGTCGAGTTGTAGAGAACGTCTTCCGCCGCATCGGTCGTCAGCTTGGCATGCGTGTACGACGCTCCCGCCTGCAAGCCATGAGCGAAGTTGTGGTTGACGTTGATTTGCAGAGCGTTGTAGTAATCCCGGCCCTGGTTCTCGTTCTCGTTGATGACGAAGCCATACTGCGGGAAGGGCTTTAAAGCTTGTGCCACCGACCCGGCAAAACCGGTATAAGGTGCCGCCGGGATCGGCACACCCACGCTGGAAGCGTAGTTGCGATCCTGCGGCGTTACATCGGTCAGCAGCTTGTTTAGGATCGGTCCGCCCAGACGAAGGTCCTGGTACGGCAGGCTGTTCGGCCGCTGGAAGTTCGACGCCAGCCGCTGTCCCAGATGGCCGATATACGCCACCTGCAGAATGAAGTTCTTGCCCAGGTCCCGCTGCACATTTAGGTTGAACTGCTGCGTCAGGCCGGTGCGGTACGGGCTGTTGAACTGCTGCACGTCGATACAGGCGGTTCCGCGTGCAGTACAACCGGGTTGAATGAACTGGCTGGTCGGATCGGCCACAGGCGCCTTTGGGTAGTTGCTCAGGAAGGCCGAGGTGTCCTGATAGTCAAACCCGGTGACGGTTGTACGCGCGACGCTGTACCCAAGCGTACCGGCGGTGATGTCGCCGCTGTATTGGAGCGGACTGTAGAAGAGGCCGTACCCGCCGCGTATTACCGTCTTGTTTCCCAGGGAATACGCAAAGCCAAGCCGCGGCGCAACCTGTGCGTAATAGTTCGCCGCCAGGCTGCGGTAGGGCGAGGCCGGCGGATTGCTTGGGTTCGCACTGACCAGGGCGCCCTTGATCCCGATCGCCGGATTGATCGTGTTCGGGTCAAAGCCGCGCAGGTAATTGTGGGCTTCTGTGCGCGTCAGCGGCAACTCGTAGCGAATACCGAGGTTCAACGTCAGCTTTGTACTGACCTTGTAGTCGTCGTTGATGAAAAACGCGGGGTAGTGGAAGCGATAGGCTGGCTGAGCGGTATGGATGGTGGCATAGCTGTACTCTGTAGCGCCCGTAATCAACGAGGCCAGGGGCCAGCCGCCACCTGCTCCGCTGACGTCGTTGCCTGTCTGGTCCGCGCGGAAGTTATAGGATCCACCCGGGTCGATGAACTGCGTCACATCGAAGTCCTCGATGCGGAAATCGCCGCCCATTCGCATGAAGTGTTTCCCGACGTTCCAGCTCACGGTATCTGCGATGTCCAATGTGTCGTCGCCCTGCTTGTCGTCGAAGTACGTCGATCCGATCTCCTGGGCTACCCGAGCGTCGGGCGAAATCGCCGCATCTTCCGTGCCGCCGTACCCGGGGAAGCCGATGCGCGGCGCCGCTACATTCTGCGTCGCGTTCGCCGGAATCCCGAGATTGCTCGCGGTATATTGCGTACCCACCGTGGTGTTGTGGTTGGTCACGAAGACGCGATTCCAGCCGAGATTGAGGTGATTGGTCAGCTTGGGCGAGAACGTGAAGTCGTGCTGTGCGCGCGCAAAGTGCGTCAGGAAGATCTGATCCCACACACCATTGGTCGTCGCGGCAGGATTGTTGGTTAGGCGGGGAAAGCCGCCCTTCGTGCTCGGCTGGTTCCGGTAGGAGTAGCTGAACATGAAGTGCTGACGATCGCTGAAATGGTAGTCCCCGCGCGTCGTGTACTGGTTCATGTTTACCGGCGCGTTCGAACTTGCCAGGTAGTTGTGGTAGATCCCAGCACGCGTCGGCATGGGGTATAGATTGATAATGTTCTGTCCCGCCGGATCGATGACGCTCTTGCCCGTTGTAGGGCTCACATACTGGTCCAGACGATTGCCCGGGATCGCCGGCCGTCCGGCACCGGACAGGGTCGCGCTGGAGATGAACTGCGGATCGAACAGCTGCACCGGCTTGCCGCCATTGGTGGAAAGAGCCGCCGGGTCGCTCAACAGTTCAGAAAAGTCCCCGGTATGCATCTTCGCCGTGGGAACGGTCGTGTACACGTTCTCGCCGTTGTTGAAACGGTAGCCCTCGTAGTTGAAGAAAAAGAACGCCCGGTCCTTGCGCGTGTACAGGTGTGGAATGTAAATCGGCCCGCCGATGTTGGCGCCAAAGTCGTTCTGGTGATCGCGATTCTTTCCAGTGCCGTTCGCCCGGTTCAGAGCCGTGGTCGCATTCAGCTTGTCGTTCTGCAGCAAATCGTAGATTTCGCCATGAAAGTGCGATCCGCCCGCCCGCGTCTCGAAGTTCACCACGCCGCCGCTGGCCGCACCATACTCAGCCGAGTACTGGCTCGTCGTGACGGTGAACTCCTGATAAGCCTGAGGTCCCGGCGCAACTTCGGTAAAGAAGTCCGCGTTCTGCGCACGTCGCGTGGGCGCGCCGTCGATCAGGATGTCGGTCGATCCGCCCTGATTACCGGCCACCATGAAGTTAGCTGTGTTGGTTCCCGGGCCGCTGGTCGTCGTCACCGTGCTGTCCAGAAACACGAAGGCCAGCGGAGAGCGCCCTGCGGTCTCCGCGCCCACCTGCAGGGGAAGCTCTTCCACCTGCCGTGTGGTGACCGTATCTTGCAGGGCGGCTGACTCGCGCTGGAGGTCCTCTACCGCGTTCACCTGCACGACCTCTTGCGTGCCAACGTTCATGTGGCCGTCCACGCGCCGGTCCGTCTGTACCTGCAGCACAACATCGTCGATGTTCACCGCGCCGAAGCCCGGTGCGGAGAAGGTCACCTTGTATGGGTCGGGCTGCAACTCCGGAACGGAATAGCTGCCGTCGTTGTTGGTTGCTACATGATGGACCACGCCGGTGACCTTATCCGTCACGGTCACCGTCGCTCCCGGGATCACGGCTCCGGTCTGGTCGGTGACCGTTCCGGAAAGGTTCGCATTCGTCGATTGCGCCACCAGCGCGGTCGACCCTCCGAGCGCCAGGGCGACAAGGCACGCCCTCCGCGCGCCGAACCTGCTGGTTGTTTGTCTGGGGTGGGGCATAGGGCTCTCCTAGAAAATTGTTCGGCTGGTCAGTCGTTCTTCTTCTGTTTGAAATCGATTACATCATACGAAACAGGGCGTTAATCTTTTCGGCACCGAAAACGTACAGACCAAAGCCCGGAGCTGTCAACTGCAAAGTCGGGCCGGGATTGTCGCATCGTAGCCGACGTTGCCTGTTCTTGCGTGACTAGGGCATCCCTCTGCCGCCAGCCGGCTGCTGCGCTGTCCCGCGGCCCGTCAACTCCCGAATCAGGTCCACCTCGCGCTGACGGTACGGCGTGTCATCTCTCCGGAACACTTCGTGGAACCAGATTGTCGGCTGAGTCACCGTATACGGCCGCTCCCAGGAGTCCCAGGGCAGATAGGTCTGGGTTTTGCCCGCCACGAATCCCCAGTTGATCGCCGCCACATGGTGCTGCTTCGCAATCGGCAGAATCGTGTCGAACGTGCTCCCATTGCCGCGCGCCATGTACTCCGTGCAGATCAGCGGCCGGTGCAACGCCTCCAGTTCCTTTACGCGTTCCTCAAAAAACTCCGGCCAGTCATAGTTGTGGAAGGAGATCACATCCGATTCACGCAACTGGATCCGGGTCGTCGGGCTTTCCTTGTCCGGATGGCTCCAGTCGCCCTTCCACACGCCGCTGGTTAGCGGCTGGGTGGGGTGCACTGCCCGGGCCCAGGCAAACACCTTGGGCAGCAACTCGTCGACGCGCCGGACCTTTGCCTCGGCATCCTCATGGAAGCGGCCATCGTTGGTGTTATCCGGCTCGTTCCAGACGTCCCAGCCCAGCACGCGGTCGTCGTTGGCAAACGCGCCCACCACGCCCTGCACGTACGCCTTCAACGCGGGCTCCACTGCCGGATCCAACAGGCGTTGCTGGCCCGGGCTCTGCACCCACCCCGAATTGTGTACACCTGGGATGGGCGGGTGCTGCGGCCCAAGGTGCGGGTTCGGCTCCCAGCAGGAATCGAACAACACCAGCAAGGGCCGTATGTGATGCTTGCTCGCGATCGTAAGGAACTGATCCAGGCGCTGCTGAAATCCCTTCGGATCGCTGAGCCAGAGCTGATCCTGCAAGAACACCCGCATGGTATTCATGCCGATGCCTTCGCCCATGCCCAGTTCCTTGTCGTTCAGCGCGGGGTTGAAGGTGGCGGCTTGGAACATCTCCAGCTCGTTGATGGCATCGGATGGCACATAGTTCGCGCCCACCAGCCACGGCTGCTTGTCATACCATGCCTGCGCCCTGGCCTCGCTCCATCGCCCGCCGGCTTCGGGCGCTTCCGCCGCACAGCTTACCGTAAACAGCAGCAGGGAACACCACAGGCGCGCCTTCATCGGATCTCCTTAGGAAACCGCACCAGAATGCACCAAAGCACGGACCACATGCAACCGCTTACAATCCGCGTACCAGCGGGGGGCTAGCGGGCGCGTTTGGAGGGCGGCGCGGTCGATTGCCTGACCAGAAGCCGCGGCACCACCACAGGATCCGGCTCCGCCAGCTTGCTCGGGGAACTCTCGCGATGGCGCAGCAGGCAACGAAATGCCTCGGCGGCCAACTCGCCGCGCGAGACCGCCAGGGTGGTCAATGCCGGTTGCGTGTAGGCGCTCAACTCAATGCCATCGAACCCTACCACGGAGATGTCCTGCGGAATGCGCAGGCCCGCCTCATGGATCGCGCCCATCGCTCCGATGGCCGTAAGGTCGTTGGAGGCCAGCACCGCCGTGGGAAGCCGCTTGCCCCCGCGCAGGATTCGCTGCATGGCATGGTGACCCCCCTCAACGCGGTGGTCGCCTTCCTGCATCCACGTGGCGGGACTGCCGTCCGTCCCATGTCGCTCCAGCGCGCTCTGAAAGGCCTGCGCGCGGAGAAACGCTGAGCGCAAGGAGAGCGGCCCGCTGATGAACGCGATCCGCTTGTGTTTCAGATCGAAGAGGTGCTGCATGGCCGCGTTGACGCCGGCCTCGTAGTCCACCCGGATCACGCTGGTCCGCGGGGCTTCTACGGGTGTGTCCATGAACACCATCGGAATCTGCCGGCTGGAGAGGCTATTGACCAAGTGCTCTCCCATCTCGGAGGTCATGATGGCCACGCCATCCACCTTGCGCTGCAGCATGCGCGCCACGCACATCTCCATCCGCTTCGGATCGTAGTTGGTGTTCGCAATCAGCACCTCCTGCCGGTGCTCGACGGCGATGTCTTCGAACGCTTTGACCAGCTCCGGAAAGTATGGGTTGGTGATGTCGGAGATGATCAGGCCATAGAGTCCGCTACGGCCGGAACCCAGCGTGCGTGCGTTCACGTCGGGGTAGAAGTTCAGCGCTTCAATGGCCTTGCGCACGCGGTCTGCCGTCTCCGGAGAGACGAACGCCGTTCCATTGATCACGCGCGAGACGGTGGCGGTGGAGACACGTGCCCGTTGGGCGACCGCCATGATGTTCATGTCTCTATCATCCCGGATTACACGACGCGCGCAAGCCTTTTCCGTTCACCCATGTTCGGTGTACCCTGCTTGGCGCGGCATGGCTCCTGTGCGATTTACCGAAGCGGGATGTCGGTGACTTCAATGGTCAGCGGCGGCACGGTGTGTGTCCACCTCGTTCCCGCAATCTTCGCGGTCGAGCGCACCGGGACGATGAGGTCAGGCTTTGTGATGGAGTTCGTCGCCGCGTAGCTCGCGCCATGCAGACTCTCGGTCGTGGCGGTTCCGGCTGCGACCGCGCCCTCCAGGGTGATGGAAAGTGGTTGCGCCTGCGTGGACGCATTCACCAGCTTCACGTGCAACACGTGCTGCTTGCTGTCTGTGGTCACGGAATAGAAGAAGCGAACACCGGCGCCGCTGATCGTGCTCTTCGGCGTACCGTCGCCGAGATGCGCTCCGAACAGGCACTGGGCATAGTAGCTCGGCGACCCGTAGCTGGTCTCCGCGTCATAGCCGATGAGGTCCGTTGGCCACTGCATCGCCCCGGGGTTCACGTTCACAAACAGCGGCGCATAACTGGCCATGACGATCAGGTCGCTGTTGCGCTCCATGGAGGACATCCAGGCCGCATCGCCGAGCGCGTCCCCGAAGTTTGGCGTAGGCGTACCGGAGCGCGTTGCCCACTCGCCCACAAAGACCTTTGGACCGGTGCGTGGAGCGTCATCATAGTGACGGGTGAAGTCCAGCATCTCGTTCGGCGGTTTGTAGTAGTGGTCATCCACAACGTCAGGTCGTGCGTCCGCGTCGGACTCTTCCACCGGCTCCGTTGCGATCAACTGATAGGTGTGGCCATAACGCTTGCGCAGAGCCTTGGCGATCTGGGCGAAGCGCGCCTCGTAGCTGCCCGGAGCCTTGTCGAAGTTATCCTCGTTGCCGATCTCGATGTAGTGAAGCGGAAAGGGTGCCGGGTGACCGTTCCTGGCGCGCTCCCCGCCCCATCGCGTGCCCGTATCGCCGGTCACGTACTCCACCTCCTCCACGGCGGCCTGCACGTACGGCTCCAGATCTTTCCCGGCCTTCACCCGTTCGCCATGCAGGGAATAGCCCGCATACACGGCCAGCACGGGCTCGATGCCGAGATCTTCGGTCCATTGCAAGAACTCCAGAAGCCCCATGCCGTCGTCCGACCAGTAGCTCCAGGGCGCCTGATGACCTGGACGGTCGACCAGCGGACCGATCGTCTCGCGCCAGTTGTACCAATCGTTCAGCGTGTCGCCTTCCACGTAGTTTCCTCCGGGAAGGCGAAGGAAGTGCGGGTGCATGGCGGCCATTCTCTCCATCAGGTCCGGCCGAAAGCCGCCCTCCTGGTCTTGGAATGTGGGCGGAAACAGCGACACAAGCTGAAACGAAATCGTTCCCGGATGCGCGACCAGCAACACCAGATGATTTGCGGCCGGGCCGGTGGTCATCGTGTACACGTAGCGCGACCATCCGTTACCGTTCACCTTCACCGTCGCTTCGGCGAGTACCTGGCCCGTGCTGTCGCTGACCAACTGCACGCGCACGGGACCCGGGGTGTCGGTCCTTGCATAGAACGATCCGCGGTATTGAGTATGCGGCTTCAAGCTGAAGCCCCAGTACCCGGTGTTACTCAGTCCCGCCTCGTTGCCCTCAGACGCGGAGCGCGCCGTCAGCTTCAAACTGGTCGGTAATGCCTTGCTGGGCCCATCGTTCTGGTCGAGCGCCATGGAAGCATCGGCTTCACCGCGCCGGACGAGGCCCCAGTGCTGCACGCCCTCCCAACTGCTGCGCATGGTGCGGTTCTGCACCATCTCCGCATACAGGCCGCCCTCATAGGAGTGGTTGATCTCTTCCGTCATCAGGCCATACAGCGTTGGGCTCACCGCCGACACAATCTGCTGCGGCGCGATCGTAAGCTGCGCCTCGTGCTGCGCACCGGCTGTGGACGCAAACAGCGCACCGAGGCCGGCTGTCATCGCCAAAGCGCTCACCGTGCTCCACCTGAACAGATTCCGTGACGACGCCAGAAGAGCTCCTCATCCGTAAGGCCCCTGTTCGGCAGACACCCGACACAGTGGACCTTCCCGGACTTCTTTGTTGAGTCGACGGAATTGTAGCGCAGCGTCGCAAGCCCTTGCCCTCTTGTACCCTGTTCTGGCAACCCGCATCGAGGAACCCATGAGCACCGCATCCGCGCAGGAGATCTGGTTCGTCACCGGCAGCCAACACCTTTACGGTTCCGAAACGCTGCGACGGGTCAGCGAGAACTCGCGCGTTATGGCGCAGTCGCTTGACAGCGTAGGCCAGACGCCGACGCGTATTGTCTGGAAGCCGGTAGTCAAAACTGCCGGCGAGATCCTCGCCCTTTGCCGCGAAGCCAACAACGAAGACCGGTGCGTCGGTCTCGTGCTCTGGATGCACACGTTCTCGCCCGCCAAGATGTGGATCGCCGGCCTGCAATCCCTGCGCAAGCCTTTTCTTCACCTGCACACCCAGTTCAACGACCGGCTCCCGTACAGCTCGATCGACATGGATTTCATGAACCTGAACCAGGCCGCTCACGGCGACCGCGAGTTCGGCTTCCTTACCGCGCGCCTTCGCCTGCCGCGAAAGGTGGTGGTGGGCTGCTGGCAGGATCCCGGCACCGTCGGGGAGATCGCCACCTGGAGCCGCGCCGCTCTGGGCTGGCATGAGTCGCAGCACCTCAAGATCGCGCGTTTCGGCGACAACATGCGCAACGTTGCCGTTACGGAAGGCGACAAGGTCGAAGCGCAGCGCGTGTTCGGCTACGAGGTCCACGGCTTCGGTGTCGGCGACCTCGTCGACCGCATGCGTCAGTTCACTGACGCGGATGTGCAGCAACTCATCGCCGAGTACCGCGACCAGTACAAGATCGCGGCCGGGCACGATCGCGCAGATTCGCTCGCCGTCGCCGCACGCATCGAACTCGGACTCCGGGCCTTCCTTGCCGAGGGCGGTTTCGGCGCATTCACCGACACCTTCGAAGATCTTCACGGCCTGGATCAGGTGCCCGGGATTGCAACCCAACGCCTGATGGCCTCCGGCTTTGGCTTCGGTGGGGAAGGAGACTGGAAGACGGCCGCGCTGGTGAGGATCATGAAGGTGATGGCGCAGGGCCTGCCCGGCGGCACGTCCTTCATGGAGGACTACACCTACGACCTCGCCGGGCTGCAGGACTCCAAGGTCCTCGGGTCCCATATGCTTGAGATCTGCCCTACGATCGCGGCCGGCAAACCATCGCTCGAAATCCACCCACTCGGCATAGGCGGCAAAGCGGACCCCGTTCGCCTCGTGTTCACGACACCGAGCGGGCCGGCGGTCGTCGCGTCGATCGTGGACATGGGCAACCGGTTCCGCATGGTCGTCAACGAACTCGACGTAGTCACCCCGGAACAGGACTTGCCGAAACTTCCGGTGGCCCGCACCCTCTGGCTGCCCAGGCCCAACCTCAAAACGGCCGCGGCCGCGTGGATCTACGCCGGCGGCGCCCACCACACCGGCTTCTCGCAGGCGCTGACCACCGAGCACCTGCGCGACTTCGCCGAGATCGCCGGAATCGAGTTCCTAAGCATCGACAAAGACACCACCGTCCCGCAGTTCCGCCGCGAACTTTTGTGGAACGACGCAGCTTACAAGGTGCTGTGACGATGTTCGCTGTCTGTCGTTGTTCGTGAAGGTGCATCCACACCGGGCCGCTGTACGCAGAATCGGGGCCTAGCTCGTCAGCTCTACCTTCAGCCGCTTTTTCACATCGCTGTCGATGTGCAGGGTGCCATGGTACTGCTGGATGGGATGAATATCTGCGCCGGGAAGGACGGCGCTGGCTTCCGGCACGGTTCCGTCGCCACCGGGCAGAAAGACGCCTTCAATCCTCGTGCAAACGCCCGCTGTGTCGCGCATCACGCGCAGGTCCATCAGCGTTTTCATCCCATAGCCGAAGATGCATAACGTTCGCACCTTCGCCTCACCGCGGATCTCTTCCCGGAACTCCGCCGCGTCCCGCAGCATCGGCCGGTACTGCGCGGCCAACCACGACTCGTCGCGGATCCAATGCATCGGTTTCCCATACTGGTCGGTTCCGCACGGGTACTCCGGCAGCAGATGGTAGATGGCCGGAAAGGTCAGCATGACCTCCTGGATGCGGGCGCCCATGACGCCAAACGGCAGTAGGGTCGAAGGCACGGCCATGTTCATCACCGCCTTGGGCGACCCGGCATGCGGTCCGCCCAGCAACACCATGCGGTCCACCTGCCTGTGGCCGCCCAGACGGTTCACATAGTACCGGCTGATCAGCGTGCCCATGCTGTGCGCAATGATCGTCACCATCCCGCTGCGACGCCACCCCTCCACCGCCTCGGCGAGTTGCCTGGCCGTGGTGCGCAGGTCCTGCCGGAAGTCGTAGGCGAACTCAAACAGGTCTTGGCCCCGCTTGTAGCCCAGGGCCTCTTCCAGGAAGTCGATCAAACCGCCGTACTGCTCCTGCCGAACCACGTTCGGCACAATCACCACCTGGTCGATCAGCCCTCGCGGCGTAAGCGCGGTTTTGTTTTCGGGGCTCCACTTCATCAGGTCGGGCAGTCGTCCCATCGCTTTCAGATTCGGCCAGATCTTTTCCTCGCCCAGCCACAGATTGGACCCAAAGAATCCCGGGATAATCACGACCGGCCGCCTGGGCTTCTCATGCAGCACCGGCGCGAGCATAGTCAGTTCCGTTTCGCTGTACCCCGCCTCAAACAGCAGGTGCGCCTCGCCGATCCGGATCGCGTCCATATCCTGCAGATGGTGGTAGCTCACGCGTGCGCCGCGCACCCATGTGCCGTTCGCCGTCCCCAGGTCCCGCAGCACGTAGCCGCTGTTCACTCGCTCAATCCGCGCGTGCCGGCGTGAGGCCAGGGGCGAATCGATGACAATGTCGTTCTCGGGAAGCCGGCCGATGCTCACGTCGCCGCTGTCCAGCGGGACCTCCCAGGTCTTCCCGGGGGTGGTGATCACCAGGGTGGTCCGGCGGGTTTCCGTGACGCGCGCCATCACCGTCGCCCGGTGGAGTGCGGTGGCCACGGCCTCTTCCGTGTTCAGAACCTCGAACTCGCCATCATCCTCATCGGCTCTGCGCTGAAACTCAAGGGTCGTGTCGCCCAGCACGATCTGATCCCCAGGCGCCAGCGCCGCCTGCTTGACGCGGCGCCCGTTCAGCAGCACGCCGTTCGCCGACGCCTGATCTTCGATCAGGCATCCGCCTGCTCCGCAACGCAGTCGCACATGCGTGCGGGACACGCGATTGTCATTCAAGACGATATCGCTCGCCGGCGCGCGCCCGATCGAGACATCGCTTTTGGACAGGACAAACTCCTGCCGCTGTTGTGGGGGAGACACGATCGTAAGGGAGCCGAAGTGGTCCATCAGGTCCGAATGAGAGAGGGTCGCCGGGTACGAGCCTACTGTACCCCATGGGCCGGATGGGCCACCTGCAGCAACGCCAGGAAGGCAGGATCCTTCCGCAGCTTCGCCAACTCGGGATCCTGCCCGAAGAAGTACGCCGTCGGGCAGTGGTTTTCCACCGCAGCCTTCAGGACCGTCAACTGACGTCCGCCGGGCATCGCCGCATCGGCCGAGGCCTGCGCACACACCCCGGCGGGGTCATGGGGAAGTTTCCCGGCCGCGGCCTCCTGAACCCGCGCCAAGCCGGCGGCCGGGGCGGGCAGCCGGCCAGAGCCGTAATCGTGTTCCTCGGCCCGCAACACCTGCCTCACACGAAATTGCGCCGGCACAAAACCCGGATTCAACTGCAGCACGAAGCGGTACTGCTCCAGTGCCGGGCCACGTTTTCCTTCGTTGTACAGAATCCAGCCCAGATCCGTGTGCGCGATCAAGGACAGCGGATCCTCCCGGACGGCGATGGACGCCTCCTTTTCCGCTTCCCCGTAGTCCTGCCGCGGCAGCAGGACAAACACGGCAAACCACAGATGGGACAGGCTGTCCTGCGGATCCAGGTGCAGCGCGGCGCGAAACTCCTGCTCGGCCTCCGCGTTGTTCCAGTCGCTCAGGGCGTCCGCAGCTCCGATGACCGCGTGCGCGGATCCGAGATGGGGAGACACCCCCAGGGCCTGCTGGCCCACAGCACGCGCATGTCGCAGGCGTTCCTGCGGCGTGTTGCCGTTCAGCGCCATCAGGATCTCGGTCTCCCCTAATCCCACCAGGGCTGAGGCCTGGTTCGGCCGCTGGGTCAGGGTCTGTTCGAAAGCCCGCTCGGCTTGGATGTAGTCTGCGTCGGTTCTCTGCCGCAGATGGTACCAGCCCTGCAATTCGGTCATTTCGGCTTTTGCCCCAGCAAGGGAACTCGGTGATCCGGTCTCGTTCGCGGCCTCCACTCCCGTCTTCTCCGCCAGGTTGGCCGTGGCTACGGCAGCCGGACGGGAAAGGCTCCTGGTCGTGGCGCTCCCTTCCGCCGGCCGCGCCCCACGCCAATGGGGCAGCGTTCCCAGCAGAAGGCCAACCACGAAGGTGAGCGTTCCTACTGCGGCAAGCGGGCGAGGGAAGTGCGTTGACCCCACCTGGGCCGGCACTTCAGAGATCCCGGCCGCAAGAGGAGGCCGCCTCACCTCAGGCGCGGTTTTCTGCACTGGGAGGGTGCTCGCCGCGGCAGGTTCCGCGTGCTCTACCACCACGGCAGGCAAAAACCGGAAGCCGACGCGTGGAATCGTCTCCACAAACACCGGATCGCGCGAGTTATCTTCCAGCGCCAGCCGCAGCCGGCGCACGGCGCTGTTCAGACTCTGGTCGAAGTCGACAAAGGTATCCGTTCCCCACAGCCGAATGCGCAGCGCCTCCCGGGTGACGACCTGACCTGTGTCTTCCAGCAGCGCCAACAGCACCTGAAACGGCTGCTCCTGAATCGAGAGTCGGACCCCGTCCTTCAGCAAAACATGCGCGCCTGTATCGACGGCGAACGTTCCAAACCGGTAAACCCGCTGTGACATGAGAGGAGCCCTGCTCCTTTGCCGCTGAATCAACACCTTGCCCGCAGGCTCGTCCAAACCTTACATGCCCGGCAGAGTTGTCTCTCGTAATCCTTTGATTCTGCCTGAATCTACCGCCTGTCGTGTCGTTCTTAGACGACACGGGCAGCGGTGCGGACGTGCTGTGTCACATCCGGCTCCCTTGGACGCTATGGCCGTCGGACGAAGTTAGCGCCCAACTAAGCTTCGGG
>CAXUNH010000051.1:0-20988 GCA_964252405.1 uncultured Acidobacteriaceae bacterium | reverse complement strand
CACCCACCGCCTCGACCCCACCCTCCTTCCCGAACTCATGGACGAGCCCTGCCCCTACGCAACCATCCGCGACACCCACCGCGATCTCGCCGGGATCACCCGCCTGACCCTCTCCTACGCGCCCATCTTCACCTTCCTTAAACAAGCCATCGCCGACCGCACCGACCGCAGCCCCCTGCGCATCCTCGACGTCGGCTTCGGCGGCGGCGACGTCCTTCGTCGCATCGCCGTCTGGGCGCGCCGCCGCAGGCTCTCCGTCCAGCTCACCGGCATCGACCTCAACCCGCACGCCAGCCGCGCCGCGACCGAGTTCTCCTCCCGCGACCCCAACTACAGCCGCATCCAGTGGCTCACCGGCGACACGTTCACGCACCCCCTCACCCAGGCGCCCGACCTCGTCCTCAGCTCCCTCGTCACACACCACATGCGCGACGACGAGATCGTCCAATTCCTGCGCTGGATGGAGGCCCACGCCCGGCATGGCTGGTTCATCTCCGACCTCCTCCGCAGTCCGCGCTCCTACAGCCTCTTCGGCCCCCTCAGCCGCCTCATGCGCTGGCACCCGTACGTCCAGCACGACGGCCTGGTCAGCCTCCGCCGCGCCTTCCGCGAACCCGACTGGCAGCACCTCCTCGCCGAGACAGGCATCCCCTTGCGCGACGTCCGCCTGCACCGGGCCGGCATCGGCCGCCTCTGCCTCACCCGCCTCCGCTAGAGCAACTGCCCACCACAAAACTGTCCTCTCGACCGGAGCGTACCGGGGTCCCCGGCGAGCTTGCTCGCTGGGGTGAAAAGCGAAGTGGAGAGACCCGCGTTCTACCCTTGCGACCGCCTGAAGGTTCAGGGCAGTCCCGACCAGCTCCGGGGCAACGCTTGCCCCCACGTTCCCGCTCCTAGCCCTCCATGATGGAAAATGTCGTTCCCGCTGGCGGCCAGGGTGCCGTCGAATTCAATGACTCCGCCGAAGTCGGCTCCGTAGAATCCCGCATCAGCCTCATCCGCGCCCTCGTCGAGGACATCCGCAGCACCGGCGAAACAGCCTTCACCCGCGACCTCATCGTCGACGACCATGTCTGGACCGTCCGCGTGGAGCAGACCAACCGCTAGCGGTGCCCCCCACCTCAACGGACATCCTCATCCTCGGCGGCGGCCTCGCCGGCAGCGCCGCGGCCATCACGCTCGCCCGTGCGGGCCGCCAGGTCATCCTCGTCGAACGCGAACCCACCCCGAAACACAAGGTCTGCGGTGAGTTCCTCAGCACCGAGGCCCTTCACCTGCTCGGCGAACTCGGCGTCGATCCCGCCCGGGCCGGGGCGCACCCGATCCACACCGTCCGCCTGGCGTCCGCGCGCCGCCTCACCGAAACCACGCTGCCATTCGGGGCGCAATCGCTTACGCGCCGCTGCCTGGACGGCCTGCTCCTCCGCGCCGCCGAAGAAGCCGGCGCCACGGTCCTTCGCGGCCGGACCATCCAAACTCTCGTGGGCGAACGCGACGGCTGGAAGGCCACGCTCCACACCGGGGAGACCCTCACCGCCCCACAGGCCATCCTCGCCAGCGGCAAGCACGACCTTCGCGGCTTTGCCCGGCCACCCGGCCCACAAGGTGACCTGGTCGCCCTCAAGATGTACTTCCGCCTCGCCCCCGCCGGGACGTGTGCGCTCCAGCACGCCGTAGAACTCCTCCTCCACCCCCATGGCTACACCGGCCTGCAACTTGTCGAAGACCGCATCGCGAACCTCACCGCCCTGGTTCGCCGCGGTCACCTCTCAAAACTCGGCGGCTGGTCTGGCTTCCTGGCCGAACTCCAGCGCACCAACCTCCACGCGCGACAGCGCCTGCACAACGCTCAGCCGCTGCTGGAAAAACCTCTCGCCCTCAGCGCCATCCCCTACGGCTTCGTTCGCGAACAGGCCCTCGCGCCCACGCTCTAGGCCGTGGGCGACCAGGCCGCCGTGATCCCGTCCTTCACCGGCGATGGCATGAGCATCGCGCTCTACACCGGCGCGCGTGCGGCCCGGGCCATCCTCGCCGGCCAGACCGCGACCCTCTTCCAACCCGCGCTGCATCGGCAACTTCGCTGGCAGGTAGGCCGCGCCACCGCCCTGTCGCGCGCCCTCCTCCACCCCGCCGCCAGACCTCTGCTCACCACCGCAGCCCACCTCTGGCCCGGCATCATGCGCCAGGTTGCCGCCCTCACCCGCGTCCCGGGAGCCGCCCTGCACGCCATCTGAGCTGAACGGCAACGGCGGAGAACGAGGCAGCGGCAGCAAGGAGGCGTCCCTGTGAGAGCAAGTCCGTCACTGCTTGTAAATGCGGGACTCCCATGCCCCGAGGTGGAGTGTGGACGTGTTCGCCTCGCGCGCGTTGGGCAGATCCGAAAGCAGCAGCGTCGCCGCCTTCATGCCCCCGGGAAGCGTGTACTGTGTCGGACCGGATGTGAAGTTTTCGACGACAAGGTACTGCTCTTTGCCCAGCGTCCGTGTGTAGGCGAAGACGTGAGGGTGCTGCGGATCGAGGTCCTGAAAGTCCCCATACACGAAAGCCTGCGTCCCCGCGCGAAGCCGGATCAGGGCCCGCACGTAGTTCAGCACAGACGCCGGGTCTGCCTCCTGCGCCGCCGCGTTGATGTCCTTGTAGTTGGGATTCACCGCCAGCCATGGATGCGTTCCGGTCGTGAAACCGGCCTGCGGGGAGCTGTCCCACTGCATCGGAGTGCGGGCATTGTCGCGGGCGACCTTGGCCTGCGACGAAAGAAAAGCCTCGGCGGACATCTTGCCCGTCTCCACCTCCGCCTTGTACGCATTTTTGATCGCGATGTCGTCGTAGTCTTCCAGCTTCTTGAACGGGTAGTCCGTCATGCCCAGTTCGTCGCCCTCGTACAGGAACGGTGTGCCCCGCAAGGTGAGGATCATCGTCTCGAACAGCTTCGCGGACGGAACGCGCGTCGCCGGCGAGTCGTCACCGAAGGTGGACACAATCCGCGGGTTGTCGTGGTTGGAAAGGAAGACGGTATCCCAATCGTGCTTGGTCAGAACCCTCGCGTGTTCGTCGTAGATCGCCTTCAGATCCGGCAGAGACCAGCCGCCGAGCTGGCTGGGACCGAAGTCCGAGCGGCCGATCTTGATCGCGTCGAAGTTGAAGATCATGTTCAGCTCGTGGCGGCGGTCGTCCACCAGCGAGTTCGTCTGGGCAAGCGTCGTGCCGGTCGCTTCGCCCACGGACATGTCGTCGTACTTGGAAAGCACCTCGCGGTTCATCTGCTGGAGGTACTCGGCCAGGTGAGGGCCGTTGGCGTACGCGTTGGGCGGGGCCTTCAATTGTTCGGAGGTCAGATCGGGCAGACCGGTCGGTTTGGAGATCAGCGGAATCACGTCCATACGGAAGCCGGAGACACCCTTGTCCAGCCAGAACCGCATGATGTCGAATACCTCCTCGCGCACCTTCGGGTTCTCCCAGTTCAGATCGGGCTGCTTGGCCGCAAAGTAGTGGAGGTAATACTCATTCGTCGTCGGATCCAGCGTCCACGCGGAGCCGGAGAAGTAGGACGGGTAATTATTAGGCGGGGTGCGGGTGCCGTCAGGCGCCGTGTGCCCCGGGCGCCAGATATAAAAATCCCGGTACGGGTTGGTCTTGCTGCTGCGCGATTCCACGAACCACGTGTTCTCGTCCGACGTGTGGTTCACCACAAGATCGATGATCAGGCGCATACCGCGCTGCTTGACGCCCGCCAGCAGCGTATCGAAGTCCGTCATCGTACCGAACTCCTTCATCACCTTGCGATAATCCCGAATGTCGTACCCGTTGTCCGCGTTCGGCGAGTCAAAGTGCGG
The DNA here is from genome assembly GCA_964252405.1 of uncultured Acidobacteriaceae bacterium. Taxonomy (GTDB): domain Bacteria; phylum Acidobacteriota; class Terriglobia; order Terriglobales; family Acidobacteriaceae; genus Granulicella. The sequence continues at coordinate 17,155 of CAXUNH010000051.1, read as the reverse complement.
GCTCAGCCAGATCACGTTCACGCCCAGCTTCTGCAGGTAGTCCAGCTTCGACGTGATGCCGGGCAGGTCCCCGATCCCGTCGCCATTGGAATCCTTGAAGGAACGCGGATAAATCTGGTAAACGACCGCTTCCTTCCACCATTTCGGCTCGTAGCCGTTGATCAACCGCTGAGCAGGAAGTGCTGCCGCGCACCAAAGAAGGGCGGCGGTGAGGGAGCATCGGAAGAACGTGCGCCAGGACATGCCGGGAATTGTACCCATCGGCGGGGAGCGATGACGATGAGCGCGCTTGGCCCTCCACGTGCACCTTGACCGCTCGCGGGCGGGCCGGTCCGCTTCGCCTGTCCGAAAGCCCTCCGGCAACCGTCGAAGTAGGGGCAGTGTACGGGCGGGAATCTAGGGAACCCGGCGTCGGAAGCTGCGTGGGATTCGGCTCCGCGGCGGTATGCTATCGCTCAACGCTTCAACTCCCGGCTTTTCGGCCGTTTCAAGTCCCAGGAGCGATTGCCATGCCATCCTCCCGCCTTCCCGCCGTCGACGCCTATATCGCCGAAGCCAAACCCTTCGCGCAACCCATCCTGACCCACCTGCGGAACACGATCCACAGCGTGGTCCCCGAGGTGGAAGAGACGATCAAATGGTCGCGCCCCTTCTTCGTCTACAAAGGCGTAATCCTCGGCAACGTCTCCGCCTTCAAGGAGCACTGTTCCTTCGGCCTCTGGGGCAGCGAAATGGCCGTCACCTTGCGCACGGGCGGCATCGACTCCAAAGAGGGCATGGGCTCCTTCGGCAAACTCACCTCGCTCGGGGATCTGCCTCCCACCCCGGAGCTCGAAGCCTACATCCGGGAAGCCGCCGGCCTGATCGCCGGGGGGACGCGCACGAAATCCATCCAGCGTGTTGCCAAACCCGTCCCGCGCGCCGAAGCTGAGCTTCCGGAAGCCCTCGCGAGGGCCCTGGAAGCCAACCAAACCGCAGCGGCCAGGTTTGCCGCCCTAAGCCCGAGCTGCCGCCGCGAATACGCCGAGTGGATCGCCGACGCCAAGCGCGACGGAACCCGGAACAAACGCCTCGCAACCGCCCTCGAATGGATCACCGCAGGCAAAGGCCGCAACTGGAAGTACGAGTCGCAGGCCTGATTCTCCCTTCTTGCTTATCCTTCCCAGAACGGGGGTCTGCTTCCTGTAGCTCGCAAGCTCGATCCGACCGAGTTGCACACGGTTCCACCTCACCCCGGTACACTGAAGGCTCAGGTGCCGAACAGCAAAGCAGCCCAACACGCTCCCGGCTCCCCCAACCCCCCGAAATCTGGACCTAACTCTTCTTCTTCGAAGACTTTGCGGGAAAGTACGGGGGGGGCACCCCCCTTAGCCAACCCGCTCGAGCCGCCCGAGCGCTTCCGCAAGGCCCTGATCACCTGGTTCCGCGCTCACGCCCGCGATCTACCCTGGCGGGGCATCCGCAACCCCTACGCCACCTGGCTCTCCGAGATCATGCTCCAGCAGACCCGGGTGGCCACCGTCCTCGACCGCTACGCCCATTTTCTCTACCGCTTCCCCACGGTCGCCGCACTCGCCGCCGCGCACGAGGACGACGTGCTCGCCCTCTGGAGCGGCCTCGGCTACTACCGCCGCGCGCGCATGCTCCACCGCGGCGCCCAGTTCGTCCAGCGCGAGCTCAAGGGCGAACTCCCCCACACCGCAGCCGAACTCCGCACCCTGCCCGGTGTAGGCGAATACACGGCCGCCGCCATTGCCTCCATCGCCTTCGGCGAGTCGATCGCCGTGCTCGACGGCAACGTGGAGCGCGTGCTGTTCCGCCTGCTTGGCCTCCCCGAGAGCAAGTCCTCCACCGCCCACACCCTGCTCCTCCGGATCGCCAACGACCTCGTCCCTCCCACCCCCAAACGCCGCGGCCAAAGTAACCCGGCCGGCGACCACAACCAGGCCATGATGGAGCTTGGCGCCACCGTATGCCTGCCCAAAGGCCCGCTCTGCCTCCAGTGCCCGGTACTCGCCTTCTGCAGGACACGCGGGGAGCACCCCACCCCGGCCCGGGGCAAACTCCGCAGCCGGAGAATCGCCCGTCTGCTCGCCACCCGCAAGCGCGTCACCTCGACCGAGGTCCTGCTCGAGCGACGCCCAAAGGAAGCCAGCCTCATGCCCGGCATGCTGGAACTCCCGGCGCTCCCACCCGAGGCCGTCGAAGGCCGCGAGCCGGTTCTGCGCGTTCGCCACAGCATCACGGACACCAACTACTACGTGGAGGTCTTCGCCGAAGCTGCCGCCGGCGGCCCCGCCCCCCTTCCCGACGACGGGGACGGAGACGAACAGGATGGGGCCAGGGCTCAGCCCGCCCTCTTCGGGGAGACCCAACCGCCGGAGGACCCGGAGGCCATCAACGAAGACGACCTGGTCTACATCGCACATCCCTCCGAGATCGGTCCAGGCTTTAGTCTGCGCGCGCAACTCCCGGCAAACGAGGCGGACCTGCGGTGGTTGCCCTCGCAGCGGCTGCACGGCCAACCTCTGACAGGACTCACACGCAAGATTCTGCAGCGGCTCGGCCTGATGGCGATGAACCATGTACGGATCGGACCCGACCGGACCGTTTGAGGTCGGCTGGAGCGCACCTATACTGCTCTTGAGACTTGGGAGCGCTCCCTTCGGGAGCAAACTCCACGGGGGAAGCCGATTGCCGATGAGACCCATCCTGAGCGCCGCCGCGGCGCTGGCGCTGTTCGTTCCGCTGATGCGTAGCCAGGCACCCACGTCGAGTGTTCCCATCGCGCTTGCCAGGGCCGAGGCCGGCGTCAGCCCTGACCGCATCCGCGAAGCCGACCGCTTCATCTCCTCGGACCTCTTTGAGGGCCGCTATCCGGGCCTGCGCGGTGGCCAGCTCGCAGCCGAGTACATCGCGGACCAATTCGCGATGGCTGGGCTTTCTCCCGCCGGGGACGACGGCGGCTACATGCAGCAGGTCAGCTTCGTCGGCATGAAGGCGATCCCGAACCAGACCAGCTTCACGCTACAGCCGGCGCACGGCGCACCCCAAAAGCTCCTCTACGGGCAGGACTACACCGTTGCCAATCAGCAGCTCACACGCTCCGCGGCCATTAGCGCGCCCATTGTCTTCGTCGGCTACGGCGTCACCGCGCCGGAGTTCAACTGGAACGACTACGCCGGTGTCGACGTCAAGGGCAAGGTGATCCTATGCATCGTCGGGGATCCACCGTCGGATGACCCCAAGTTTTTCGGCGGGGAGGCGCTCACTTACTACGGCCGCTGGACCTACAAGTTCGAGCAGGCCGCGCGCATGGGCGCTGTGGGCGCTTTGATTATCCATCGCACCGATCTCGCCAGCTACGGCTGGAACGTCGTGCAGAACTCCAACACCTCCGAGAAGACCTTTCTCCGCGACGATACCAACCCCCGCCTGAAAGCGGCGAGCTGGATTCAGCTCGAGGTCGCACGCAGAATTTTCGCGGCAAGCGGCATGGATCTGGAGAAGGAGTTCGCAGCCGCGGGCCAGCGCGGGTTTCACGCGGTCGAACTTCCGGTAAAGCTCGACGCAACCGTAACCAGCACAGTGCGGCCCTTCCAGAGCCCGAATGTTGTGGCCATGTTGCCGGGCGAGAGTGCTCTCGCTCACAAACCTGACCAGGCCGTGCTCTACACCGCTCACTACGACCACCTGGGGATCGTCCCGGGCAGGGCAGGCGACAACATTTATAACGGGGCCGCGGACAATGGCACAGGCGTCGCCATGCTGCTCGAAATGGCCCGCAGTTGGAGGGCAGCCGCCGACAGCGGGCTGACGCTGCCGCATTCCATCTTGTTTTCCGCGGTTACGGCCGAAGAGCAGGGTCTTCTCGGCTCAGAGTACCTGGGCCAGCACCCGCCCATCCCTGCCTCGCAGATCGCGCTGGATATCAACTACGACATGCTGCTTCCGCTCGGCATTCAGCAGGAAGTGAACGTCAATGGCGCACAACGCACGAGCTTCTACCCCAACGTGGAAGGGACAGCCAAACGGTTCAATCTGGCGATCGTGCCCGATCCTCGCCCGGGGGCCGGATCGTATTACCGCTCGGATCATTTCTCACTTTCGCGTGTAGGCATCCCGGCGTTCTCCGTTGACGCCGGCACTCTGTACGAAGGGCACGATCGCGCATGGGGCGCGGCGCTGGAGAAGGACTTCAACGACAATCGCTACCACAACTTCTCGGACGAGTTCGACATCAAGTGGGACTTCCGGGGAGATGCCAAACTTGTCCGCTTCGGCATGGACCTCGGCTGGCAAGTGATCTCCGGCTCTGCCCCCATCCGGTGGAACCAGGGCGATGAGTTTGAGGCAGCACGCAAGGCCTCCGGCGGCCAGTAATCCCTCCCGTGGGACGACCGCGCCCTCAGCGGCCCTGGGCGGACACCCTCGCCGTGGCGGCCGGGCTTACGTTGCCTTTCGTGTCGATGGCTACTACGGTGTATTCGTAGGCTGTCGCCGGCACCGCACTCTGGTCGTGGAAGCCCGTCGTCTTCACCGGCGCGGCGGTCAGGGTCTGCGGTGCGCCCTCCGGCTGGCCCGAGGAGTTCAACGCCTGCCGTGTGACCACGTACCCTGCCACGCCGGGATCGTTCACCGGCTGCCAGATCAGATCCACAGCATAGACCGGGTGATCGTCTCCGGTCGCGTATCCCAGGGCAGTAAGTTCCTGGGGCGCACGCGGAGGAAACACATCCCTCCAGGTGATCTCCGCGGGATCGGAGGGTTCACTCCGCAGAGGGAGCGTCCTTCCACCCACCCTGGCGGTGACTTGCCGAACCGCGACGTACCGGTAGCGCACACCTGCGACGACGGTCCCGTCGATCGTCTGACCGGGATCGGCACCCCCGGCCGCAACCTGCATCCAGACCACGCCAGGGTCGGGCGTTTCGCGCACCTGAGCCGTCTTTGTCGTCCGCACCGGCCTGGACCTCCTGCCAGAGGTCGCCGGAGCTGCGGCGGCAGAGGCGGAGGCAGTCCGGATCGTCGGTTTTGGGTCAATCTGCGTGCGCTCGAGAAGAACCTCCCCTGCCTGGGCGACGGCGGTCCAGCGCAACAGAACGCCGGACCGGCTGCCTTCCGCGGCCAGGTGCTGCACCGGTTCCGGCGCTGTCCCTGCGGCGGCATACACAGGGTCGGAAGCTCCCGCTGAGCGGCCCTCGGCATTCCACAGCGTGACCCGGTATGAGACCGGCCGCGGAGACCCAGTGGCCAGCTCGGGGGGAAGCTTGTCCGTCCAGAGAATGGTGTCGGCCGCCGGGGAGATCTCCGGCACAGGCAGAGGTTCGTCCACGCCCGCGGCGTTGACCGGCCTGCACGGCCCTCCCGGGGCCTCCTGCCGGCACAGCGCACCGTGGAGGACAGCTCCTGCCAGGCTCTGGCCGTCTGTGGTGCGGCGCGGCAGCGTAAACCGAAGCTGAACCTCGCCCCCGGACCGCACGGCCGCGATGTTTGAAGCGGGCTCAGGCAGGTGCAGGGAGGGCGGCCGCGGTGAACCGGGACTCGCACAGCCCGCCACAACCGCGGCGGTACCGCAAAAAAGGACGAAGGCCGGCCACGCGCCTGACCGTCGCCGCGAACGCAACATACGGTGAGCGTAGCACTGCCTTGGGTAACACGGCTGCGTCCTGCCCGGAGTAGAAATCAGATGGACGCGAGCATCTTTTGCTCACACTGGAACGTCTTTCGTGGTATCAAGCATGTCGAAAAGACGGCTCTCCCGGAGAAACCCGTGCGCAAGCAACCACAAGCTTCCCCTTCCTCGTCGGCAGCAACGCCGGCCAAGAGTGCAAACGGTGCAGCGTCGAATGGCCGGTCTGCGAAGCTGGGCGACGACGTTCTGCTGGACGACGTACGCGCTGAGCTCGGTGTGCTTCCCGGTGCGCTCGAGGTCGATGACCGCGAATCCACGGAGGTCGGGGGCATCGCTCCCGAAGTCGCTGAGGCCTTCATCGAAAACAAACGCATCGGGGACCGGATCAAGTTTCTCCGCCAGCGCAAGCAGATGGGGCTCGTCGAACTCGGCCGGCATACGGGCCTATCGGCCAGCTTTTTGTCGCAGTTGGAGACCGGCCGCGTGGTTCCGACGCTGCGCAACCTCGCTCGCATCGCCATGGTTTTTTCCAAGGACATGAGCTACTTCTTCGAACCAGAGCGGCCTGAGTTCTTCCGTATTCTCAGGGCCGACGAGCGGCAACGGCTGCCGCAGAGCGGTGTCGAGGACCCGGGCTACTTCTTCGAGAGCCTCGGCCATGTTCCGCTGGACGGCGGGGTCTCGCCCTACGTTGCTGAATTCTTGCCCGCCACGGACAAGCGCCAGCCCCGGGCGCACGCCCACGCCGGCTCCGAGTTTCTCTACGTGCTCTCAGGGTGCTTGCGCCTCACCCACGAGGGACAGGCCGAGAACCTGGAGCAGGGAGATGCCGTCTTCTTCCACGCCAACACGACCCACAGCTACGAGCGCACCGGGGACCGTGACTGCCAGGCGCTGATCATCACGCTGCAGGAGCATCCACGCGGACACCATACCGGGTCGCGGGTGCCGTCACGCAACGGCAAGACCAGCACGGGGACCAACAAGCGCCGACGCTAAGATCATTGCCTATAGGTCCTGGAGAAACAGCTTCTCGACATCCAGCCAGTGATTAACGCGCCGGAAGCCGGTGACGAACACGTTCGCCGGCGCGCTATACAAAATGCCTTCGCCATGAAAGCGACGTAGCTGACGCGGGTTGTCGTCGATCAGGTAATCGCCCCGAAGAATGCCCTTGTCACCGCAAAAGACGATGTGCGATGGGCGGATAAACGGAAAATGCTGCTTCATCCACTCGAACTTTGCCGTAAAGCTGGTAGGCACCTCCATGGCCGCGGTTGCGATGTAGATTTCGTACCGCTCCTGCAACCGTTCGAGCACGCGCTGCGCGTGAGGCATCACCTCGAGATTGGCGAAGAAGTCGTCGGTGCGGATGTAGTGCTCCAGATGCGCCAGGCGCTCCGGCGGCACGTAGTCCCAGATCCATTTGCCATGAAGATCGGCAACGGTAAGGTTCTCGTTGAAATCGCGGTTGTAGCGCAACAGGTGTTCGCCCAGCGCGTCTGCGATGACCTCGTCCATGTCCACGCAGATGATCTTGCGCTGCGGTCCCGGCTGTCCCGTGAGGTTCAACGTTGGCTCCCTGCAGGCGTTCCGGTCTGGGCACTGCACAGGCGATCGCCGGCCTCCCACGCTTTAGGCGTGTCGCGGCGCGGATCCCAGAAGAGCATGCGGCCGCATGTCTCGCAGTGCAAAATCTCTTCAAGATGATCCTTCCCGGTAAGGTCCTGCCAGCGCTGCGGCCGAACGCCCATCTGGCACGCCGAGCATTTGCCCTGCGTGGCGTTGCCAACCGCCTCAGCGACCGCGGTGCCCTTGGCCTTACACAGGCGATCGTAGGTGCTGAGCAAGGTGTCCTCGATCCCCGCGCGAAGCTCTTTCCGTTGCCGCTCCAGACCCGCGATGGAAGCCGTGCGCTCGGCCGTGAGCCGCGCTGCATGGATGCGCTCCGTCTCCAGTCGTTCCCCTGCCGTGCGTTCCTGCGCCTCCGCTGCCCTTAACTGCGCTTCGAGGGTCTCCGTACGCTCCATCGAGGCCAATTCCTCGTCCTCAAGCTGTGTCGTCGCCGCCCGCGCAAAGGCGATCTCGTGCTCAAAGGCGCTCACCTGGACCGTGCTGGTCGCGCCGTCGAGCGACCGGCGCAGGCGTGTCTCCTTGGCACGCTGTGAGGCGATCTCGCTCTCCTGCCTGCGACGAAGCTTCTCTTCCTCGGACAGCGAGGCACGCAATCCGGCAACACTCTTACCGGCCGCCGCCAATGAAGCCTCCGCCTGCTTCACCCGGCGCGGCGCCTCGGCCACCTCGCCGCGCATGCGTGCAAGATCCAGGTCCTGGGCTTGCAGCACAATGATGTTCTCGAGTTGCGCGTTCATCGTGCTCCTTGGAGGGGGTGCAGCAGCTCTGCCGAACGGCCGCGGATTAGACGAGGCAGAGCAGCAGCCTAGCACTTTGTTGGACTCCCCGTCAGAGTCCAGGGACGCAGAAATCCTGGAATCCCCCGTTTGTGGAGTGAAGTTAAAGCGAGGGAAAGGCGGGAATTCTGAATCTCCCGCACACCCGGTGGAATCAGAAACGGGACACTTTCCATGGCCACCGCGACCCTAGAACTTCACAGTACAGGCACTGCCGTTGCAGAGAAGCCGTGGCGTCCCTCTGTAAACCCCTGGATCGTGGCGATGACGGTCACCCTGGCCACCTTCATGGAGGTCCTTGATTCGTCCATCGCCAACGTTGCGCTGCCGCACATCGCAGGCGGGCTGGGCGCAACGCAGGACGAAGCAACCTGGGTGTTGACCGCGTATCTTGTGGCCAACGCGGTGATCCTGCCAGCAGGCGCCTATATGACCACGTTCATCGGGCGCAAGAAGTTCTACATGATCTGCGTGGCGCTTTTCGGGATCTCGTCGGCGATGTGCGGCCTGGCGCCCAGTCTTCCGCTGCTGGTCTTCTTTCGTATTCTGCAGGGAGTGGGCGGCGGTGGCCTGGCGCCCAGCGAACAGGCCATCCTTGCGGACACGTTTCCTCCGGAAAAACGCGGTCAGGCCTTCGCCATGTATGGACTCGCCGTGGTCGTCGCACCGGCGATTGGCCCAACGCTCGGCGGCTATATCACAGACAACTTCGATTGGCGCTGGATCTTCTTCCTCAACGTTCCTATTTGCATACTGTCCCTCTTCCTGACGCACCGCATCGTGGAAGATCCGCCGTATGTGAAGAAAGAGGTAGAGCAGACGCAGAAGGGTGGCATCAGGCTCGATCTGCTCGGGTTTGCGCTGGTGGGCCTGACCTTCGGCTCGCTGGAGTTCGTCCTGGACAAGGGCCAGGAAGACGATTGGTTCGGCTCACACATCATCACGTTCTTCATCGTGGTCATGGTGGTGGCGTTTGTCACGCTGATCTGGTGGGAGCTCAAGCAACTGCGCGAAGGCAACCGGCCGCTCTTGAACCTCACGCTGTTTACGCGACGCTCGTTCTCCATCTCCTTCATCCTGATGTTTGTGCTGGGTTTCTCCTTGTACGGCACCACCATCCTGATCCCGCAATTCGTACAAACGCTGCTGGGCTATACCGCGGAGCTTGCCGGTCTGGTGCTGTCGCCCGCCGGCTTTATGATGATGGCGATGATGCCCGTGGTGGGCTTTCTTTCCAGCAAGGTTGACCCCCGCAAGCTGCTGGGTTACGGCTTCTTCATGCTGACGGCGAGCCTGGTGTACATGGCCCAGATCAATCTTGGCGTGAGTTATGGCCAACTTGTCTTCATGCGCATCTTTCAGGCGTCCGGCCTGGCGTTCCTCTTCATCCCGATCAACACGCTTGCCTATGTGGGTGTGAAGCAGAACGAGAACAATGACGTCTCAGGCCTGACAAACCTCGCCCGCAACATCGGGGGGTCTTGCGGCACTGCGTTCATGGCGACGATTCTCGTACGCCGATCGCAGGCCCATGAAAGCTCAATGATCCGCAATCTAACGCCCGGAAATGCCGCGTACAACCAGCAGATCCAAAGTCTTTCGGGGATGTTCAAGATGGGCAATGGTCAGGGGCCCGCGGGCGGACCGTTCGGCGGAGCGTCAGAAGGCGCGATCCATCAGGCCCAGGGCTTTCTCTATAACCAGCTGCACGCGCAGGCGGCCACACTGGCCTATATCGACATCATTCGCTACCTCACCATCTTCTGCGCGCTGATGTTGCCTTTGCTGTTCTTCATTCCGCGCCCACCCAAAAACGCGGCCGCCAGCGCAGGCCACTAAACCCGGGGCAATTTCTCCAAAGGAACCCCGTCCGCGACAGTCATGCGCAGGCCTGCGGTCTATCCGAGCCGCGCGCCCTTGCGTTGCGTTGCCGGGGATCGCAGCAGGTCCTGCAGCCGCAAAGCATTCCCCAACGCATGGCCGCTTGCCGTGTTGTCGAAGACGACCCATGTTTCAACGTCTCTTGCCCCAAGCTGGGTCGTGATGGCGCGAAGAAACTCTTCGTCGTACGCGGACCAGTACTTCTTCGGCGAGCCGTGCAGCCTGTAATACCGCAAACCGCTCCAGCCACCCGGCCTGGCTGCCGCTTCGGAGCCCGCGGGAGGATCGGCCATGGCGCGGGCGACCTCGAAGCTGCGCAAGGTTCGGTCCACCGCAGCACTGAACCAGGAGGCATGGCGAGGCTCAAGGGCAACCGCACCGCCGTGCAGCTCTCGCAGGGTGGTGAAGAACTCATGCGCGGTCCCTTCCTCGAAGGCGAGCTTTGGCGGCAGTTGGACAAGCACCGGGCCGAGCTTGCGCCGAAGCGGTGCAAGGGACGCAAAGAACTCCGATAGCTCGGCGCCACAGCGGCAGAGTTTCTTTTCGTGGGTGATCGCTTTCGGCGCTTTCACCGCAAAGCGAAATGCTTCTGGCGTGCTGGCAGCCCATCGCAGAAGTGTGGAGGTACGCGGCAGGCGGTAAAAGGTGGAGTTGATCTCCACGCCGGTGAACGTCCTGGCGTAACGCTGGAGGTGTGACCCCTCGGCGGAGAGTTCCGCCGCATGCGCACGCGGAATGGTCCAGCCCGCTGTCCCCACATGAACCTGGCTTGTGCGCATGATCTCCAACGTGCAGAAAGAAGGCTGGGTAGCCGCGCCTGCAGTCATTTCCCAGCCTTGATGCGGTTAGGGCAGGTACGCCACCGAGGTTGGAAACGGGTTTCGCTCAGCGAACTGCGCCTGATGCCAGTAAGGATAGGCGGGCTGCACTTCGCTGGCCTTGTCCAGCTTGGCCACCTGCTCCGCGCTAAGCTCCCAACCCACTGAGGCAAGGTTCGCCTTCAGCTGTTCTTCGTTACGCGCGCCGATGATCACGGTGGACACGGTGGGCCGGCGAAGCAGCCAGTTCAGCGCAATCTGCGGAACAGTCTTGCCCGTCTCCTTTGCGATCTCATCCAGCGCATCGACAACCTTGTACAGGTATTCGTCCGGCATGATGGGTCCGCCTTCGGCAGCCTTGTGCAGACGGCTGGTCTCGGGCAGCGGTTGACCGCGACGGATCTTGCCAGTGAGGCGACCCCACCCAAGCGGTGACCAGACAAGTGCGCCGACACCCTGGTCCACCGCCAGGGGCATCAACTCCCACTCGTAGTCGCGTCCGATGAGCGAGTAGTACACCTGTTGCCCCACATAGCGCGCCCAGCCATAACGCTCGCTCACGCTGAGCGACTTCATGAGGTGCCAGCCTGAGAAGTTCGAGCAGGCGAGGTAGCGAACTTTGCCCTCGCGCACAAACTTGTCCAGCGTGTTCAGCGTCTCTTCCACGGGCGTAAGCGCGTCAAACGCATGCAGGTGGTAAACATCGACGTAGTCGGTGCCCAATCGCTTCAGAGAGCCCTCAAGCGCCTGCACCAGGTGATAGCGCGAACTGCCGACATCGTTAGGCCCTCTGCCGAAGCGGAACGTGGCCTTGGTTGAGAGCAAAATGTCATCGCGTTTAAGGTGCTTGATCGCCTGGCCGAGCACCTCTTCGCTCTTGCCGTCGGAGTAGATATCCGCGGTGTCGAAGAAGTTGCAGCCCGCTTCCATGCACAGATCGATCAGCTTGCGGGCTTCTTCCACCTGCGTGTTGCCCCACGCCTGGAAGAATTCGCTTCCTCCGCCAAAGGTGCCGGTGCCAAAGCAGATTTCAGGGACTTTCAGGCCGGAACGGCCCAATTGACGGAATTGCATAGAGACCTCGGTCGGTTGTGAAGAGAGTTGCGCCCCGGAGGCTTCGGCCTCGTGCGCCTCAGTACGTACGCCGGGTTGGATGCGAGGACCGCAGGTAAGGACTTCCCGCGAAGTCTTCCCGCAGTCCGAGTCGCTCAGCAGCCGCATCCAGGTCAGCCTGCTGACGAAAGAAGCGATGATGCGGGTTCGAGTGCGGAAAATAGCGCACCACGATCTCGGCTCGCTCCACGGCATCATGCCGGCCATCGCGAAAGGGGTAGCCAAGCGCCTGCAGGAGATGCAGCGATCCTTCATCACCGGAAGGGTTGCCGTCATCGCCCACAATGCCGAAGACACTGCGGCGTGTTGCACGTGAGTAGACAGCCACGAAGTCGCCAAGCTGCACGCCCCGGCGTCGCGCCTCATCCCCCAGCACGACGTAGTTGATGCGGGTCGCATCCACGTAGCGGGACACATCACGTTCGTTGTGACGCGCGGCATCCGTGAACGCCGTTTGCGAGATATACAGGCCCGGAAAAGGATCGTGCGGTCCCTGGCGGACGGGAAGATTGGCGTGGTCTTCCTCGGTGAGATAGCCGACGATCTCACCATCCTTCCAGCCCCTGTAATGCGCGTGCTTCAGTGAGTCCAGCGCGTGGCTGCCCGGCGGTCCATAAGCGTTCGGGGCACCATCCACATCGACGTCCATGCGATGCGTGGCGACCTCGAAGAAGGGAGGAGCGCTCGCCGCTGCATGGAAATCAGCCGCGTGGGAAGGCGTGCAAAGTACGTAACCCCATACCGCGGCCGCGAGGAGGGAGGCCTTCAGAACCGTCACGATGGATTAGACGGAGGAAGGGTGCACGAGACGCGCTCCTCTCGCCAAGCGTGCTCCCGCGCTGCAGAGCGGGGAGGAAGAAAACGATGAGGGGCTGTGATGGTGGCAGGAGTTTCCCGTAACTGGGCACGATCCATGCTTGCTTATGCCGATTCCTGGGCGCATGCTGCTGAATCAGGAGGGCGGGCATGGCGCACGTGGGATCTGAACAGGCCTTGCGACTCGTAAGCAAGCACCCGCGGGCGATCCGCTGGATGCACTGGATCAATTTTCCCATCCTCGCGATCATGATCTGGAGCGGGCTGCTGATCTATTGGAATGATTCGATTCCGCCGTATGCGCACGCCCATGAGGTCTACCGCATTGGGGTGGGCGGATGGACGCTGGTGCGCTTCTTTCCTCCGTGGTTCTGGCAGGCTATCGCCGCGCCCTACCGGGTCACCCTGGGGCTCGGCTGGCACTTCCTGGCGATGTGGATCTTCGCCCTGAACGGGCTGTTGTACGCGTTCTATCTTGCGGTCTCCGGCGAGTGGCGCGTGCTTTGGCCGAGGCGCCGCTCCTTTGTCGATGCGCTATGGGTGACGATGTACGACCTGCATGTGCCCGCGGCACGACGGCGCGGTATGCCTCCGCAGGGCAAGTACAACGGGGCGCAACGCATTGCGTACTCGGCCATTGTGCTGATGGGCGCGGGTGCGCTGCTTACCGGCATGGCCATCTACAAGCCCGCCCAACTGCACTGGCTGACGGCATTGCTGGGCGGGTATGAGATGGCGCGCTGGGAGCACTTCTGGCTGATGATGGGCTTCTGTGGCTTCTTTGTCGTACACGTCGCCCAGGTCGTGCTTGCGGGCTGGAACAACTTCCGTTCCATGGTGAGCGGGTATGAGATCCAGACTGTAGCCGGCCAGCCGCTCGACTCCGAAAGCGGCGAACCGAGTGGGACGGCCGGGGGAGACCTGTCGCCGGCGGCGCAGCCTTTTGTAGCCCGCGGACGCGCGACGGGGAGGAGCAGCGTATGAACGGCTTCGATGACGAACGCAAAACCGTGTTGCTCGAAGGCAGAGCGGGGCTGATCAAAGGAGAAAGCGCACGGCTGACGCGGCGCAGCCTGCTCGTGGGGGGGGCTGCTGGGGCCGCCGGCTACGCGGCCTGGCGCGCTGTCGGGCGCAGCACCGCCGTAGGCGACCTGCCCCGGGCGCTGCGCACAAGCATTGACGCCAATGCTGCCCTGAGCCGTGCGCTCTTCGCGGAGCGCGGACTCTCCCCCACGTACGATCTCGGCAAGGTCGTTCCGGCTCGCATGAACGGGGTTGTCGGCCTGCAAAAACCGCTTGTCCCAGCGACCTGGCGACTGCAATTGACCGGGGCGAGCCGTGTGAATCGCTCTTCCCTGGTCACAGACGACGTCACCGCATGGGAGTACCGCTACGCCGACGCGAAGGTAAGCAATGTCGCGCCCGATTTCAAAACTAAACCCGGCAAGATCGCGGGGCCTGCCTCCGGGGCAGCCAATGGCGGCATGCAGGCGGAGGGGGCATCCGCACCCGAAGATCCCGGCGACTTGACCAGCACCGGCAAGCGCGAAGGCAGTGCCGAGGCCGGCGCCTCCCGGAGTTCCCTGGCTGTGGGGACCCCGGGCTTGCTGCTGACCATGGACGACATCCGGGCTCTGCCGCGTGTGGACTTCGCCACCGAGTTCAAGTGCGTGGAGGGCTGGAGCCAGATCACACGGTGGGCCGGCGTGCGGCTGCGCGATTTCCTCGATGCGTTCCCGCCGGCGGCTGTGGACGGCCGCAGCCCGCGCTTTGTTTACATGGAGACGCCGGACGGCGACTACTACTGCGGCTATGACATGGAAGCCGCGCGTCATCCGCAGAGCACGCTGGTCACCGAGATGAATGGATCGCCGCTGACGCCGGAGCACGGGGCTCCCCTGCGACTGCATATGCCCATCAAGTACGGCTACAAGCAGATCAAACGTATCGGCTTGATCGCGTACACGTACACAAAACCCGATGATTACTGGACCAAGCTGGGGTACGACTGGTACGCCGGGCTCTAGGTGGCCTAGGGTGCCTGGGGGATGGGCTTTGCCGGCATCGCCGTAGGGGTTGCGATCCCGAAGAACATGCGGAGACTGTTGCCGAATTCCGCTGTCATCCACAGATTCCCGCTGGCATCGACCGCGGCGTCATACGCGCCGTTCATCTGAGCGTCCCGGCCAAGCGAGGTGGCCGGGCTCAGGAAGGAGCCTGCAAGGTAGCTTGGGTTGCTGGCGGCGATCTCGGTGAAGCCGTCGGAAGCATTCGAGATCCTGCCGTAATAGTCGAGAACCCAGAAGTCGCCCCCTGCATCCATGACGGTGCGTGCCGGAGAAAAGAGGCCGCCTCCGGTCTCCTCATAGATCAGGATGCCACCGGCAGGCGCCACTTCGCTGACGGTATACACCGTTGTGGTGGTGCCAACGCCGGAGTAGTTGGAAGCCCATACATCTCCGTTCAGGTCCAGGGCGACGGAACTGACGTCGGCACAGCACCCGGCACCCCTCACCATCGTGCCGTTGGCCAGCAGGTGCACTACGTCGTTGTCGCCATGGTCGCCGACCCAGGCACCACCGGCGTTGTCCGAGATCACGGATTGCGGGAACACGGGTCTCTGGCGGGGCGGGAAGTTCGCGCCCAGCACTTTGCTTATGGTTCCATCCAGGTTGAAGAAGGTGACGGTTCCACCGTTGTAGTTGACGGCCAGCACGCTTCCCGAGCCGTTGGGGTCAGCGGCGAGCTGGATGGGTTGGAACAGACTGCTGTCCTGGATCTGCCTCACCAGGGTTCCGGTCGATCCGGAGGAAACGCCGTGGAACTTCGCAACCGATCCCACGCCGACGTTGCTTTGGTTATCCAGACTGGAGACCCAGACGTCATCGTTCTTATCGACGGCTAACCCACTTGCGTGGATCTGCAGGCCGGCGCCGAAGGGCGCGGTCGAGAGCGGAGTGCCCTGGGGTGTGTAGCCGACGAGCCCCGCGGTTCCGCCGTCTCCGTAGTTGGCAACCCAGACATCACCCAGGCTGTCCAGACCGATGGCCGTCGGTTCGGCGATGCCGCCGCCGGTCACGCTGAGACTCATGGTCCAGTCGTTGGGCGCCTGGGTGAGCGAGGTGGGATAGGGCGGCGTGGAGCTGATCGCGTTGAAGACGGCCCCGACATTGCGGCTGGGGTTCCTGACGATGTTGAGCAGGGCCCCGAGCACGTCCGTGGGCGCGGGACCACCGTTGGGTGTCGCGGCCGCAAAGAGCGGTGTGCAGGCGCTGCCGCCGTCGGAGTTCACGCAGGGCACGATGGCATCGGCAAGCGCGTATAGCTTGCCGGACTCGATGGCGAGATTGGGCGGCAGATTGGGCGCCATTCCCGTGGAGGTGTCTGCGAGAAGATGCGCGTCCCGGAAGGCGTTGGTGATCCCGACCGTGTTGGTGGCGCTTGCGCCGATGTGGTCATAGGCCGTGGTGAACTGCGCGAGAGCGTAGACTGCCGCCACGGTGGACACTTCGTTCACCTGGATGAAGGTAGTGGCGGCCAGATCGCCGCAGTTGCCCAGCGCGGAAAGCAGCACGAGGGCTTGATTGTCGACGCTTCCGGCGAAGCCTGGATTCCCACCGCGGGCTACGAGATAGACCTGGGAGCTGGAGGATGGGCAGTGGTAATCGCCGGTCAGGGTGAAGTAGCTGTTGCCGGCAGAGACGACAGGGTTGGTGAGCAGGCTTGCCGCCTGTGAGCCGTTGCCGCCGGTTCCTGTGGCGAAGAGCTGAATGGTCGCCCCTGCGATCGGCTGCACGCCGCCGTGGACGCGGCCGGTGATTGCGAGGGAACCGCTGGTCTCCGTGGTGACTGCCCCCGTGCCGCAGCCGGCCAGAGCCACAGGCAGCGCAAGGGAGCCAAGGAGGGCGAGACGAGGCAGGAGCTCAGCCAAGGAGTTCATAGGGTTTGGCTGATTCTACGCCGACTTCGGTAACGTGAGACGTGCAATTTAGGATGCACGAGGGCAGTTTTCGAGCGGTGGTCAAGTGTGCAGGCGGCTCGTAAGCCGAATTCTGTTCTAGACGGTCATTCCTCTAGGCCGTGCATTGCTGCCCGGCTCAAGCAACCTACCCGCAGGTTCCGGCTGCCCTGCCCTTCCGGGCCGGGCTCTCTTCGCCTGTGGCGCAACGGGCCGCTACGCAGCCTCGCCTGAAGAGGGGCGAATGGCTTCCCTGCCTATTTGGTCTTGCTCCGTGTGGGGTTTACCGTGCCGTTGGCGTTGCCGTCAACGCGGTGGGCTCTTACCCCACCCTTTCACCCTTACCGTCCGTCCCTTGCGGGCCGGCTGGCGGTTTGCTTTCTGTTGCACTGGCCGTCCCCCAGCCTTGACGCTGGGGTCCCGGACGTTATCCGGCACACTGCCCTGCGGAGTTCGGACTTTCCTCTCCCGCCCAAGCCGTGAGGCCGGGCGGCAGCGACCATCCGGCCGCCTGCACAGGGAT
>CAXUNH010000050.1:0-21325 GCA_964252405.1 uncultured Acidobacteriaceae bacterium | reverse complement strand
CGCTCAGACAAAACTGAAATACCGGCGGCGCGGATCTCCACTGGCTGTTCTTGGGTAAAGCTGAGGAGGATGTCGAGGTCGTGGATCATGAGATCGAGGACGACGTCGACGTCGAGCGAGCGCGGAGTGAAGACGGAGAGGCGGTGCGCTTCGAAAAACATGGGGCGGGTGAGTCGCTGGAGGGCGGCAGTGACGGCGGGGTTGAAGCGCTCGAGGTGGCCGGCGGCGAGGATGCGGCTTTTGGAGTGCGCGAGGGCGACGAGGGCGTCGGCTTCGTCGAGGGTGGCTGCGAGGGGCTTTTCGATGAGGACGTCGAGGTCGGCTTCGAGGAGCTGTGTTGCGACGCTTGCGTGATGGAGGGTGGGGACGGCGATCGTGGCGGCGTCAAGATCGAGGTTGGCTGCGAGGAGTTCGTCTAGGGCGGCGAAGGTGGGGATCTTGTAGAGGGCGGCGGCGACGTGGACCTGGGGGTTGGGGTCGACGACGGCGGCTAGTTGGACGGGGCGTTGATGGGGTGGAGCGTCGGTCCCGGTGTTCGCGCCGGAGGGCGCTTGGCGGGAGGCTGATTCGTGGTCGTGGTGGAGGCGGTGGTGGTTGCGGCCGAAGGCGCCGGCGCCGATGACCGCTATGCGGAGTGGGTTCGGCACAGTTTATTTGGCGGGGGCGACGGGAGCTTCGACTGCTTGACGGCAGCGAGCGTAGAGGTCCAGGATCTGGGTGACCTGGTCTTCTGTTTTGGGTGTGGATGGGACGCCGAACCCGGGGGTTGTGCCTGCGGCGCCGGGCTTGAGGTTGGTGTGGGCGGCGACGAACTTGAGGAGGTCGAGGGCGATGTCTTCGGAGCGGCGGAGCGTGGGGGCGTTGCTGAGGTCCATCGGGGTTAAGGCCTTTCGTTGTCTCCCGTGATGGTAGTTGGGTGAGTGCGAAGGTGCAACGGTGGGCGGGTAGGTTGAAGAAAGCGGGTTCCCCGTTTGTTGGAACGACAAGCAAGGGAAGCGGTGCGCGCTGTTGCGATGAAGGTCTTTCGTCCGACGGGGATGTGGGAGCATCATAAGGAGACGGTGTTGTGCCCAGGGCATGCGCCGGGAGACCTCCCTTATGAGCGAAAACGGAATAAAGAACGGCAATGGTAATGGCGCGTCCCCGAACGCGGGCCAGGCGAGCGGTGGGGTGTTGACCACGCGGCAGGGGCACCCTGTCTATGACAACCAGAATTTGCGAACCGTTGGCAGCCGCGGTCCGGCGGTGCTAGAGAACTATCATTTCCTCGAGAAGCTTACGCACTTCGACCGGGAGCGGATTCCCGAGCGTGTGGTGCATGCGCGCGGTGTGGCGGCGCACGGCTATTTTGAGCCTACGGGCAAGCTGGGCGATGAGCCGATCGCGAAGTTTACGCGGGCGAAGCTGTTCCAGACGCCTGGGAAGCAGACGCCGGTTTTTGTGCGGTTTTCAACCGTTGTGCACGGTGGGCACTCGCCGGAGACGTTGCGCGATCCGCGCGGGTTTGCGGTCAAGTTTTACACCGAAGATGGAAATTGGGACCTAGTCGGCAACAACCTGAAGGTGTTCTTTATCCGGGATGCGACGAAGTTTCCGGATATGGTGCATGCGTTCAAGCCGGACCCAGTGACGAACCGGCAGAGCGATCAGCGGTTCCAGGATTTTCTAGCGAACACGCCGGAATCGACGCATATGTCGACGTTTCTGTTTTCGCCGTGGGGGATTCCGGCGAACTATCGAATGATGCAGGGCTCCGGCGTGAACACCTACAAGTGGGTGAATGCGCAGGGTGAGGCCGTGCTGGTGAAGTATCACTTTGAGCCGAAGGTGGGGATCAAGAACCTGACCGCGGAAGAGGCGAGCAAGATCCAGGGTGAGAACTTCAACCATGCGACGCAGGACCTGTATGACGCGATCGAGCGTGGCGAGTTCCCGGAGTGGGAGATGTTCGTGCAGACGATGAGTGACGACGAGCATCCGGAGCTTGACTTCGATCCGCTGGATGCGACGAAGCTCTGGCCGAGGGAACAGTTCCCGTGGAAGAGCGTCGGAAAGATCGTGTTGAACCGCGTGCCGGACAACTACTTTGCTGAGACCGAGCAGGTGGCGTTTGGCACGGGCGTGCTGGTGGATGGGTTGGACTTCAGCGATGACAAGCTGCTGGTGGGGCGTACGTTCAGCTACTCCGACACGCAGCGGTATCGCGTGGGGACGAACTATCTGCAGCTGCCAATTAACCGTCCGAAGGTGCCGGTGTACTCGGGGCAGCGCGATGGGCAGATGACGTATGACGTGAATCATGCGCCGGGGCAGAATCTGCATGTGAACTATGAGCCGACGGACCTGGGTGGTTTGAAGGAGGCTCCACGCGCGGGTGCCGAGTATCAGCCGCTCTATGAGGGGCGGCTGGTGCGTCAGAAGATCGACCGCGAGAACAACTTCAAGCAGGCGGGTGATCTGTGGCGTGAGATGACGGAGGAGTATCGCACGGAGCTGGTGAATAACCTTGCCGGCGCCCTGGCGAACTGCCTTCCGATCACGCAGCAGAAGCGCATTGCGCAGTGCACGACGGCTGATCCGGAGTATGGGCAGCGCGTGAAGGATGCGCTGGAGAAGAAGCTTGGGATGAACAAGCAGGCCGTGGAAGGTAAGGCAGTCCAGGAGGCGCAGGAAGAGGCGCTCGCTGGGAAGGCTTACTAGCTGCTTGCGAGTATGTTGAAAGGCCAGCCCTTTTGGGCTGGCCTTTTTCGTTGTGGCGTTGCGTAGTATTTCGGCGAAGTGGGTAGGATTGGATTTGTTGTGGTTGCTGGGATTGCCGTGGATCGCTGGGAACGCGGGTCTCTCCACTACGCTTCGCTTCGGTCGAGATGACAGTCCTTGGTGGCGCTTCGAGAGAGCAGGAGCGGAGCCGAGCAGTGCAGGTCAGGCCTGTTCGGGTTCCAACAGGCGACGGGTTGCGGCGAGTTTGCGGCTTATGTCGCGGTCGGGGGTGGCGGGATCGCAGGCGGTCTCGAGCATTTGAGTGGGAGCGTTGGTGAGCTGGGTCGTGGCGGTGCGAACGATGCCCCAGTCGATGCCTTTGGCGGCTGAGGCTTCGCCTGGCCAGAGGTGTTCGTCGCGGGTGCCGTTGTTGTCGTGCAGGTGAAGTTCGACCAGCCGGGCGCCGAAGATCGCGAAGGCTTCTGGGAGAGCATCTTTGAGGGCGGCGTCGCCCCACTGATTGCGGAGGTGCTCGCGTGCGGTGCGATCGTAGCCTGTTTCGTCGGGGAGCATGGGTTGGGAGAGGTGGGCGTGGCCGGTGTCGAGGCAGAAGCCCAGGGTTGTGAAGTGACCGACGCGGGCGATTTCGACGAGGTGGGCGGGGGTGGCCAGTTCGTTTTGAAGGTTCTCGAGCAAAAGCTGAACGCCGAGCGGGGTGGCGAATGCTTTGAGGTGCTCGATGGCCGTGAGGGACAGGTCGAGGGTTTCTGTAGACCACCGATCGTCCTTCATGCCGAGGTGGAGCACGCAGGAGCGGAAGGGGATCTGTTCCGCGGCTTCGAGGGCGCGTTTGACTTCGTCCATAGCGGCGATGCGCTCGGATTTGTTGCGGGAGACGAGGTTGAGTGTTGGCTCAGTATGGCGTGACCACTCGGCCTGTTCCGCTTCACTGAAGATCGGCATGTGCATGGTGGCGACGACGGGATGGGCGCGGAACCAGTTCGCGATCTCCCGGACAGCGCTGCGGTTGGAGTATTCGAAGTGATGGCGGGAGGCGAAGACCTCAATGGCCTCAGCACCGGCGTGATGGAGGCGATCGAGGTGGCCTGGATTGAGCCGGTCAGCGAAGAAGATGTTGGTAGAGATGCCTAGGGGCATGGTCTTACGGTAGCGCACGAGGCGGGTGTGGAGCTTTTGGCGAATGGAGGGTGGATGCGAGTGATTGCGCGAGGGTGGGTCCTGATCGGGCTGGCGATGGCGCTGGTGGTGGCTGTGCCGATGAATGGGCAAGTGGCGCTTACGACGGTGGCGGACACGGTATACAGTGCGAACGGCTCGCCAGCGCAGGGCACCGTGGTGGTGAGTTGGGGTGCGTTTACGACGTCCACCGGGAAGGCTGTTGCGGCGGGGCAAACTTCGGCGAGCCTGGGGCCGAATGGGGCTTTGTCGCTGGCGCTGGCGCCGAACGTGGGCGCGACCCCTATTGGGACGTATTACACGGCGGTGATGCACCTGAGCGATGGGACGACGAGCCGGCAGTACTGGGTGGTGCCGGTGAGCCCGAGTCCGGTGGCGCTTGCCGGGATTCAGAACTCGGTGTTGCCGACCAGCGTGGCGATGCAGACGGTGAGCAAGGCATATGTGGACCAGGCGATTGCGGCAGCGGTGACCACGGGCGTTGCTCCCGGCGCCGTGACCAGTTCCGCGTACGTGCAGAAGACTGGGGACACGATGACGGGGCCGCTGGTGTTGGCGGGGGACCCTGTGAGCTCTTTGCAGGCCGCGGACAAGCACTACGTGGATGTGAACGTTGCTGCGCTCGGTGGCGGGTCGGCGACGAAGGTGAGTACGCTGCCGAGCGCGACGCAGACCGTGGTGCAGCCGGCCGGGACAGAGCTGGAAGTGAACACGCTGGACGGCGTGCTGGATGCGGCGGGATGGTTGACGGGCAACGGGAACAATGGGATCGGCAATGCGCTCGGCAGCACGAACTGCACGAGCGGATGCGCGGTGTCGGTGAGCCAGAACTACCCGGGGATCGACGGCTTGCCGGAGGCTGGACTGCCTCCCGGGACGCATCTTGTGGACCACCGTGGCGGCGCGGATGTGGAGGTGCAGCAGGATCCGCTTCCGGCCCAGGGGACGACGAGCGTTGGGAAGACAGTGATCCAGGTGACGACGCGGACGGCGCAGCAGGTACACGCGACGCGGCCGAGCACGGGGTCGAACAGCATTGTGATGAGCCTGTCGCATAACGCGCTTACAGGCGGATCGAACCAGTTTCCTGGCGACGTAGAAGCTGTGCCGTACAACAAGAGCAACTACGGCATTCTGGAGATGAAGGGGAACTACAACACGCAGGGCCAGCACGTGCAGATGGGGACGGTGGTGAACTGCTTTGCGGTAGGCGACTGCCTGGCGGGCGGCCAGTTCATCACGAGTTCGGGCGGATACCGCGATGAGGCCGACGAAGGAGCGCACCCCTTTGATCTGCAGGTCGTGGAAGATACGCAGGTGTTTCAGGGGACGTGCGGTACGGGGTGCACCTCGGGGTCGACGAGCCTGATGGTGAATGCGACGGTGCACGCGGGCACGCAGGGCGATGGGCGTTACCTGATCGACAAGAATCCGAGCAAGGTGATCACGACGGGATCGATTGCGGGGGCAACGGGAGACTATCTACCCATTGTGAACTTCAGCGGGACAAACTTCCCGGTGAGCACGCAATTCGTGACAGCGGCGGCGGCGACGTCACAGGCGGGCAATCTGTCTCCGGGGCAGGTTACGGTGCCGATTGCGACCGGTGGTTTGTCGAGCAACTACGCGACGAGCACGGCCGCGTTGCCGAACGCGACGGGCGTGGCCTGCGTGGCTGACCAGGGGGCGTTTCCGAACTTTGAGACGGCGAAGTACGCCGTGGTGGACGCGAGCCATCTGCAGTTGACGCTGAACAAGGTACACAAGAGCGGGGCGATTGTGGCGGTCGGCGGGCTGTGCGGGTATGGGCTGGAGCAGACTGCGGACACGATGGGGCCTGTGAAACAGGTGTTTCCTGTGGTGGGTTCCCCGAGCGCAACGCAGGTGTATTACACGCCGGCCCTGACCGCTACGCTGGGGATCAGTGGAGGCGCGAGCACGGGCGGGTTCCTGAATGTGTCTGCCCCGGTAGCGAGTGCGAGCCGAAGCGGCAACGTGGTGACGCTGAACCTGGCGCAGCCCTTGCCGTATGACATGAACGGATTGAGCCTCACGGTGAGCGGTGTGGCGGACGCGACCTATAACGGTACGTTCCCTGTATCGACGAACGGGTTGGCCGCGGTTAGCTACACTGCCGCGGGTGCAGACGGGAGCAGCACTGGCGGCACGGTGAGCTTTGCGAATGGCGGATACGCACTCTACCCGATGGCCGAGGTGCTGAATGTGTACGACCCGGCAACAGCGAGCGTAGACGGCGTGTTCACGTTAGCGGCGAATACCGTGCCGTGGGCCGCGGGAGATCCTGTCGAGGAGCCGCACTACTACCAGCAGGCGACGTACGGCGACACCGAGTACATCACGCAGTATGTGCCGCGGCCGACCCAGTACACGTCTGCCGGGAAGCTGTACTCAGGGCTGATCGGGCCGGGCGCGCGAGGATGGCAGATTGCGAACGGCGTTCCGGCGAGCGCGTATGTGGGCGCGGGTGGGACGCATCAGCCGCCGGACTCGGCGTATCTGGCAACGGGGGTATGGCGGAATTCGGTGGAATTGGATGCGGGTACCGAGGCGTTGATGCGGGTGCACTGCAACCTGCATGGCTGTAACCGTTGGGATTCGTCGTACGCGCTGTTTGCGATGGACCGGAATGGTGGCGTGGAGGACTTTCTGTTCTACAACCCGCAGACCAGCACGGCGCAGTGGTTGCTGGGAGGGACGTATTACACCTTTTCGCCGGCGGGGTTCGCGGCGGGGAACGTGTCGGCGAACAACGTTGCGGCCGGCAGTGTGACCGCGACGAACATGGCCACATCGGGGCTGCAGGCGGGGTCGAACGGGAAGGCGCAGATCGCCCCGGGCGGGAGCGCGGGGTACAGCAACATCACGCTGAACGGCAACAACAACGACGGTGGCCGGCTCGGGTTCGTTGGCGGTGGAGGGACAGATCCGGACCTGTACGTGGATGTACCGGCGGGTGGGCATCTGAGGTTCCGGATCGGGTCGCTTTTCCCGACGATCACGCTGGGGAGTAGCGGGTTGAGCGCACCGGCCGTGATGACTGCGGCAGTTGCGTCAGGGAACAGCGGCAATACGGACCTTGTGGGCACGGTGACGCTGGCGGCGGGCAGTACGACTTCGAGTGGCTACAGCTTTTCGGGGTCGTATGGGGCAGCGCCGGTTTGCCTTGTCCAACCGCAGAGCGCGTCGGCGGCGGTGGTTCAGTCGCTTGGGGCCTATGTGCCGCAGGTGAGCCCCGGTGGACTGACGGTGAGCGTGGCGTCAGCGCCGGCGAGCAACGTGACGTTTGGGTATCACTGCATCGCAAGGAACTGAAGCAAAGGCGCGCGCTGAAGAGGGACGCAAGCTGGAGAAAGCGGGCCAGCTTGCGTCCTGTTTTTGTTGGCTTTGAGGGAGAGGATGGAGGCTTGTGGGCGGGTGGCAGACCGACATGGAAAACTTCACGCGGCTGGCGGAGATGATGGAGCGGGGCCCGGGGAGCAGTGTAGATCTAACCCAGGATCTGGTACGGATTCGAGACCGGAGCGGAAGGATGCGTCGCCTGAAGGCGAATCCGGCGCAGATGGCCTTTGAGGCCAGGCGTGGACAGCACAATGTGGTGTTGAAGGCGCGGCAGATGGGGATGACCACGTGGGTAGCGGGCCGGTTCTTCCTGAAGACGATCCTGCGGCCGGGGACCACGACGTTGTTGGTGGCACACACGCGCGAGGCGAGCGAAGGCATGTTTGCGATTGTGCGGCGCATGTGGGAGGGCTTGCCGGAGGATCTGCGGAAGGGGTACCTGCGGCTGCAGAACTGCAGTGCGGGACACATGCTATTTGCGGAGACGGGGAGCGAATTCCGGGTGTCGAGCGCGGGCGACCCGAATGCGGGGCGCGGGCTGAGTGTGCAGAACCTGCATTGCAGCGAGGTGAGCCGCTGGCCTGGCGATGCCAAGGCGATTCTGGCGGGGCTGCGGGCGGCCGTGGCACCGGAGGGC
This sequence comes from uncultured Acidobacteriaceae bacterium, assembly GCA_964252405.1. Taxonomy (GTDB): domain Bacteria; phylum Acidobacteriota; class Terriglobia; order Terriglobales; family Acidobacteriaceae; genus Granulicella. Next base: position 13,431 of record CAXUNH010000050.1, on the reverse strand, counting down.
GAGTTGGTGCTGGAGAGTACGCCGAGCGGGGCGTATGGGGCGTTCTACGAGGAGTGGTGTGGGGGCGTGGAGGGTGTTCCCCGCGAGAAGGAAGGCGGAGGGAGGAGGGCTACGCCGGTCAGCGCTGGCCCCGTACGCCACTTTTTTCCGTGGTGGATGGAGCCGGCGTACGTTGGACCGCCGGTTGCGCCGGAAGAGATGACCGTGGAGGAGCGGCAGCTTGCCGAGCGGTACGGGTTACAGCCTTCGCAGATTGGCTTCCGGCGCGGCCTGGAGCGGAGCTACGGCGTGTTGCGCTCGCAGGAGTTCGCGGAGGATGCGGAGAGCTGCTTTCGGGCGACGGGAGCGTGCTGCTTTGAGGTGGAGATCCTGGAGCGGCGCCTGAGCGAGGTGCCGGAACCTGCGTCGAGACAACGCAATGGGGCGTTGCTGGAGTGGTTTGCGCCGCTTGCGGGACGGCGGTATGTGATTGGGGTGGACACAGCCGGGGGCGGCGACGATGGGGACTTCGCTGCGGTGCAGGTGGTGGACGTGGCGACCGGCATGCAGTGTGCCGAGTTGCAGCAGCGATTGCGGCCACGGGAGCTGGCTGAGGCTTGTGCGGCGCTTGCACGGAGGTACCGGGAGGCGCTCGTGGTGGTGGAGCGGAACAACCATGGAGCGGCGGTACTTGCCTCCCTGGAGACTCACAGTGAGCTGCAGCTTTACCGCCAGGGGGGCCAGGCTGGCTGGCTGACGTCAGCGGCGAGCAAGCCGGAGATGGTGGCGCGGCTGGGAACGTTGCTGCAGCAAAGTCCGGAGCGGTTCTTCAGCAAGCGGCTCCTGGGAGAATGCCGGACGTTTGTGGCGGATGCGCGCGGGCGGACGGGAGCGGCGGGAGCGGCGCATGACGATCTGGTGATGGCCATGGCCATTGCGCAGGCGGTGCGGGCGGAGGTGGCCGAGAGTGCGAAGGCTTGGGCGTAGCCAACCTGGATCTTCGCGAAAGGGCCGTGATGGCGCGGCAATTTTTGTCCCCGGCGCACTTGCGTACAATTACCGGCGTTTGCGGTAGGGTAGTGAATAGGAGCTGAGGTTGGCGGTCCTGGCAGTACAGGCGATCCGGCGAATGCGCGGCGGGGCGCAGAGTCAGTTGATGCTGGGGGCCGACGGCGGGCTCTGGGTGGTGAAGTTCCGGAACAATCCGCAGGGCGAGAGGGTGCTGGCGAATGAGTTGATCGCTACGCGGCTGGCCGAGGCGGTGGGCCTGACGGTTCCGAAGACCGATGTGGTGGAAGTGAGCGAGTGGCTGGTCGCGAACAGCCCGGAGATGCAACTGGATCTGGGGCGCGGTGTGCGGGCGCGGTGTGCGGCCGGGCTGCAGTTTGGGAGCCAGTTTGTCGGCGGGCTGATGCCGGGGCAGGTGGTGGATTACCTGCCGGAAGCGCAGTTGGGAGAGCTTCGGAACCTGGATGAGTTTGCCGGCATGCTGGCGCTGGACAAATGGACCGGGAACTGCAACGGGCGGCAGGCGGTGTTTGCGCGCAAGCCGCGCGAGCGGAAGTACCGGGCGGTGTTCATTGACCAGGGCTTTTGCTTTAACGCGTGTGACTGGAGCTTTCCGGACGCGCCGCTGCGGGGTGTGTACCCGCGCAATGCCGTGTATGCCGGGGTGACGGGGTGGGACAGCTTTGAACCATGGCTAAGCCGCGTGGAGGAGCTTCGCGCGGAGACGGTGGGAACGATCCTGGAGGAGGTTCCGCCGGAGTGGTACGGCGGGGACTTGGGCGCGGCGGAGCGACTGCTGGAGCAACTGCTGAAGCGGCGCGGGAGGGTGCGGGAGTTGATTGCCGCGTTTCGCGATTCGGGACGGGAGCCATTCCCAAAATGGAACGAGGGGATGCGGGTGAGTTTGGGAAAGTCCTTGGAGATGGTGGAAAATGCGTCCAAACTGGTGATGTAGGTTTGGGGCGAGGGTATGGGTGAGCGGGTGCCGTGTGAGTTTGCGCTGATCCGGTATGTGCCGGACCCGGTGAAGGGCGAGTTTGCCAACATCGGCGTGGTGCTGCGTGCGGCGGCGGGCAGCGACGCGGGCGCGGTGGTCCGGTTCACGCGGGATTGGGGCCGGGTGCGGTGCCTGGATCCGGATGCCGATACGGAGATGCTGGAGTCCCTGGAGGCGGAGATTGCGGAGCGTATGGCCTCCGGGGTGCAGCAGCGGGTAAACGCGAAGCCCGTGTTGGAGACGCTGGAGGACTCGCTGAGCAACTGCGTGCAGATTACGGCGATGCGGGGCACGCTGGCGGAGAGCGTGCCGGCGGAGATGGAGCAGTTGCTGCGGATGTATGTGGAGCCGTTGAAGGTGGCCGGTGGGCGGCGTAGGGTGAGTGGCCGAACGGCGATCGCGGGGCGGATGCGGGATGAGTTTACGCGAGTGGGTGTTTGGGGATTGATGAGGAAGCGTGTGGCGGCGAGCCAGTACACGCGGGCCGGCGATCCCCTGAAGCTGGATTGTGGATACCGGAACGGCGCCGTGAAGCTGTTCCATGCGGTATCGCTTGAGGCGGATACCGAGGTTGCCAAAAGTTTGGCGTACTCGGTCCGAGAGATGCGCGAAGGGGTAGCGCGCGTGGAAGGCGTGGAGCTAGAGCTGACGGCGTTTGTGGAGGCGATCTCGAGCGTGAGTGATCCGGAGCAGTACGGGTTTGGGGTTGGGGTGATGGAGAAGGCTGGTCTGCGGGTGCTCACGGTGGCGGATCTGGGGCGGGTGGCAGAGGCGGCACGGCGGGATCTTCGGGTGTGAGTTTGAGGTCGAGCCGATCGAGCGCCCGCAAGGCTTGAGGGTCGGAGCGGTACCCAAGTTGGAAGAGGTATTGGCGGTGTGGCCCAAAGGGCTGCACCGCCTTTTGTGTGCGCGGCGCTCGGTCGCGGGAGGGAGTGGTGGATGGGCGTGGGAACTGCGGTTGGGCGCTTGCTGGAGCGATGGGTCGGCCTGGAGGCAGGCGCTGCTGCGGAAGGTGTGGGTGAACGGAAGACCTCGACGACGTCCGGCGTGTTCGGGCTTGGGCCGGGAAGCATCCTGATGCCGTATCGATCTCAGGGCGCGACGAACGTTCTGCCGAAGCCGACGGCGGGAAACCTGCGAAGGTTGGCGGAGACACCGGCGGCACGACGGGCCATCAACTGCATTAAGGACCGGATCGCGTGCATGGAGTGGCGGATCGAAGCCCGACCGGAGGTTCAGGCAGAGGAAGGCGGAGACCGGGCGGAGCGTATTGAGAGGCTGACCTCCGCGTTGGCGGCGCCGAATGCGAGTGACAGCTTCCGGACGTTGATCGAGCCAGTGATCGAGGACGCCCTGGTGGGTGGTTTTGGCGCGCTGGAAGTGGAGCTGGGCGATGCGGAGACGCCGGTCAGGATGTATCCGGTGGACGGAGCAACGATCCAGGTGAATCCGGAGTGGGACGGACGGCCGGAGACGCCGCGGTATGCGCAAGTGACGGGAAAGCCTGGCCCGGAAGGGCGAACGCAGTTGTTGGACCGGGAGTTGATGTACCTGCGGTTGAATCCCCGGTCGCACTCGGTCTTTGGGCTGGGCAAGATGGAGGTTGCGTTTGAGGCGATCAATGGATTTCTGGCAGCGCAGAAGTATGCGGGCCGGCTGGCCTCGAACGGAACGGTGCAGTATGCGCTGTGGCTGAAAGACCGCACCCCGGAGCAGCACGAGCGGCTGACGCGATGGTGGCAGGACGAGGTGGAAGGGTCTGGGCGTGTGCCGGTTCTAAGTTCCGAAGAAGCTCCGCAGGTGGTGCGGCTGGCGCAGGGATCGGACGCGGAGCTTCGGCTGGAGTGGCAGCAGTTTCTGTTGACGATGATTGCGAACGCGTTCGATCTGCCAGCGATGTTGCTGGGGGTGACGCACGACGTGAACCGCTCTACGGCGCAGGAGCTGGCTGATGAGGCATTTCAGAACGCGGTTGTGCCGCTGGCCAAGCTGATCGCGGATCACATTACGCGGGACGTGATCGTGAAGGCGTTGGGATGGAAGGATGTGCGGTTTGTCTGGAGCGAGTTGGAAAGCCGCGATGAGACGACCGAGGTCAACATCCAGATTCAGCTTTTGAATGCGGGTGTTCTGACCGTGGATGAGGTGCGTGCGATGCGCGGGCTGCCGGCGAGGGCGTGAGCCGGTGGCGGTCTCAGAGGGGACCCCTTGGCGAAGGTGTGGTTTCACAGGGTCACTGCTTGAAGGAGGCGTACTTGGAGAGAGCGGTTCGAGAGCATCGTGCGGGGCGGTCATTGCGAGCCATGGGCGTGGCGTTCCCGGAGGTTGCGGGGCATCCGAACAGGCTGCCGTTTGAGGGGTGTTTGACGCTAGTGGATGTGCCCAGCGACAAGGCTCCGAGCGGCGCGCGGGGACACCGTGTTGTGTTGACGCGGGCCGCCGCAGAAGCTGCTTTGCCGAGTCTGCTTGGCATGGCGGTGGATTTCACGGCGGGGTGGGATGGCCATGACGCACGGCAGAAGTGCGGGATTATCACCGAGGCCGAGTTGGAGGGTCAGCGTCTGCAGGTGAAGGGGTACCTGTATGCGCGTGACTTTCCGGAGATGGAGCCGAAGATTGCGGCGGGCGGCTCGTCCCCGGCGTGCGCCATGGGGATGAGTTATGAGCTGGCCGACGCGCATGTCGCGGATATGAAGGCGCAGATCTGGACGGTGACGAAGGCGACGTTCACGGGTGCGGCGGTTTTGTTGCGCGACAAGGCGGCGTACCGTGGCACGTCGTTTCGTGTGAAGCGATGCAATGGTCGAGCGCGGAGTTGATGCGCCGTGACAGCGGGCTTCACAGCAGTGGCAGAGAGATGAGTGTGCAGGAGGCAGCAATGGATGAGTTGATGGATCGGATCAGCGCGGCGGTGGCGGCACTGGAACTGGCGGCTGTACGCCTGAGCGAGCGGGAGGTGGCTTTGTCTGCCCAAGCGGAAGAGCGTGTTGAGCGGATTGTGGCCACGGTGGAGGGGCAGCGTGAGGCGGAGATGAGCGAGCGCTTGCGCACCGCGGAGACAAAGCTTGCGGAGGCAGAGGCTCGGCTTGCGGAGCTTTCCGCTGCCGCTGCGGTGGCGGGCGCCAATGGTGTAGCGGGGCGGAAGACGGCTGCGGTGGGTATGATCGCGACGTTGTCCAAGCAGGGGATTTCGGCGGGAGCGCTGGAAGGCCTGGAGTCCGGCAGGCTCGAAGCCGGCGCTCTGGACGCGGCTTTGACCTCGCTTTCGATTGAGCAGCGTTTTGCGGTGAAGGCCGAGATGCTGCGGGCGGGTTTGCTGGGCTAGGGACGTTTAAGGGCGGGCTGTGGGGAGTCCGCTTTTTGCGGACCGCTGGTAGTTTTCTTGACGCTGCAGAAGCGGATCGCAGCGGCGAGGGATGAGGCGTGGCGTTGAGCTGCGCCTTTTGTTTTTTTGAACCGGAAGTACAGGAGAGGCAATGAATACGAAGTTTACGGATATCAACGCGACTGCGGATTACATCGGACCCGGCGCCATTGAAGTGCCCATGTACCAGACAGAGATTCTGGATCTGGTTCGCCGCCGCGGGCCGTTCGGGCAGCGCATCAAGCAGGTTCCTGCTACCGGTCATCCGTCGCGGTTCTTTGAGGAGACTGCGATCCCCTCCCCTGCGGCCTCGGCCGGCTTCATGGATCCACGGAACATCGTTCCACCAGTGGTGAGTCCGACGCGTGTGGAGCGTTCTGTACCGCTGAAGGCGCTGGTAGCGCAGATCAACTACAACCTTTTCGATCTGGAGCTTGGGAAGCAGCAGAGCCAGTTCGCATATCTGCAGGCGAAGGATCTGGCGGACACGGTTGACGGTGTTCTGCGCACGCACGATATTGCCTTGTGGAACGGTACGGACACCAGTCTGAGTTCGCCGACGACAGCGCAGTATTTCGGCGCTGCCGGACAGATTGCGGCGGGTGGCAACACGACCACGATCACACCGAGCGAGAGCATTGTTGACGGGTTGAAGTCGACGGTTGCGCAGATGCTTTCGAATTCGAGCTTTGGTGTGCGGCCCACGGCGATCTATGCGAATCCGGTTCTGCTGGATCTGATCGATCGCGAGATGAAGGCCGAGTACAACGTTGTGCTGAACACGCGCGCGATCGAGGGCGGATTGACCGTGAAGACCCTGTCGACGCAGGCCGGCGATATCCCCCTGATTCCGGAGTGGACGCTGCCGTACAGCGGCACACCGGGTTCCGGTTCGGCAGTGCTTCCGGCGTACATCGTCACCGAGGACCTGATCGAGTACCACTGGCTGGGTGACGCCACTCCGCGAGTGTTCCAGCTTGGTGTTCCGGGGTCGCTGGCTTCGCAGTATGTGGTTGTCAAGTTTGGCGGCATTGTGGTGAAGGGCGCGAACTACGCGCACTACCAGGTGCTTGTGAACCGCTAAACGCCTCCCCGGCTGCTACCCGGGTCCATGGGGACCCGGGTAGCGCGAGGGCAGTGAAAGCAAGAGAGTACAGAGGAGATCAGATGGCATATCTGGAGCCTTCGGAGTACCTGGCGTTTGGTTTGAGCGCAGATACTGCCGATGCGTGGGTCCAAGCGGCGTCTTCGATGATCGATGCTCATTGCCGACGCAGTTCTTTGCTTGCGATGAGCTATACGGAGCGGCTGCGCGTAGGAAGGCACACGGGCACGGTGCAGCTTACGTATGGCCCCGTAGCGCAGGTGACGGCGGTGCAGGCGCGGTACGCTCCACAGCCTGAACTGCGCGATGGACTGCTGGTGGAGTGGGCGTTGACGTTCGGCTCGCCGGGCCAGTGGATCACGCTGGATCCGTCCACGGTGTATGTGGATACGGTCAGCGGCGAGGTCCGACTTCCGTGGAACCTGCTCGGTCTGCGGTACAGCGAAGTCGAGGTAAGCTACACGGCGGGGTTGGCGGCGGCGCCGGACGGCGTGAAGTTTGCGTGTGCCCAGATTGTGAAGAATGCGCAGGCGACTCCGGGGCTCAACGTCAAGTCGAGCAAGCTGGATACGTTGCAGACGCAGTATTTCAGCGACTCGTTGATGGACAGCCAGGTGCAAGCGCTGCTGCGCCCGTATGTGGCCGAGAGACTGGGGTGATGGATGGCGGTTTCGGAGGAAGGTTCAAAGCGGATTGCCGAGGCAGTCTTGTGGACCAATGGCGGATGCGAGGTGGTGCTGCGATTGCCCGGCATGGCCGTGAACGGGAGCGATGCGGAGCAGTTGGGGCTGGCGACGCCTGTGTTTCAGGATGTGCCGGTCGGGCCCGCGGCGTGGCGCAAGCTGGGTAGAGATTCAACGCTCTTGCTCGGCGCCGCAGCTATCGCTGCGTTGGCCGGTTCTCAGGGATTCCTCTCTGCGGAAAGCCTGTTCGAAACGGCAGTGGGCGTTGTGGTGGACGGCCTGATGTACACGATTGCAGGTTGTGACTCTCTGATGGTTGCCGGTTCCCCTTGCGGGTACCGCTTGACGGTGAAGGCGCCAACCTGGGTTTAGGCGATTGTCCTTCGGAGTTGCCGGCGAAGAGTGGGCAGGAGCGTGGCGGGGCTTTGCTCGAGGAGGAGTGAGGCTGGGTGTTCGATTCACACTTGAGGTTCAGGGGGGTGCGTGCAGAACGCGAAGGATTCCTTTTTTGAAGCGCTACGGGGACGTTTGGTCGCGTTGAATCCCGAGCGCACGGTGGTGGTGCGTGGCGTAACGCGGCCTGGGCTGGTGGTGAATGAGAACGAAACTCAGAGCGTAGCCAGTACACCGGACTGCTTTCATATGAGTTGGACCGGAGTGACGGTGACGGAGGAGGGCGCGCTTCCTTTGTTGTCCCTGAGTTGCGAGGTCCGTTATTGCACTGCAGGCAGCGCTATGAACGGCGGGCTTGATCGCGGGCGTGCGCTTGCAGCGATGGACGGGGAGTTGCTGGCAATCCTGAGGCAGTGCCCGCAGAACGCGCCAAAGAGCGACTATTCGGCGTTGGCGCAAGGTGGCGCAGCGGTGGGCTTGGGAACGCGGGTTTGGTGGAGCAACCCGACCTTCGGGCCGATCGAAGATGACGCGGATCAACTGGCGCGGGTGGCGACGGTGCAGGTGATGAGCTTCCAGGAAGCGGGTGAGCGCTGATGGTGACGGATGTGATGGCTCCTGCGGTGAAGCGGGTGCGAGCGTACTTTGCGCCGGTTGACCGGACTGCACACAAGGCTACGGTCTTCGATCCGGCCCAGAGCGGGGCCTTTTCGCTGGATGCGCCGCCTGCCCCCTGGGTGGATCTGGGATGGATTCATGGGTTCACGAGGGCACAGGGAGAGGCCATTTCGGCGTTGAGGACCGGGGCTCCTGCGCTGACCGAGATGCAGGCCCGGACGGAGATTGAGGCCACGGTGAAGTTTGCGTTTGAGAGCTGGGGGAAGCTGCAGCTCTCCCTGTCCGCGGGCACGCAACAAATGAACCTCCTAGCGGTGCAGAGTGGAGCGGCGAGCGCCGGATCGGGCGGTCCTGCGATCTCGGCTGTTCCGGTGGCGGCGGGCTCCAGCGCGAGTGCGCTGGTGGTCGGCGCCTCCGCAGCGAGTGCATTCGCTGTAGGGTCCCTTGTGGCTGTGGACGCGGATTACAACCCGGGCATGACGGGGTTCGTGGGCAGCGGAGTGAGTGGCGCGTATGTCAAGGCGCCGCTGACGGACGTGGACTACGTGCGCCGGGTGACGCTGAACGTCGGGCGGGTTGCTGGGGTGAGCAACGGCGTGTTGACGCTGGAGCACCCTCTGCTTGCCGGCGTGCCTGCCGCGGGGATGAAGGTCAGCGCTGCGCTGGGATTTTGCGACCGGGAAGGCTCGACTTTCTTCCAGGAGTGGTCGGCACTGTTTGTCGCTGAGGGCCAGCAAGGCGAGCGTGTGATCTGGCACTACCCACGGCTGCAAGCTTGCGCGGGGATCGCTGAAGCACCTGCCAAGAGTGGCGGCGGGTATGAGTCGATCGGGTTGGCAGGAACGTTTCGCGCACTGCCGGTGATAGATCCGGTGGATGGTGAGCGGGTGGTCTGCTTCAGGAGTTATGTGACCGCGTAGCGAGCGGTACAGATTTCGGTCGAGTGTAGGGATGGAGGTCTGGTGCGGATCACGATTGATAACGTGGATGGGCGCGGGGCGTTGGATTACAGCAGCGCTGTTGCCGCTGAGGGGCCCATCACTGTGGTGCGCAAGCTGAACGCGCCTTGCCAATGTTCAGCAGAGATCGTTCTCGGGCTGGCAGATCTGCCGACACCGGCGCGACGTGGGCGGGTGGTGGTCACCAACGAGGCAGGAGCCCTGATCTTCACGGGCTATCTGGCTACTGAGCCCATGGCGATCTATGCCGGTGAGGGTGTGAGCGGGCCGGTGTACCGGGCTCGATTGACGGCGGTGAGCGACGAGTGGCTGCTGGACAAGCAAGGTTCCGGGGCAAGCAGTGCAACGGACGGACTGGCGCTGAGCCTGACGGGGACGAGTGCGGTTTCACAACTAACGCGGGTGGCTCAAGCGTCTCCGGGAGCCGTGAGCGCGGGTCTGACGCTGGTTTCGGGGAGCAATCCCCGGGCACTGGGTGCCTTTGCGGTGCAGCCCTCGTCGAGTTGGAGCACGAACGCCGGAGCGGCAGCGAGCGCAAGCTACGCGAGCTATCGGGTGCTCGACGGAGCGGTTTCAGTGTCTCCGGCAGGGAGTACGGTCCATGCCTTCAGCGATGCAGATGGAAGCCTGAACCTGTCTGCGCTGAGCTCTGCCAACGTACGGGAGCTTGCGAATGACGTTACGATCTCTGGCGCAGAAGAGCCGGCAGTGTATGTGCAGGAGATCTTTCAAGGGGACGGGACAACAGCGGTGTTTGCTCTTTCTGAGGCGGCGTTTCGGGGAACCAACCGGACGCTGGTGAAAGATGCGTTCAACGAGGGGACCTTTGACAGTTCGCAGTGGACGTTAAGCGATGGGGGCAATCACCTGCAGCTCACGTCCGCGGGGCTGACCCTGAATGGCGGCAATGGGAACGACGGACAAACCACGCTGACGGCTGTGAATGCGATTGAGATGGGTGGGTTTGTCCTTGCCGAGTTCGGTGGGTTCGTGTTTGGGGCGGCTGCTGACGGCGTGCTTGCGGGGTTCTATTCGGGAGTGACCGCACTAGGAAATTGCTTTGCGGGTTTTCGGGTGCGCCAGAGTGCGAGCAGCACCGGAGGCACCACCGTCGTTGTTCCCGTGGTGAACGGTGCTGAAGCGGGTACAGTCTTCACCCCAGTCTCAGGACACCGGTACACGTTGCGCTTGAGGCTGTTTTGTGTGGAAATGCAGCGTGTGCCGCAGCGGTACTACTGCATGGTGGACGGAGAGGTTCAGGAGTTCGGATCCATTGGCGGCGTGAGCGCTCCGATGCAGATGGTGTTTGAGGTGGTAGACGAGGGGGTGAGCTCAAACACTCCGGCCACTGTGCTCTATGACACGGTCGCCGCGGGCACATCGCCGACTGTGACGCCGGCCACCTGCACCTTTGCCGCGGTGAACTCCGTGAGCCTTTACGGCTCGGTCTCTTCCGTTCAGGTTACGCGGCCAGGCAGTTTGTGGGTTACGAGCCTGTTACCGAGCGGAGCGCAACAGACTCGGCTGGTGGGGGTCGCGGGTGAGGGCGCGGACTGCAAAGCGTCGCTTGGGACGGTAGCAGGGTCGCCGGGCAAAGTGACATACTTCGCCGGCCGCGTACCTGAGGCGGGTGAGCGGGTGACCGTGACCTACCGGACGCAACGGCGTGCTGTGGCACGTATCGCAGACGCGGTCAGCGTCGCGTCAGAAGCGGCGGCGGGGACGGGTGTTGCTGTTCCTGGGGTCAGCCGCTGGCTGGGAAAAGTAAGCGCGCCCATGGCGAGGTCAAGCGCGGATTGCGAAGCCGCTGCCCAGGCAGTGCTGGCCATGGGCACTGCCCGATCGGCGAGCTTAGGGGGCACGTATCTGACGACGAACCCGAGCGAAGATATCTGGCCGGGAGATCTACTTCAAATTACTTCCGCAGGTGCGGCGCATTCGCTCCTGGTTCGAACCGTGGAAATCCGGGATAGTCATGCTGTCCCGGAGATCATCGGGTACAAGATCGCGTTTGCGAACGACTGGGCAACGGAGTGGGCGAATGGACTGGGATTGAAGCTAAGCGAGGAGATCGCGAAGGATGCAACTCTGCCCGCGACTGCTGCGAGCGGGCCGGCGGATGCTCTGCAGAACCTACAGCAGATGACGGCTGTCGCTCTCACCGATGCAGCGATTCAGCTGGACGCGGGGATTGACGCTCCCACCGGAGGCGGCTTTGAGGTTCGACGGACCGACTGGGGCTTCGGAGCGGCGAACGCTACCCCGGATCTTGTGCTGCGGAGTCCGGTACGGAGCTTCTCCATTCCGCGATCGGCACAAACGGAGCACTTCTATGTGCGGATGTATGACGCAAGCAGTCCGCCTCGTTACTCCCGTTTCTCTGCTGCGCTCTTTGTGAACTGGCCAGTGGGTGACTAGTAAGAAGCCGGTGTTTGGGTCGGGCTCTGCTGGCGATTCTGGACGCTGATGCCGGACGAGCAATACAGCCGAGGAGCAAGGAGACGGAATGAGTGACTTCGAACACAAAGTGCTGGAGGACCTGAGTGCCTTGAAGGTGCAAATGCACCAACTGATGGGCATAGGGCAGCCAGGGCGGCTTCACATGTTGGAGCACCGCGTGGAGTGCCATGAGCGCCAGATGCAACGAATGAAAGGAGTCTCAGGGGCGCTCGGGGGTGCACTAGGGTTTGTGCAGCTGGTCCTGTTTGTTTTGCGTAACAGGCATTAGGAGCAACGCTGTTCCAGAGGAGGGCAGTGTGGGGTGGAAGCTTGATTTCTCGCAGGTGGCCCAAAGTCCGAAATCGACGGTAGTGGGATTGTGTGTGCTGGCGCTTGCTGCTGAACGTGGTGTTCACTTTGACAGCGCCGGTCACCTTGCGATGAACGCACGGGATTGGTTTGACGTGGGATGCGGGGCTCTTACGGCGGTGGTAAGCGGTTTGAGTCAGGATGCGGGGCGCGTGCGAGCCAGGGTGCCGGGGGCTGGGCAGACAGCGATGGTGCCGAGCCATGAGATACCGGATGCCCCGGACGCCCTCCCGGTGACCGATGCACGGCAATAGGGTTCAGAAGAGCTGATTGGCGCCGACAAGGCGAAAAGGAGATGGTGCGTGGCGAGTGCTGTGGCAATGCCTGTGGTGGCGGAAGTTTCGTTCTTCGGTCGGGTAAAAGTTGAGCTGAGAAAGCTTTTCCTGCACGCGCCGGGGTGGGAGGCGAGTGCGGCAGCGACGTTGACCTATGTTGCGCCGATGGTGGAGATGGCGGTGACGCTGGCCGACCCTGCTGCCGCTCCGTTAGTGAACGCGCTGATTGCGAAAGTGCAAAGCGCCATGGCGGCCGCCGCGGTGGTGATCAAGGCAGCGGGCCCGACTCCGACGTTGGTGACCTACCTAAATGCCATCAACGAAGATATCTCCCAGGTGGAGGGTGTGGCACAGGTCAAGGATCCGGCAACGGCGTCCCGGTTGGCCGCGCTGGTCGCGACCATTACAGGTGAGGTGAACGCGATTCTGGCAGAGATCAGCGCGCACTAAACGTTTGGAGTGAAACGAGCTCTCTCGGTGAGCAGGTATACGATGAAAAGAAGAGGCAACTGCGGTTGCAGTTGCCTTTTGGGCTTAACAGCGTGTTGAGATTTCCGAATTAGCCGATGTCTTCTGACCAGTTCTCAAGGTAGTTCTTGAAGTCGGTCATGAAGTTGCCTGCGTCCGCGCCATCGATGATGCGGTGATCGAAGCCGAGCGCGAAGCGCTGGATGCTGCGAATGGCAATGCTGTCGTTTCCGTCCTTGTCGGTGAGAACCATGGGTTCTTTGTTGAGACCACCGATACCGAGGATGGCTGATTGAGGCTGAGCGATGATAGGTGTACCGAACTGCTCGCCAAAGATGCCTGAGTTGGTGAGAGTGAAGGTACCGCCAGCGACCTCGTCGGGGGCCAGCTTCTTGGAGCGGGCGCGGTCGGCGAGGTCGACGATGGTGCGCGTGATGCCGAGGAAGGATTTTTCTTCAGACTGCTTAATCACCGGGACGATCAGGCCCCATTCGAGAGCCACGGCAATACCGATGTTGATGTTCTTGTTGTAGCGAATCGCTTCGCCTTCTGTGGCAGCGTTGACGATCGGATGTTTGCGCAAGGCTTGAACCGCTGCGCGAGTGATGAAGGGCATGTACGTGAGCTTGACGCCATTGCGCTGCTCGTACTTGTTTTTCTCCTTTTCGCGCAGCCTCACGATGCGGGTCATGTCGACTTTGAAAACGGTGTGGACGTGAGCGCTGGTCTGCTTGGACTCGACCATGCGGCGCGCGATGATGGCGCGCATCTTGG
>CAXUNH010000049.1:16397-21344 GCA_964252405.1 uncultured Acidobacteriaceae bacterium | reverse complement strand
GGCCCTGTTTCGGGCCGCGGGTCTGCCCGCCTGCCTGGTGAGCGTCAGTTGCCACACGCTGGAGGAGGTCGCCGCGGCCCGGGAGCACGGCGCCGACCTCGTCCTCTTCGGCCCGGTCTTCGAGAAACACATCGCCGGAACCAATGTGGCGCAAGGGGAAGGCCTCCGTCGTCTCACGGAAGCCTGTTCCCTGGCCGGACCCACGCCGGTGCTCGCTCTGGGCGGGGTCACCGCGGAGAACACCGCGAGTTGCGTCCACGCCGGAGCTGCGGGCGTCGCCGGCATCCGGCTGTTCAGTCAAGAACCCGGCAGCCCGTGAGAAAATAGAGGCGTGATCGTTATCAAACCGGCCCAGCTTGTGGATGAGCCACTTGCGCTTCATCTCGAAATTCCCCCAGGACAGATCGACTACGCCCCAGACGTGCGTCAAACCGGTCCCTTGGCCGTTCAGGGCCGCGCGGAGCTGCTGGTGGAGCACCGCGGCCACAAAGAGATTGTGGAGGATATCCGCGTCCGCGCGCACGTTCACGGCGACTTTGAGCTGCTGTGCGCCCGCTGCCTGACCGGTGTGCCCACACCATTGAAGGCCGACTTCGATCTGATCTTCCGCCCGGCCGGCGTCGACGCCGAAGCCGGCGAGCACGCCATCTCGGAAGATGAGACTGAAATCGGGTATTATGAAAAGAGCGGTCTGCCGCTGGAGGATGTCGTGCGCGAGCAGGTGCTGTTGACCCTGCCCGGACGGACACTCTGCCGGGAGGACTGCAAAGGCCTTTGTCCGCACTGCGGGGCTGATCGCAACGCAACGGAATGCGCCTGTGACAACACGGTGGCAGACTCTCGCTGGAGTGCCTTGGCGAGCATCGCAACCAAGGCCTAGGCGATCGCAACGCATCGAGCAGCAAAGCCGCTGACCGGGGTTCGCGCCTGCGGACGGCCAACTTGAGTTCTTGAGAGGAAACACCCATGCCGAATCCGAAACGGCGCCACAGCAAGCAGCGCACCGCCAAGCGCCGCTCCCACGACTTCCTGATCCCGACCGGCACCTCCGCCTGCCCCAACTGCGGCGAGCGCAAGCTGCCCCACCGCGCCTGCAAGAAGTGCGGACAGTACAAGGGCCGCGAAGTATTGGCCACACAGGAAGCTCAGTAGTTCCTCACCGCGTTTCACTTCGTAGTCACAGGCCCTCGCGTATGCTGCGCTTGGGCCCCCTCTGCGTCTCCCGTTCGAGACGTTGAGTTCGCCGCACCCGCACGCATGCCAATCGACATCGTCCTCGATGCCATGGGCTCCGACAAGGCGCCCGACCCGGAGATTCGCGGCGCCGTCCTGGCGGCCCGCACGCTGGATGTCCGCGTTCACCTCGTCGGCCCGGAAGAGATCCTGCGACCGCGGTTGCGCGAATGCCTGAAGGCCTCCGAACGGAAGCAGGGCCTCTCCCTGCCCGGCGCCAAACCCGACAAACTGCCCGTCTTTATCAAGCAGGCCGATGAGTGGATCACCATGGAGGACAAGGCCGCCCAGGCCGTGCGCTCCAAAAAGGGCTCCACCATGCGGATCGGGCTCAAGATGGTGCGCGAAGGGCATGCCGGCGGCTTCGTCACGGCCGGCAACACCGGCGCGGCGATGGCCACGGCCAAGATGGTTCTCGGCTCCCTGGCCGGGGTCGACCGCCCCGCGCTGGCCACCATCTTGCCCACTACGGCCGGCACGCCCTGTGTCTTCCTGGACGTCGGGGCCAACGTGGACTGCGAATCCAACAATCTGCTCCAGTTCGCCGTGATGGGCTTTATGTACGCGAAAAGCGTGCTCCACATGCCCGCGCCCCGCGTGGGGCTCCTGTCCATCGGGGAAGAAGAGACTAAAGGCAACACGCTCACGCGCGAGACGTTTCCTCTGCTCCGCGATCTGGCCGCCCAGCATGGCATGCGCTTTGTGGGCAACGTCGAGGGCCGCGATCTCTACAACGGCCAGGTCGACGTGGTAGTCTGCGACGGTTTTGTAGGGAATGTGGCATTGAAGACCAGCGAGGGGCTGGTGAAGCTGGTCAACACTTCGCTGCGGGAGAGTTTGAAGTCGACGATCACGTCGACCGTCGGCGCGCTGCTCAGTCAGCAGGCCTTCAAGGCCTTTAAAAAGCGCCTTGACTACCGCGAGTACGGCGGCGCCCCCCTCCTAGGCGTGCGTGGCGTTTGCATCGTCGGCCACGGCTCCTCGAACGAACGAGCCATCATGAACGGCATCCGCGTCGCGGCCGAATTTGCCGCGAACGAAGTCAACCCTGCCATTGAATCCATGCTCGCTGCGAAGAGACCCGGCATTCCTGAGGATCCCGCCGCCTAGCGTCAGGCCTGCATCCGTTTCAAATGGTCCGGGCCGGCGCCATTGCCGTCGTCTACCTTCAACAGGTCGAAGTCACGATCACCGTCGTGGGACAGCACCAGTCCCATCAGGTGAAAGAGCGCGAAAAAGCGGTCCACTCGATCGGCCTCAGGTGCTCTGCGGCGTCCCGCGGGATGTCGCCGAAGACGAAACTCAGGGTCGCCGGCTCGCCGTCGGGCCGGAAGGGGGCGCGTTCCACCGGGTGCGCGTTGGTCCGCAGTGCCCATTGCAGAATCTCAGCGTCTTTGTTCGTGATCTTACGCAATCACCCCTCCCCTGGCGCCTGTCGACTACGGAGAAGGCGTACTGCATTCGAAGAACGGATTCGCGGTGCGGGTTGCTTCTGCCGCTCGAAGCGGAGAGCAACTTCACCGGAGGAAAACCGGTTTACACACAACGCAAGCCGTGTTGGCGTCCCCTCACCCGGGCGGGCATCGCTCGCGGGTCCTCTGCCATCCCAAGCCCTTGTGTGTTCCGCCTGCACGGCTTGGCGAGCACCCGGGACGCCTTGGAGGGCCTTTTCATGCCAGAGATCGTGAATCAATCGCAGCTTCCCCCTTTCCCCGCCGGACAGGGCAAAGGCGCGCACTTCCGCCCCCTGCCGCAGGATGTGGACGACGGAAAAGTTCGCGCACACACGCTGCAAACCATCAATGCCGACCGCCAGACGTTGTACAAGCTGTGGCGAGACGTCCGGAACGCGCCTACGTTCCAGGAATACGTCATCTCCGTAGTCCCCGTGTCGCCCACCCGCAGCACCTGGACCTTCGGCGACCCGGAAGATCCCGAAAGCAAGCGCATCAGCTATGACGCCGAAGTCTACGAAGACATCCCGGGAGAAAAGATCGCGTGGCGGTCCGTCGACACCGATTTCGAGGAGCAGGGCGAAGTTCACTTCACCGATCACCCGAGCGGCCGCGGCACCATCGTCACCTTGCTGGAGAACATGCGGACACCCGGCGGCCGGTTGACTCTCGCCGCCGCGGCCCTCGCGCGCCGCACGCCGCGCCAGATTGTCATCGAGGATCTTCGCCACTTCAAAGAACTGGCGGAAGCCGGCGAGATCCCCACCGTGGTCAACAACCCACACGGTCCGCGCGGCTTCACCGGCTCCGTCAAGCTGCGGATGTTCGGCGAGAACAACCCCACGCCCCCGGGCACCAGCAATCTCGGGCACGCGGAAGCTGCCACCAGCACGCCCTCGTAGCGCTCACTTTCTTCTTCTTATTCCCGAAGGGAATCTGCGTTTCCCCGCTGCCCTTGCAGCCTCAACATCACCGGAGAACCCTAATGAAGGCAGTCTGCTGGATGGGTACAAGCAACATCCAAACCCTCACCGTCCCCGACCCTACCATCGTGAACCCGCACGACATCGTCATCAAGGTCACAAAGACCGCCATCTGCGGCTCGGATCTGCATCTTTTCGACGGCTACATCCCGACCATGGTTCCCGGCGACATCCTCGGCCATGAGTTCATGGGCATCGTCGAAGAAGTCGGTCCGGATGTGAAGAATCTGAAGCGCGGTGATCGCGTCATCGTCCCCTTCACCATTGCCTGCGGTAATTGCTTTTTCTGCAAGAAGGACCTGTGGTCGCTTTGCGACAACACCAACCCCAATGCCCAGGTCGCCGAGACCATGTACGGCTACACCGGCTCTGCACTCTTCGGCTATTCCCACATCTATGGGGGCTATGCCGGCGGCCAGGCACAATACGTCCGTGTGCCGCATGCGGACGTTGGCTGCCTCAAGATCGAGAACGACCTCCCCGACGAGAAGGTTCTCTTTCTAACCGATATCTTCCCCACCGGCTACATGGGCGCGGAGAACGGCAATATCCAGGAAGGGGACACGGTCGCGGTCTGGGGCGCAGGTCCGGTGGGTTTGTTTGCCGCCGCGAGCGCGTATATGTTTGGCGCGGAAAAGGTCATCGTCATCGATCGCTTCCCCGAGCGGCTGCGTCTGGCCCGGGAGTACTGCGGCGCCACCACCATCGACTACAGCGAGGACGACGTCATCGTTGTCGAAGCCCTGCGTGACCTCACCGGCGGCATCGGCCCTGATGTCTGCATCGACGCGGTCGGGATGGAGGCACACAGCAGCACCTTCGTGGGCATGTACGACAAGGTGAAACAGGCCCTCATGCTCGAAACGGATCGCCCCTTCGTTCTCCGCCAGGCGTTCCAGGCCATCCGCAAAGGCGGCACCCTGTCCATCCCCGGCGTGTATGGCGGCGTGCTGGATAAGGTGAACTTCGGTGCGGCGTTCGGCAAGGGCATCAAGATGGCCATGGGCCAGACGCACATGCACAGGTACCTTCGTCCGCTGCTGAAGCGCATTGAGAACAAGGAGATCGATCCCAGCTTCCTGATCTCGCACCGCATCGGCATCGAGGAGGCCGGCGACATGTACAAGATCTGGCGCGACAAGAAAGACAACGTCACCAAGATCGTCATTGACCCGTGGCAAGACCGGCTCGGTTCGCCCATCGTAGCCGGCTAGCAGCGTCAGAAACGTAGGGAAGAGGCCCGGCCAGCTGGCGGGGCGCGTGCGGTGTTAGGGCTT
>CAXUNH010000049.1:9766-16387 GCA_964252405.1 uncultured Acidobacteriaceae bacterium | reverse complement strand
CCCCGACAGAACCGTCGGCCCCCCCCCGCCCACGCGCCCGGGCCTCTTCCGTTGATAGGTCTACCGTGGGCAGCGTCGTTATTGATGGATCCATTTGCGCGGCCATGATGCCTGAAGCCGCTTCCACTCCCAGCGTGGCTTCTCTGTACGTTGGTGGTGTACGTAGCCGCTTCCCCGCGGTTACGGTCAGCGTTGCCACGTTGGAGAAATATGGACCGGGTAGTGGCAGGGGAGCCACTCCATAGCCGATCAGCCACTCGCCCCTCCCGCATAGACCGTGGCTTCGGATTGCGCCGTGCTCCGCCGAAACGCTCAGCACGGACATCGAGGCAGCGATTCAGAGAGTTGCCTGTGTACGGTATGCCCGAGATGGGGTTCCGGTGTGCTTCGTTCCTCTTCCGCAGTTCCACCGGATCCATCCCAAGCTTGTACGCGAGTTTGTCCATAGCCGACTCAAGCGCAAACATGGGAGGAAGGGCGTGGGGACGGCGCATAAAGCCGGGAGTGTCGCGATCCGCTCGCACAACCCACGACGTATTCGCGATCTTTTCTGGGCCGTAAAGACAGACAGCCCTTCTACACCATCGTTGGCGTAAATATCTTTGCGGGAAGTCACATCCCAAATGTCATGGTGATAGGCGGTAAGACGACCCGTGTCATCGGCTCCCAATCGCACGTGGTGCCGCGTCTCCGAGGGACCGAAAAGCTCCTGTCGATAGAAGGAATTCTCAGGACTGATGTCAGTGATTACCCTAGGCTCGCTACGGAGGCACAAACAAGGGGAGAGCGGACCTAAGGTCTTTACAGCTGACGCGGAAACAACAAACGACTCTGTGAGTACGGGTCGCGCTTCGTACTCAAGTCGGTTGGCTCGCTGTTGCCGTTCCGTTACGGCTGGGAGCTCAGCTGCGAACGCGCGCCCCCTGCTTTAGAAGCTCCTCATTGCACTCAGGCTGACACTCAATATTCTTTCTGCAATCGGCTCGAGATCTGCCTCAGACCCGACGAGGTGAATCGTGCGTTGCGTATGTTCGATAGATGCATGCGGCCCCAACGCCGCAGCCGGGGACGAAGATTCAAGTTCGTAGAAGTGACCTAGCTGCGGCTTGCCAGGCGAAGGCACACCGTCGTTGTAGCAGTTTGCCACGTCCCCACGGTACGGCTCTTTCTGGATCTGCCAGGAGGAGTTGACGTACGGCGCTGCCGGATCCTGGTTGAATTGCACCAGTGTGAGCGCGTGATGTTCCGGATCGTAGCTGCCGATCACTCCTCTCGAGCGTTGCGGGCTGACGCCGAGCTTGCTGCGAAAATGGGCGTCAGCCTTGAACAAAACGGCCTCTTTCCCAACCGAGATGCGGTCCGGTGGAACCGCACCGAAGTAGTCGGTCTTTATAGGGGGTCCCAACGTCTCCGCACTTCCCTGGCTGATGGGCAGGATAATCGCAGCCTGCGGCGCTGCCTGGAACTGACCAAGAATCCACAGCGAGAGCACGCCCGTCGACTTCTGCATGGCCGCATCGGCGACGTTCGTTAACGTGTTCTCCGATTCGTAGCCGACGGCCTTAATCCCAACCGGCAGCGCCAGCCCAAGGTGCTGGTTGATCTCGGCCGTACTGAGGAGCTTCACCACACGGTCGATCTGTACGCTGAAATGTGTGCCGGAGTAGTTGGTCAGCTGCAGCTGTTTCCGGAAGCTCACGCTCGTGGCACTCTTGCTGACGACGTTGAAGCTTTCGGTGTCGAGCGCAGCCGGCGTGTACCAGTGATCGAGATCAAATGGAGCCCCAGGCGCGAAGAAGATGGAGTACTGGCCGCCCTCCGGCCCAAGCCAAAGCCGGTCCTCACCGCCGACAGCGTTGATGTGCTGCTGGACCTTCCCCGATGCGATTAGCGCGTGGTTCACCCACCCGAATCCCCTGCCCTGCATGCCCTCTGCGGAGCTCGTCAGTACCCGGCCCTGCATGGCCGGCCAGACGGCGATGGCCGCTTGTCCCCGCGAGAGGACGATAAGCGAGCTGTGTTGATCGACAAACGAAACTACGCTGCCGAAGCGATCCTCGGAAGCATCCTGCGCAGCGCAGATCCTTGGCAACGTGTTCATCAGCAGTGCAAGTGTTCCCACCAGAAGACGTTTCATGGCCTGTCACTCCTCTCGCTAGACCCACTCATAGGCCCAGGTATACGTCGTGTACACCGTCGGTTGTGGCTTCCCGGTCGGCCCGGCGATCTTCTCGCCCAGCATCTCGCCGCAACGGCAGGCAAGGCGCAGGCCTTCTGAAAACACCACCGGATCGATGTCGTGAAAGCGGTAGCCCGAGAAGGTGTTCGTGGCATCATCCTTGTGCGTCAAGCCGGCCTGCGGCAGGTGGTACAGCCCGCGGTTGAAGTAGTACGTGCCGAGGAAGTAGTCCTCCAATCCGGAAGACAACATCTGCGGCGCGGGTTCCTTGCCAAAGTAGGCTCGCATCTGGCCTTCAAGGAACTCAAAGTTCGTGCTCTTGGCCGCCATAGACACTTGAAAGATCATGCCTGCGCCCGCGATCCTGCACAGGTCAAATTGCTCGAGCGGCTGCGTGCGAAAGTTGTCACGCCGATGCAGGCGAAGGCGCGCCGTTGCCGGTAGCTGCATCCCTGAAATCTGGAGCGGATAGTGCAGCAGACCGCGCGCAATCCACCAGAACACCGTATCGCTCGGCACGCCCGGCGGAAGCTGTGCGGTAATGCGTAGCCGCTTGCCGAATGGAACCCGGTAGTTCAGAAAGATCCCGCTTGGCGTTCCCGTGATGCCGCCCCACTGCGTCCCCCACGGCGCGGCGGCATCGGCGAATCCCACGCCCGCGGCCATGCCCAGCTCACAGTCAATGGAGGGAACACGCTCGTCATCGACGTAGAACCGCAACCTGAGTTGGTCATAGTGGGGGAAATCACCGCCAAACCACAGATGATCGAGATAGCCTTCGCCTTCTTGCTCCATCAGAACGGCCTCCGCCTCCTTCGCGAAAGGCCGCAGCTCTTTGCCGGCATAACTGAACGTCCGTGCACTTTTCAGGCCAGCTCCGGAGATCATCGGCGTTCCGGCTTCAGCCACCAGGGTGCTGGCGAAAGGAAAAACGGCCAGAGAACGTGCAAGCGAGCGTCGATTCATTGGATCTGCTTCCCGATCGAGATTGGGTGAAGAAGTTCTAGCCTTTTATTCGGGTTCAGGCGCCGTTGAGACCATAGACGCGAGTTGCTGTATCGCCCAGGATCGAGCGTCGGTCCGCTTCCTGAAGCGAGCTCGTCCAGTGGAAAAGCAGACACCACCAGCGCTCGTAGCTGCTGGCCAGCAGGCAGACAGGCCAGTCAGAGCCCGCCATCAGGCGCTGCGGCCCAAAGGCCTGGAGGGCGATCTCCAGGTATGGTTCGATCCGGGCTTCCGTCCAGGTGGACCAGTCCGCCTCCGTGACCAGCCCCGACAGCTTGCACGTCACGTTCGGCACAGCCGCCAGCGCTTCGAAATCGCGCTGCCAAAGGTCTGTGCTGCCGGTGCGGATGGAAGGCTTGGCAAGATGGTCCAGAACGAAGTCCTGTTCCGGATGAGACGCGACGAACCGGAGACTCGCTGGCAGTTGCGAAGCACGCACAAGCAAGTCATAGACCAGGTGCGTGCCACGCATGGCGCGAATGCCGCGATTGAATGCTTCGCTCAGGAGGAAGTCATCCTCAGGCTCGTCCTGCACGACGTGGCGCAAACCCCGCAGCTTCGGACGATGCTCCCAAGCCGCGAGTTGTGCCGCGATACCTTCGTCCGCCAGTGGCGCCCAGCCTACAACGCCGAGCATCTCGGCATTTTGATCGGCGCACTGCAGCAGCCACTCGGTTTCACTCACTGACTGTCGCGCCTGAACCGCGACCGCGCCACCGATGCCAACGTTGTGCATCTCGCGCATCAGGTCCTCTGGAACGAAGTCACGCCTCAGCGCGGCCATATCGTCCTGGATCCATGGGTAATCCTCAGGCGCGTACCGCCAAAGGTGATGGTGCGCATCGATCACGTTATCCATGGTTTTCTTCACGCCCCGAAGCCCACACAAAGTCGCGCACGGGCTCGACAATCTTATCGATCTCCGCAAGCAGCGATGGATCCGACTGGAACTGCAGCGCTTTCAAATTGGACGCCACATGCTCCCGTGTTGACATGCCGACCAGCGTACTGGCGACAAAGGACGCGTCGAAGCAGAACTTCAGTGCAAGCTGCGAGGCATCCATCCCTCGTGCCGCACATAGTTCGGCAATCTTTCTGCCGGCCTCGCGCACCGCGGGCGGAGCCGGATGCCAGTCCGGAGCTCCACGCTGGGTCAGTACGCCCATGTGCAGCGCGGACGCATTCACGATTCCAACGCCATGCTCCTCCGCAAACGGAACAAGGGTCCGCTCCATGTCGGTGACCAGGAGGTTATAGCGGCAGTACGTGAGGATTGAGTCGACCGGCACGCGCGAGGCAATCTCAAGCAGATTCCGGAGTGAGTAGCCGGTAATCCCAACATAACGGATCTTGCCCTGCTCCTGCAGCCGGCGCATAGCCGGAATCGTCTCCTCGACAATCTGGTTCACGTCTCCGAACTCGACGTCGTGCGCCTGAAGCAGGTCGACCCAATCCGTGCGCAGTCGCTGCAGCGACTCTTCCAGGCTGGATTTGATGCGAACGGCTGAAAAATCGAACTCGTCGGCGCCATACCGTCCGCACTTCGTCGCCAGCACAACGCGATCTCGATAGCCCTCAAGCGCCTTACCAAGCTGCGTCTCCGCGACGGTAAGGCCGTAGTAGGGAGAGACGTCGAAGAAGTCGATCCCCTCGTCGATGGCATAGCGGACGGCGGCAATCCCTTCCTTCGGATCTGTTTGTCGAAACACATTGCCCAGGGGCGACGCTCCAAAGCCGATGATGGGAACATTTAGGTCAGTTCGGCCGAGTGTGCGCCGCGGAATCCCACGCTCTGTTGTCGGGGCAGTCTGCACAAAGTTCTCCTCAAGGCAGGTCTCTCGCGTTGACGATAGCCGCTACAGTAAACGATAAAGTGAACACCCGTCAAGGACCTTACGCAGCCTTTCCAAGGCCTCCACAGCCCTTGATTCCATCCCTCTCCTGCAGCTGCGGACGTGCGGCGCTTCCACGAGAGGTAGGGCTGGGTACGGCGATGTATAGTGCGCATATGGCTGTGAAGATGAAGGACATCGCGCGGGAGCTGGGTGTTTCCCTGGTGACGGTATCCAAGGCGCTCCGCAAGCACCCAGACATCAGCAAGGAGACTCGGGAGCGCGTAGAGGCCAAGGTGCGCGAACTGAACTATCGCCCTAATCTTGCAGCGCGCAGCCTGGTCACAGGCAGATCCTCGCTCGTCGGGTTCATCGTCCCTGACCTCATTCATCCCTTCTTCGCGGAGGTGGCAAAGGCCCTCTCTCTGACGCTGCGCGAACATGGCTATTTCCTGGTGATGTCTTCCTCCGAGGAGGATCCGGTCCTCGAAAACCAAGAGATCAATCACATGCTGGCGCACCGCCTGGACGCGATGGTGGTGGCTTCCTGCGCGTTCGATGCGGCGCCGCTGCGCGAGATCCAGAGTGGAGACACGCCGCTCATCCTCATCGATCGCTCGTTCGAGCACTTTCCCAGTCATTTCGTCGGTTCGGACGATCACACCGCCGGCAAGCTGGCCACGGAGCACCTGATTTCAGTTGGTTGCCGGCGCATTGCACACATACGCGGCCCCGAACACAGCACAGGCAAGCGACGCTTGAAAGGCTTCACCGAGACGCTTGCGAAACACGGTATGTCCGTGCCTCCGGAATATATCTACCAGGCTCGCAGCGTCGACGTAAACGGCAAGGAGCACGGTGCTGCGGCCTTTAATGCCCTAAACAAGCTCAAGCATCCCCCCGATGGCATCTGGTGCTACAACGACGTGATTGCGATCGGGGTCATCATGGAGGCTCTACGACAGGGTGTCCGGGTTCCCGAGGAACTCGCGGTGATTGGTTGCGGCGATCTTCACTTTGACGATGCCATTCGCGTGCCCCTTTCCAGTGTGAATCAGCGCAGCCGTGACATCGGCGAGCGTGCGGCCAAGCTGATTCTCGAGCTGGTCGGTCGCGAAGGTCCGGGAGATTTTCGGCGAATTGTGCTGCAGCCGAAGCTGGTGCCGCGCTCCTCGAGCGCGCGCCCCCAAAAGAGGCCCGCCAAGCGCGCCGAGGCGAACTCGGGTCGCGTCGTTCACGCCGACTGACTCGCCTATCGTTAGTCCGGCAGCGTAGGAGCGCCGGGGCCGCCGACGACCTGCAGCCGTGGTATCCGTTCAGGGGCTGGAGGCAGTCGCGGAAAAGCGGCGTGGGGTTCCGCCTGATACCAATAGGCGACCGAGTAGAAGTTGTCCGACCGCACATTCGCACTGCCGTGCTCGATGGTCGCGCGAAAGCTCTTCGTGAACGGAATGGGGCTTTCCAGATGAAACCGGTACGCGCTGGTTCTGCTGCCGGCGACCTCGGCGCCCACTACGGGGGCGCCGGCAAGAGCGTAGTTGAACGGGACGCCCCCGAAATCTCCCGCGCCCTGGAAGTAGTCTTCGGCCCCGGTCCCTTTGCTGC
>CAXUNH010000049.1:0-9756 GCA_964252405.1 uncultured Acidobacteriaceae bacterium | reverse complement strand
ATAAAGAACATCTCATCGCCCTCGCCCCACCATCCGTTCTGGTTTTGGAGGATCGACATCGTGACGCCCAGGAAGTTGCCCGCGCCGCTCGCCTCCATGAATACGTAGTTGTCTTTCCCGTCCAGGTTGGGGCGGAGATCCGCGCGTGGATCTTGGTTATGGGTCCACCCGGAGTCCAGCCCGTGATTCGGCTGCGCCTGGCGATACTGAGCATGAAAGTACAGAGTCTCTTTCGGCAGCGGCGCCCCGTAGGTCCTGTAGTCGACGTCGTAAAAGAGGCCCCAGGCCTCCTGCCGGCCTTCGTTCGTCACCGTGATCCGGGCGCGGTGGCCGTAGGGCATGTTGAAGTACGAGTTCAGGCCGCAGTTCGGTCCCACGGCCAGCACCTCCGAGTGCCACGGTGTGCACGTACCCAGCCCCAGACCGAAGAAGTCGCCAAGGGGCGCCTCCACGCTCGGGGTCGCTTCGCCATCCCAATACATGCGAAGCACGACCAACTTGAGCGACACAGGTTCGTGGTCCGCGAGGGCGATCCAGAGATGCGTCACCGCTCCGGGCCCTTCCGCGTCGAGAAGCACCGCGGTTGCGCCTGCCGGCAAAGGCCGAAAGTCCTGATTGGCGCCGAGGGGATCCGAACTGGACGAGCGTCGGGCAATGTACGGCAGGGGCCGTGTCGGGTCCGGCCGTTCGAAAGCAACTTGTCCGCAAACTCTGGGACTCCGGAGAAGCGGCCAAAGGAAGACGAGAAGAACAATCCATTTCAAGGGCTTACTCCTCAAACGATGCCGGAAACAGCCACGCTGGGCGGCAAGGGCCAGACCTTAAGGTAACGCTTACTATACACAGGCAAGTGGGCCCGCTGAGGGCGCGGCCTGTTTCGGCTCCCCCCTCCTGAACCTTCTCAGCGTCGTTACAGTTAGCGACACAGTTAACCTTTGACATTTTCCGCTAAGGACCAATAGACTCGGTCGGCATCGACCCGAAAGAGTCTTTTGGAGGCAGGGATATGAGTTCCAGAACAGCGGTTGCTGGCCTTGGGCTGGTTGCCATCGGTGCGCTTCTCGCGCCGGTCTCGCAGGCGCAGGTGAACGAGGGCCAGATCTCTGGCACGGTGACCGATCCCACCGGGGCGGCGGTCGCGAAAGCCTCTATCCAGGCAAAGAATCTCGGCACTGGCTCGGTCTACAATGCCGTTTCGGCCCCCGATGGCGGGTATCGCTTTCCCAATCTGGCCATCGGCAACTACGCGATCACCGTCACCGCCCCGGGATTCAGCAACTTCACAACGACCGGGGTCGTCGTCCAGATCGGCACCACCAGTGCGCTCCCTCTCCAACTGAAGCTCGGTGAGGCGACGCAGTCAGTCACCGTCGATGCGGACGTCCAAAGGGTCGAGACAGACTCCAGCGACATCGGGGGTGTCGTTACGGAGAAGCAGATTCAAGAACTGCCGCTCGCTCTGGGCGGTCTCGGACAGTTCCGCGCGATTGAAAGCTTCGCGTTCCTCGTGCCCGGCACAGTAGGGCCCGGCACCGCGACCGTCAACCAGGGCCCGAACTCCGCACAGGGGGCCGGCATTTACCTCAGCAAGATCGGCGGTGGCCAGAACTTTGGAGCGCAGGTTTACCTGGACGGGCTCACGACCTACCGGGAAGAAAACGGGTCCACCTTCGACGAGATCTCCCCGTCGGTCGAGGCCATCTCAGAGTTTCGGGTCACTACCTCGACCCCGTCGGCGCAGTATGGAAGAACCAGCGGCGGCATCGAGAACTTTTCCACGAAGTCCGGCGCCAACGTCTTTCACGGCACCGCGTTCGACATCTTCCGCAACACGGCATTGGACGCAAACAACTGGTTCAACAACGGCTACCTTGCCCTCTGCCGCACAGATCCGAATCCCACGTCATGCGCGCGTCAATATCAGCGCGCGATTGATTTGAAGAACGATTACGGCGGGGACATCGGCGGGCCTGTCCGGATTCCGCGTGTGTTCAACGGCCGCGAAAAGCTCTTCTTCTTTTTCGCGTGGGAGCAGTTCGCGAAGAAGCAGTCCCTCACTCAGCAAAGCACCGTGCCGACCATGCTTGAACGCGCGGGCGACTTCTCCGAGCTGCTCGGCGCGAACGGCACACCGACTGGCCAATCCACACAGTGCAACGGGCAGCCGAACCTCAATGGCGAGATCTTCGATCCATCCACCAGCAGCACGCTCAACGGCCAGCCCTGCCGCTTGCCATTCATGTACAACGGCCGCCTGAACGTCATCGATCCGGCCAAGATTACGGCGCTCGGCAAAAACATCGTCAACGCGTATCCCTTGCCGCAGACGAGTGGACTGACGAACAACTACAGCTACCGCGCGATACAGAGCCTGAACAATACAACGGACACCATTCGCGTCGACGCGAGCCCGACGGCAAACCTGAAGCTCTATGCCAGCTACTCCGCGCGAGACAACACCGTTCCGTTTGGCGGAACCGCGCCGCTCTATCCCGGGCCGGCCGGCGCAAACATCTTGCAGGACTTCAGCACGCACCTGACCCGAGTTGGCATTCAGAATGTGATCACGCCCAGCATCCTCAATGCCTTCACCTTCGGTGTGAACCGCCTTCGCAACTTCGACGGTTCATCCGAGATCCAGAACGGGGTCAACTACGCGCAGCAGCTTGGGATCTCGGGCATCTCGTCCACTGCCTTCCCAAACATCGTGCCCCAGGACGGTGTCTCCGCCCTCGGCGCGGCCATCAACAGCAATCACACCGAGCTGCACTTCCTCGTAAATGACACCCTCTCCTGGGAGAAAGGGCGGCACTCGATCCGCTTCGGTTTTGACTACCGCTATACCCAATTTGTTGCGACAGGGGCCGGCAACGCCAACGGGCAGTTCTACGGCTACAACGCAGAGACGGCCGCGTCGAACTACTACCAGGGCCGGGCAAACGGCACCGGTTTCGGTCTGGCAGGGCTTGAGCTCGGCCTTCCGGACTATATCCGCTACATCACGCCGTCCGATCCCAAGTGGATCACCAACTACTGGGCCGGTTTCGCGCAGGACGATGTCAAAGTAACGAAAAATCTCACCTTGAACGTAGGCTTGCGGTACGAAGTCGACACGCCGCGGCACGAAGCTCGCAGCCAGACCTCCAACTTCTCTCCCACTGCCATCGATCCAAAGAACGGATTGCCGGGCGCGCTGATCTTCGGCGGCACCTGCCATTGCAATACGGCTTGGGCCGACACCTACCACAAGGACATCGGGCCCCGCATAGGCTTCGCCTACACACCACCGAACTCGGATGGAAAAACGGTCATTCGCGGCGGCGGCTCCATCCTCTACGCGCCGATCCTCTACGCAGACTTCGGCCAATCGATGCTGCAGGGCTACATCTACAGCCTCGGGGTAGGCGGCGACGGCTTCAACGCTGCCGGCAACCTGAACCTCGGCATCCCCCCATTCGCTCCGCTGCCGAACCTGGATCCCGGTCAAAACGATACCGGCAATGCCGCATCGCCCGAGGAGGTCGAAGACATTGAACCGAGCTTCGGCCGGAACGGCATGGTCAGCGAGTGGAGCCTGCAGGTGCAGCAGGAATTTGCCAGGAACACCATCTTCTCGCTTGGGTACATCGGGCAAGCCGGGCAGAACCTGCCGTCGTTCCTGCTGCAGCCAAACAACTTTCCGACGAAGTACCTCGCGCTCGGTGACCAGCTAAGCTCGAACAATCTGGCGAGCGCTGGCGTCAAGGCGCCGTATGCCGGGTTCAACGGGACCGTTGGTCAGGCCCTGCGGCCCTTCCCGCAGTATTCCAACTTGGCGACACCCAGCGACATCGAGAACGTAGGCCACACGTCCTTCCACGCCATGGTTGTGTCGATGTGTCACAAGACGGGGTATGGTCTCACCTTCGATGCCTCGTACACCTGGTCAAAGACCATTACAGACGCTGACTCCGCGATTGGCGGCATCAACGGCGGAACACCCGGCTTGATCCCGGACTCGTCGAACCTGAAGACTGGCAAGTCCATCTCCATTCAGGACATCCCGAACAACTTCGTCATCAACTACCTCTACCAACTTCCCTTCGGACGCGGCAGGCAGTTCGGCGCCCATGTGAATGGCGTGGTGAACGCGGTCTTCGGCGGCTTCGAGGTCGGCGGTATCCAACGCTACCTCTCCGGGGTTCCGTTCTCCTTCGGGTGCAGCAACACGAATCTCGGGGGCATCGGATACAACGACTGCATCAGCCTCACGCATATCCCTGGCACCCGCGTCGCAAGTGGATTGAATCGCAAGACCATCAAGCCCTTTGCGTTTCTCGGTCCGCAGAAGTATGGTCCCGCGCCGGCTGGACCGAACCCCGCGACGGATTCCATCTTCAATGGCGCAAACTTCTTCGGCACCAACAACGCCTATCAGGCGACCGAACCCACACCGGCGTTCTACGACCAGAACCTCGACATCCCGCAGGTCCGCAACGGAGGTCCGTTCGTCTTCGGAAACCTCCCTCGCGTCTCCGGCGAGGTACGCAACTTCGCGTACCTGCAGGAAGACCTGGTGCTGATCAAGAACACGCCATTGTACGGAGATCGCTATCAATTCCAGTTCAAGGTAGAGTGCCTCGACTGCTTCAACCGCCACAACTTCAACGCCCCGGATAGCAACGCGCTTGCCGGCGACTTCGGTGTGCCCACCTCTGTGGTCGGCGGCCAAACCGATGGACAGCGTCGTCTGCAGTTGACAGGCCGTATCAACTTCTAACCCCTGTGCAGCCGGCGTGCGCGTCACGCCGGCTTTTGCCCGCAGTTCGGAGCTCCTCCCATCCATGTCTGATCCCAGGAAACTTCCTCGTTACACGCTCGGTGTCGGGGACCGTTTTGCCCACCAAGCCAAGGCCCAACTCTCTGCCTGCATCGAGGGGGCCGTAGAGGGCGTTGACGTTATTCCGGTCTGGAACAAGTCGAACCGTGAACACACCATCATCGGCTCGGAACCTGCCCGGACACGCGCCGCCGCCGATGCCGCCGTGCGCGAGCTTGGCTGGCAGAAACCTTACTTTGTCGACGCCGATCACATCGGCCTGAAGACAGTCGACCGTTTTCTTGAGCCGTGTGACTTCTTCACCCTGGACGTCGCAGACAGCATCGGCAAGCGAGCAGCACCGGAAGCCATCGAAGCTTTCGTGCGTCGTCACCCGGAGCTAACCGGCACGCTCGAGATCCCTGGCCTCGAAAAGCCGTTCGTCGTCGATCGCGCGTTCGTGACGCAAACCGCGGAAAAGTTCCTCGCAGCTGTCCAGGACGCAGGTTCCATCTACCGCTACATCGTGGAGCACAAGAAGCAGGACGGTTTCGTCGCCGAAATCTCCATGGACGAGACCGATCTGCCACAGACTCCGGTCGAACTAACGATCATTCTCGCAGCCATCGCCGACGAAGCGATTCCGATTCAAACGATCGCCCCCAAGTTCACGGGCCGCTTCAACAAGGGCGTCGATTACGTGGGAGATGTCGAGCAATTCAGCAAGGAGTTCCGCGACGACATCGCGGCAATCGCGTTCTGCATCGAGCGGTACGGGCTTCCCGGCAATCTCAAGCTCAGCGTGCACTCCGGGTCAGACAAGTTCTCCATCTATCCCGCCATTCACAGGGCGCTGGAGGGGACAGGAGCGGGTGTCCATGTGAAGACCGCGGGCACCACATGGCTCGAAGAACTCACCGGCCTCGCCGAATCCGGCGGAAGTGGCCTGGCGCTGGCCAAAGAGGTGTACGCCAGCGCCAACGACCACGCTGATGAGCTCTGTGCTCCTTATGCTTCAGTGATCGACATTGACCGGGCGCAGCTTCCGTCGCCGGCGCAGGTCCGCGCTTGGTCCAGCGAAGACTACGTCGCGGCCCTGGAGCACGAACCCGCCAATACGCGCTTCAACCCAAACGTACGCCAACTGCTGCACGTCGGTTTCAAGGTGGCCGCGAAGATGGGTCCACGCTTCGTCGATGCGCTGGAAGAGAACGAAGCTGTCGTGAGCCGCAGGGTGAAGCGCAATCTCCTCGAGAAGCACATCCGTCCCATTTTCATTGGTCGTACATCCAACGAAGGGACCGTCATCGGATGAAGGCTCTCCTACTCACAGGTCCGGGCCAAGTTCAAGTTGCGGACATCCATGAGGTCCGCAGATCAGAGGGCGACCTGCTCTTGCAGGTAGACATGGTTGGCCTTTGCGGGACGGACTTGAACTCCTTTCGCGGGCGCAACCCGCTGGTCACCTACCCCCGCGTGCTCGGCCATGAGATCGCTGCGACGGTCCTCGCCGGCAACCACGACATCCCGGAGGGAACCCGCGTCACCGTATCGCCCTACACCAGTTGCGGGCAGTGCGCCTCCTGCCGGCGCGGTCGCGAGAACGCCTGTCGCAACAACCAGACGTTTGGTGTGCAACGTGACGGCGCGATCACGGAGCGCATCGCCGTGCCTCCGTCCAAGGTCTATGTCTCCTCCCTTCCCGCGCAGGAGCTGGCGCTCGTTGAGCCGCTCACCGTCGGCTTTCACGCCGTCGCTCGCGGTCGCGTGGCACCCACCGACACTGTGGTGGTATTTGGCTGCGGAGGCATCGGACTCGGCGCCATTGCGGGTGCGTCCTTCCGCGGCGCACGCACCATTGCAGTCGATCTGGACGACAACAAGCTCAAGGTCGCGCAGCTCGCAGGCGCAACCGACCTGGTGAACAGCGCCCATGTGGACGTTCGCGCCAAATTGCGTGAGCTGACCGCCGGGGAAGGCCCAGACGTCATGATCGAAGCGATCGGTCTCGCGGAGACCTTTCGCATGGCGGTGGAAGAGGTCGCCTATACGGGGCGGGTGGTCTACATCGGCTACGCCAAAGAGCACGTTAGCTACGAAACCAAGTTATTTGTGCAAAAGGAGCTCGACATCATGGGATCGCGCAACGCACTCCCCGAAGACTTCAGACAAGTGATGGCACTGCTTGAAGCCGGCCGTTTTCCCGCTCAAGAGACGATCACCAGGGTCATCGCCCTGGGCGAGGCGCCAGACGCGCTCGCCCAGTGGTCGGCCGATCCCGGAGCGTTCACCAAAATTCTCATTGACATCAACCGCTAGTCAGATCCTGACGGATGACTCTGATCTTCATGGGTGTTCGTGGGTCGGGGAAGACGACGATCGGGACTCATGATTTCAGAACCTACTGTTTGTTGCGCAGTCAGCTACAGAACTTTGAGCCACCAAGCGGACCGGAAAAAGGCTTTCGGATCGCGAACGGTAGAAACGGATGAGGTGTCGGCTGAGAGAAGGCACGCATGCAGCGACTTCCGGGGTATCCCCGATCCCTCGGACGGAGGCTTTCTGGCCAGCGGAGTCATCAAGAAACGTAGTCAAGCCGTGTAACACGGTACGACGCACTCCAAAACGCTTTGCCGCAACCCCTATGAACAGCGCGCGCGTGCACTGAGGTAGAGATGATCGTTCCTACACAACAGGGAAAAACACCGGCCCTTACAGGGCGCAACGATGCTCGGGCTACCACGACTCTCTTGCCCAACGGCGTCCTGCGTTCCTTCATTCTCGTGACAGGGCTCTTCTTTCTCTGGGGCATACCAAACAATCTGAATGACGTCCTGATCCGGCAATTCATGAAGTCTTTTGTCATCTCGCGTTTCCAGGCCGGCCTTGTCCAATCGGCTTTTTATATGGGCTACTTCCTGCTTGCGCTGCCTGCTGGAATCCTGATGAAGCGGAAAGGATACAAAGCAGGTCTGCTGACCGGCCTCATGCTGTTTACCATGGGATGCTTTATGTTCTACCCGGCCGCCATTGCGGGCAAGTACGGGTTCTTTCTGGCTTCGCTCTTTGTGGTGGCAAGTGGGCTCGCTTTTCTCGAAACAGCA
This sequence comes from uncultured Acidobacteriaceae bacterium, assembly GCA_964252405.1. Taxonomy (GTDB): domain Bacteria; phylum Acidobacteriota; class Terriglobia; order Terriglobales; family Acidobacteriaceae; genus Granulicella. The sequence continues at coordinate 1,854 of CAXUNH010000049.1, read as the reverse complement.
TCGAATCCGCTGATTGCACAGCTTGGCCCGACGGCAACCTCGGAACGCAGACTAAACCTTGCCCAGGCCTTCAATCCCCTCGGGGCGATCACCGGCGTTCTCGTGGGAACCATCTTCATTTTCTCGGGTGTGGAGCTTACGTCTGCCCAGTCCGCCTCAATGCAAACAGCAGGGACCTATGCCGCCTATCTCCATCGTGAAGTCCTGCGCACGGTGAAGCCGTATCTTGTCCTGGGTGGACTCGCGTTGGTTTGGTCACTGCTGATTGCGTCCACGCCGTTTCCTGCTTTTCTCAAGGCGCGCGAGCACTCCGCGGAAACAGAGGGAAACTGGCGTGAGCTCCTCCATAGGCCCCACTTCCTGCTCGCCGTTGCGACGCAGTTCATGTACGTTGGAGCTCAAGTGGGTACCTGGAGCTACTTCATTCAGTACTCACAGGAGTACGGACACACAAGCGAGCGTCAGGCTGGTCTCCTGTTAACTTGCACTCTCGGCGCCTTCGGTGTGGGACGGTTTGCCTCTCAGGCCTTCATGCGGAGGATTCCGCCAAGCACAATGATGGCGGTGTACGCCGCGACGAACGTATGCCTCCTGCTGGTAGGCATACTGCATCCGGGTAGACTCGGCCTCGCGGCCGTGCTCCTTACAAGCTTCTTCATGTCGATTATGTTCCCGACGATCTTCGCCATGGGTCTGAAGGATCTTGGGCCGAACACAAGCATCGCCGGTTCGCTGCTCGTAATGGCGATCGTCGGTGGGGCTGTCCTGACGCCATTGATGGGATTGATCGCAGAGCATCTTCACAGCACGGCGTTGGCCTATCAGATCCCCCTCCTCGGCTATGTGGCCGTCGGGCTTTATAGCCGGTACATGTCTGCCTACATCTCGATGAGCGCGATGATCTCAACGTTCGAGGTTTAGACCGCTGGGACGAGTGGTACCCCTTCCCCTAAAGAAGAGGAGGTCGATGAGCCCCTCGTTGTCCGGTCCCCTCATCTTGCGCTTACGCCTTGCCAGATCAAAGGTCCTCGCCGGCCGGTGCCCTTCAGATTCTATGAATCGGACGGTCTTCGGATGCGGCTGGCGGAACCAGGCGGGGATCGACGAACATCCGCTGGAATCTGCGGTCTTCCAACCGGCTCGCCCGACACCTGTTTGGCAGCGCGCTGGTGCTCCTCCACCTCTTTGGCCGGCGCTCCGATCGCACTGCAGCCGGCTACATGACCTGCGCCACCCGCTCCAGTTCCGCCTGAATATGCTCTGCGGTCACCCCGGGGACCTCAATCTTGGAGGCCACGTTGCGCGCCTCCTGCGAGGAGATCCCGTAGCCTCGCCCGCTCAGAAAACTGCACACAATCTCCGCGGCCTGAAAAGAATCAACGCCTGAACGCAGCAGTTCGCTCCGCAGCGCGATCAGGTCTGTCGGCGTAAATCGTTCCACCAAGCTCTTATCTTGTCCGTCGCTCACTTGGTTCTCTCCTTGCCTGCGCATCACGGCAGCGGTCGTGTGGGGTTAGAGCACATAGGGGTGCGCTTAGTTTGCTGAGGTTCTGCGATTTCTCTGATGGTGTTGAACGCCAACAAAGACCCCATTCCGTGCAGCAAAATGGAAATGAAGCAATCTCCGCCGGCACGATATCCTGAAGCCATGGTGGATGCCCTCACAGCTCCGCGCGTCCTGGACGGGGTCGCGCTCGCCGCAGAGATCAAGGCCGAAGTGGCCCTGATTGTCCGTGAGATGACCGGCCAGGGACATCGTCCGGGCCTTGCCGTCGTCCTTGTCGGGCAGAATCCAGCCTCCCAAATCTACGTTCGCAACAAAATCCGGACCTGCAGCGAGCTTGGCCTGTACTC
>CAXUNH010000048.1:0-21706 GCA_964252405.1 uncultured Acidobacteriaceae bacterium | reverse complement strand
CCAACTCGCCGACTCGCCAACGCCAAGTCAGCGCCGACTCGCCAACGCGAAGCGCTGACCTTTGGTGCGGAAGAAAGGACTCGAACCTTCACGCTGCTTGCGCGTCGGTTCCATCGTTTGGTGCCGAAGAAAGGACTCGAACCTTCACACCCTTGCGAGTACATGGACCTGAACCATGCGCGTCTGCCAATTCCGCCACTTCGGCTCACTCGCCGGTGCCGGAGCACCCGCGCTGTGACACCTTAGTCTCCCAAACCCGGCCCCTGCTGTCAATTCATGGCGGAGATGGATACACTGAGGCGGAACGAAACTTCGTTCCTCCCGGGCCCGTCCTTCAGCTATATCTCTACCCCCCACGGAGCAGCGCGTCCGCATGAGTGAACCGTCCACCTCGTTTCCAACGTCCACCGCGACCATTCCTGAGGACCTGGCGTTGGAGATTCGGCGCATTGCCCACGAGCTTTCGAACTCGCTCGAGGTCATCGTGCAGACAAGTTATCTGTTGGGGATGGCGGAGTTGAAGGAGCCCGCGGCCGAGTGGCTGCGGATGCTTGACTCCGGCGTAAACAAGGCCCTGGACCTTAACACGCAGCTTCGCGAGTACATCAAGGCACATACGCCCAAGTAGCTGCCGCGTTCACGAATCGGCCGGACCTGCTCTGCGCTACCTACACCGAGACGCGTTCAGTCCTGGGGGTCAGTCGTTGGCGGCGATCGCTTCGACGATCTTGTCCATCACGGTGCGGTCGGCGCTGCCCCCGGGTTCGTGATTGTCCACCAGGATGACGAAGATGGCTTCGTGGCCGCTGGCGCACTGCACAAAGCCTGCCAGGGCGCGGCTTTCCCCAAGTGTGCCTGTCTTGGCGAAGGCCTTGCCCTTTAGCGGCGAGTTGGTGAAGCGGCCCGACAGCGTGCCATCTACACCGGCGATCGGCAGTCCGGCTTTCCACTGTGCAAACCAGGGCTGTGCATGCGCGTAGGCGAGCAGTTGCGCCTCGCTGCGCGGGGTGACGAGATCCTTGGTGCTGAGGCCGGACCCGTCGAAGAGCAGGAAATCGTCGTCGGCCAGGCCCGCTGCCAGCAACCAGCGGCGAACGACGCGGGCGCCCGTCAAGGCCGTCGCGCCCTGGCAGGGGCCCCTGCGGCCGAGGTGGTGAAGCAGAATTTCGGCGTGGAGATTGGCTGAGGTCTTCAGTGTAAAGGCCACGTCTTCGCGCAGTGGCGGCGAAGTGTGCTGGGCGATCAGGCGGCTGGAATGCGGTGTATCACCGCACACGAAGGCCTCCCCAAGTGGCACGCCCGGAACGCTGCTCACAGGCTCAGGCTGGCGCAGTGCGTGAAGAAACGATGTGGCTGCGGCAGGCCGAGATTCATGAACAGCTTTCGCCTCGCCGTTGATCCGGGTACCGCGCCCGAGAAGAAGGGTGCGGAGAGCGCCTGCGGCGTAGGCCGCCGGATCGTGAAGGGCGATGTGCTCGGTTGCGGGCGGCGAGGTGGACGACAGCCTGCCGTACAGGCGGAGGTGCTGAGGTAAGCCGGGAATCGCCTCGGCATCGACACCGTTGGTGTGTTCCGGGTCAGACGGCATTGTAAGGACTTCATCTTCGACCTGCAGATAGGGGTAGATCTGATCGACAGTGGCGAAGGATCCGATCCAGTCGGCAGGCTGTCCTTCCACCGGTCCGGGAGGCTTTGGCCGAACCGAGACGCGCAGCTCGTTGTCGCCGATGGAAAGCGCGCTGGGCAGAGCGCCATAGCCCCACAGCAAGTCCTCTTCGGCCCATCCCTCCGGGACGGTGGGTGCTTCAAACAGCGTGTCGTTGCCGAGCACGTCTCCGGTGACTTGCGTGACCCCTGCCGCGACCACCTTTTGGGCCAGGTCAGCAAGGCTTGCGCCGTCGCGTTCCTGGCCGGGCTTTTGCCCTGAAGTGAAGCCTGGGGCCGGACTAAGATCCTGCGTACCGAAGCTGGGATCTCCACCGCCAAGCAAGGTGAGATCGCCATGGACGATGCCCGTGCCGGTGTCCAGATCGCCGTAGACGCTGGTGGTGAAGCGGGTCTCCGGTCCAAGCAGTGCCATGGCCGCTGCGGTGGTGAAGAGCTTGGCTGTGGAGGCTGGACGGAAGAGCTTGCCTTCGTCCAGGCCGTAGAGAGGTGTGCCATCGAGCGCCGTGACTGCAATGCCCCAGTGCGCGCGGGAGACCAGCGGGTCCGAAAGCAGATCGTGGATCCCCTGGCCAAGCGGGGTACCGCTTCCGTCCGGATAGCGCGCCGGCGGTGTTGATGGGGAACTGACCGTTGCGGAAGCGTTTGGGGACGGTGAGCTTTGGGCAGCGAGGGCACTGGCTGCGGCGAGGCAGAGGGCGATCGGCAGGAGGCCTCGCAGGCGCATGGGCGCAGTCTACCGCAGGGTGGGCGCTCCAGGCTGACGCGAAGGCGGAAGTGGTGTAGAGCCGGGGCGGCGCAGCGGAGCACTCCCGAGCGACGCTCAGCACGCGCGGCCACCGAGTCCAGGAAGGGGGACTCCGTTCGCTGCCGAGGCGAACGGCGTCATACGCCCATGGCATTTGTTTCGCGACCACGCTTCCATTGGCAGTTGCGCAGCCGAGTGCTCGCGTTGGGCGATCGCACGTGTCTGATGGCGATCCTGAATTTGACCCCTGACAGTTTCTCCGGGGATGGACTGGCTGGGCGTGGCGTGGAGGCCGCGGTGGAAGCTGCCTGCGGGCTGCTGGATGGAGGCGCGGACATCCTGGATCTGGGGGCGGAGTCCACCCGGCCCGGCGCATTGCCGATCAGTGCCGACCAGGAGCAGGCGCGGTTGCTGCCGGTGCTGGAAGCGGTCTGCCGCGAGCGGCCCGGAGCGGTGATCTCTGTGGACAGCTACCACGCCAGCACGGCCCTGGTTGCGGCCAGGGCTGGCGCCGAGATCGTGAACGATGTGTCCGGCCTGCAATGGGACGGCCAGATGGCAAGGGCGGTGGTGGAGACGGGCTGCGGACTGGTGCTGATGCACACGCGAGGCCGGCCGCCGGAGTGGAAGAGCATGGTGGCCCTGGGCCGCGACCAGGTGCTGCGGCACATCTTTGGCGGGCTGGTGGAAGGGCTGGCGCTGGCGGAGATGAGCGGCATCCCGACGGAGAACGTTGTGCTGGACCCGGGTTTTGCCTTCGGCAAGTTCGGTTCGGAGAACTTTGCGCTGTTGGCAGAGCTTGACTCTCTGCATCAACTGGGGCGTCCACTGCTGGTTGGTTTGTCGCGGAAGGGCTTCCTCGGCGAAGCGGTGCGCGCGGTGCAGACAGAGGCGCAACGCAGGGCCACGCCCCGTGTTGCCCGGCGCGATGCGACGCTGGCGGCCAATGTCGCCGCCGTGCTTGGCGGGGCACACATCCTGCGGGTGCATGACCTGCAGGCTACGCGTGAGGCCGTGGCCGTGGCCGATGCGGTTCTTGCGGCCGGTGAGATTCCGAGCCAGGTCTTGTAGCCAGAGGAGGCGGATAGGCCGGGGCCGGAGGAGCGGACCCGGCCTTCTGAGCTTTCACAGCACTGAGCTTTTCGCCGGCTACGCAGCGGACGCTTGAAGAGCTTAGCGGCCGGTGTTGGGGTTGGGCGGCACCTTGGCTCCTTCACGCCGCGCTTTGGAAAGCCCGATGGCGATGGCCTGCTTGGGATTCGTGACCTTCTGGCCGGAACGCCCACTCTTCAACTGGCCACGCTTCATCTCATGCATCTCCTGACGCACGTCCTGCCCGGCGCGCGGGCTGTACTTGCGCCCGCTAGTCTTCGCGGAGGAAGACTTCCTGGCTGCGCCTTTCTTCGCTGCGGACTTTTTGGCGCTGGTCTTCTTTGCCGCGGTCTTCTTCGCCGCGGTGCGCGCGCCGGCGCTCTTCTTTGCCGAGCCCTTCTTTGCCGCAGACTTCTTCGCCGATGTCTTCGTCGCGGCCGAGTTCCTCGTGGATTGCTTCGCCGCTGTTTCCTTTGCGGATGACTTTTTGGCCGATGTCTTCTTCGCTGCGGATTTCTTTGACGTGGACTTCTTTGCGGTTGCCATAAAGGTTTAATCTCCCGCCGTTATTGGAGCACGAAGTGCACTGATTTCGTTGCATGAAATCAGGAGGGCTATCTATTGAGTCAGTGCGCGCGTTTGCGTACCCGAAGAACGGAAGCAAGCAATGCGGCAGCAATCGCAATGAGGGCTGTTGAACGTGCGAAGTAGAAGATGCCTCCGTGCGTGCGCTCGAGATGTCCTGCCTTCCACGCGACGTAGGCTCGATTGAGATCGGGAGCGAGTCCAGGGATGGAGATCGAACGGAAGGCGCTGTTGTCTCCGGGTTCCGCAGGCAATGAACCGAAGACGCGCTCGGGCTCCGGTATGGCACCTGAACGGTCCTTTGGGATGGAGAGGAAGAGGGCATTGACTTCGCTGTCACGAGGATCGTCGAACAGCGCGCTGTTTGCGGTGTTTGGAAAGAGTGTGGATCGGCCGGTGAGCTTCTTTTCGATCGCGGAGACGGGATCCTGACAGACGCCCAACGCATAGTAGCCGCCGAAGGGCAGTGTGGGGCGCCGGGCGTGCTGGTGCATGTAGGCGAGCGTGATCAGGCCAACGAGGCGGGTGACTTCGATAGCCTCTGCGCCGCCGTAGGTGTGTGCGTCCCGCTTGAGCACCCAGGCTTGGTCGAGCGTGTCCATGGTGCGCCACTCGGCTTTGCCGTCGACGCCGAAGTAGTGGCTGACGTCGGCGTTGATGTGCGGGCCACGGATGTGCCACTCGTACTCGGCGTGCGACACGGGCACAAGCAGCGGGCGTGGGCGATGGAAGAGACCGCCTGTGCCGGGGACGGCGATCTGCGTGTTGATCCAGAAGGGCATCATGACGTCCATGCCCTTGTAGTGCAGGTGGCCGAAGTTGGCGAAGTAGCGGGAGTCGGTGACTGTGACGGTGTGGCCGCTCTGCATCAGCGTTTGGATCAAGGCCTCGGGGGTCTTCGCTTCATGACCGGCGAGCGAGGCAGCAAAGGGCTTCGCATCGGTAAAGCTGTTCACACTCAGCCGATTCAAGACATCCGCGAGACGTTGGGATTCGGCGTGCTCCGGGGCGTACGGGTTGGGGCCGTCGCCGCGGGTGACGTTTGCCGCGATCGTTGTGACGATGCCTTCGGTCGTGAAGCCGGGAAGCGTCGATGGCTCCTCGAGCGAAACCGTTTGCGCCTGATTGAGCGGATAGGGGCCGAGGTCGAGGAAGGTGCGCGTCTGCTGGTCGGTGAGCGGCGTTGCAGGCGCGCCGGGGTGGACGGCGCTCATCCCTTCGAGCTTGGGATCCTGCCCGACCAACTTGTCGACGACGCGGACCGTGGGGTTGACCTCGCGCATGGTCCAGCCGGGAAAGCGGTCGAGTCCTTGCCAGTCCTTGCCGAGGATGCGTTTGCGGAGTTCGTCGATGAGTGCTGGGGTGAGGAGGGCTGGACCGCGCTTGCCGCCCTTTTGTTTCTCGCCCCCAAGCTGCTGAAGCACCGTCTCCGGGAAGCCGGGTTGCGCGGAAAGCTTGCGCAACATTTGCGAAAGAAGAATGGTGTTGGGCGGCATGGGCTGCTCCGGGACGGTATCGCGCGAGCGGCAGCCGGTGAGGCTGAACATGGCCCAGAGCAGGGCGAGCGTTTGCTTGAGGCGCATGGGGGTGTGATGCGGGTGCTGTGTGTGGGTTTGGACTCGGTTGTGGGGGTGAGCGAGCGATCGTTGTGGTGTGCCAAGCTGTTCCGGACGGAGTAGGTCAGCCGTTCTGTTGGACTGTTCCGTTGCCGTCCTGCCTTGTTTGCTTCGGGATAGCGGTTCGCGCGTCTTATGTGGGGCGGCGCTGCCCTTCCTACCAGGACATGTGGTCAGCGGCCGGGGAGATCGGGGCGAACGTGGGGCAGAGGGTAACGGAGGTGATCGTCGTGGGCGCGGGCGCGGCTGGGCTGGCGGCGGCGCGGGTGCTCGCGGAGAGCGGGGCGCAGGTGCTGGTCCTGGAGGCCCGCAATCGCGTGGGGGGCCGGATCTTCACAGAACGCGTCGAGGCAGGGGCGCTCGTGGAACACGGGGCGGAGTTCGTGCACGGCCGGGCGCCGGAACTCTGGAGTCTCATCGAGGAATGCGGCGCCACTGCCGTGGACCGGGACGGCGCGATGCTCAGCGAAGAACGTCCGGGTGCAGGGCTGAGCAGCGGGGAAGAGGAGGCGGGCGACGGCATCACCGCGCCGCTGGATGGCTTGGTCGACCTGCCCGGAGAGGATGCCTCCTTCGCGGACTGGCTCGCGACCAGCGACGTTCCGGAAGAGAACAGGCAGGCCCTGACGGGCTACGTGGAAGGATTCAACGCCGCGGACGCCCAACGGATCAGCGCGCATTCGCTCGGTGTGCAACAGCGGGCTGAGGAGGCAATCGAAGGTGACCGTGCCTGGCACCTGCCGGGTGGCTATGCGCAGATCACGGACTATCTTGCCGAGCGTGTGCAAGCGGCCCGGGGCTCAATCCGGCTGGGCTGCGAGGTGCTGGCGGTGCGTTGGCGTCCGGGCGACGTGGTGGTCAGCACCCGGCAGGGCGACGTGCGCGCTCCGCGCTGCCTGATCACCCTGCCCCTGGGCGTTCTGCAGGCAGCCAATGCGAGTGCTCCGGGCAGTGTGCGCATTGAGCCGGAACCGAAGCCGCTGTTTGAAGCGCGGCGCATGATGATGGGGCATGTCGTGCGCTTCACCATGGTCTTCCGCGAACGCTGGTGGGAGCGCGCGCCGCATCCTCGGAAGGACTCCCTGGAAACGATGAGCTTCGTGTTCACCCGGGAGCGCATGCCTCCGGTGTGGTGGACGCGACACCCCGAGCGCGAGGATCTGCCGACCCTCGTGGGGTGGTGCGGCGGGCCAAGGTCGGCGGCGTTGGAGGGCAAGAGTTCGGAGCAACTTGCCGGGATCGCCTGCCGCGAACTGGCGGAGGTCTTCGATGTGCCGGCCGACGTGGTGCGAGCGGCTCTGGTCAGTGTGCACACCTTTGACTGGAGCGACGACCGGTTTTCCCGGGGTGCGTACAGCTACGTGCGCGCGCTTGCGCTGGACGCCCCCGAAGCGATGACCGTCCCCGAAGCCGATACGCTGTTCTTTGCCGGCGAACACACCGACACGACAGGGCACTGGGGCACAGTGCACGCGGCGTTGCGAAGCGGGTTGCGGGCCGCGGGGCAGATCCTGGCTTCGCGCAAGAACTCATGAGGTCTGCGCCCGGATTCTTCTGTGAATGAGCAGCCCAGCGGATTTCTTTGGCCATACCAACGGCCTGGCGGACGAACACCGGACAAAGCTACGCCCCTTCGCCAGCAGGCATCTATCTCGGTACGATGGACCGTTCCAAGCATCATCCAAAGCCCCTGCTGAACTCGCCTCAAGTCTTTGTCCCCGATACCTGGATCGAGATCGACGGTGTGAAGATTGCGGCCGAAGTGGGTGAGCCGCTGATTGAGGCAATCAATCGCAAGGCGGCCACCGAAGGCATCACGGGCATTCCGCAGATCTGCTATTTGCCGCCCATAGGCGCGATCCAGTCGTGTGACACCTGCATCGTGGAGTTGAATGGCGAGCTTGTACGCTCCTGCGCGACGCATGTTGCGGCGGGGCAGGTTGTCGCGACGGCCACGGATCGTGCGGATGTGGCCAAGCGCGAGGCTTTTGACCGCATTCTGGAGAACCACAATCTGTACTGCACTGTGTGCGACAACAATAACGGCAACTGCACGGTTCACAATGCGACCGCCGAGTTGGACGTACAGCACCAGACGCGCGAGTTCCGGGGGAAGGGGTACCTGCAGGACCACTCCAACCCGTTCTACCGTTACGATCCCAGCCAATGCATCCTGTGCGGTCGCTGCGTGGAGGCATGCCAAAACGTTCAGGTGAATGAAACGCTCACCATCAGTTGGGAGCGCGAGATGCCGCGCGTGATGTGGGACGGCGGAGAACAGATCGACGGCTCAAGCTGTGTGAGCTGTGGGCACTGCATCACTGTATGCCCGTGCAATGCGCTCATGGAAAAGGGCATGGTGGGTCACACAGGCTACCTCACCGGCCTGCCGCCCAAGGTGCTAGACGACATGATCGATGCGGTGAAGAAGATTGAGCCCTCGACTGGATACCCCGCCATTCTTGCGCTCTCGACGATGGAAGCCGAAATGCGCAAGCAGCGCGTGAAGCGCACCAAAACGGTGTGCGCCTACTGCGGTGTGGGCTGCAGCTTCGACCTCTGGACACGCGACCGGCACATCCTGAAGGTAGAGCCGCAGAACGGGCCGGCAAACGGCATTTCTACGTGCGTGAAGGGCAAGTTCGGATGGGACTTCGTCAACTCACCGGACCGTCTGACCAAGCCGCTCAAGCGTGAAGGCAACACGTTTGTCGAGATCGAGTGGGATGAAGCGATTGCGATGGTGCGGGACCGCTTCACGCAGATCAAGGCCCAGTATGGACCGGATGCTCTGGCCTTTATCGGTTCGTCCAAGTGTACGAATGAAGAGAACTTCCTGATGCAGAAGCTGGCGCGCGCGGTGATCGGCACAAACAACGTCGATAACTGCAGCCGTTACTGCCAGACCCCGGCCTCCAAGGGTCTGAACCGCACGGTGGGTTACGGCGGCGACTCAGGCTCAATCTCCGACATCGAGATAGCGGACCTGGTCCTTGTCGTGGGGTCCAATACGACGGAGAGCCACCCGGTCCTCGCGACCCGCATCAAGCGCTCCCAGAAACACCGTGGGCAGCGGCTGATCGTCGCCGATTTGCGCAAGCATGAGATGGCCGAGCGCGCCGACATCTGGCTCCATCCGAACCCGTCCACGGACGAAGTCTGGATCATGGCGGTGACCAAGCATCTGATCGACACGGGAAGGCATAACCAGACGTTCATCGACGTCTGGGTAAACAAGTGGGATGAGTTCCGGAAGAGCCTGGAGCCTTACACGCTGGAGCACGCGGAGAAGGTCACGGGCCTCAGCGTCGATCAGCTCAAACAAGTTGCCGACGAAATCGCCGGCGCCGAGCGTGTGTGTGCGCTGTGGGCGATGGGGGTGACGCAACACTGCGGTGGCTCGGACACATCGACGTCGCTGTGCAATCTGCTGTTGACGATGGGGCAGTTCAAGCGCCCGGGCACAGGCGCTTATCCCTTGCGCGGCCACAACAATGTGCAGGGCGCGAGCGACTTTGGCGCCATGCCGGATGTCTACACCGGCTACCAGAAGGTCGACAATGAGCAGATACGGGCCAAGTTTGAAGCGCGCTGGGGCGTCACGCTGCCCACCAAGCCCGGGTTGGACAACCGCGAGATGATCGCCGCGGTCCACGAAGGCAAGCTGCATGCGATGTACATCAAGGGCGAGGACACCATCACCTCCGACGCCAACGCGGTCGATGTGGGCGCGGCGCTCTCCAAGCTGGACTTCCTGGTGATGCAGGACATCTTCTTCTCCGAGACCTGCAAGTACGCGGATCTGATCCTGCCCGCCTCGCCGTCGCTTGAAAAGGACGGCACGTTCGTCAACACCGAACGGCGTATTCAGCGGCTGTACAAGGTGTGGGAGCCACTGGGTGACTCGAAGCCCGACTGGCAGATTCTCCAGAGCATTGCTCAGGCGCTGGGCGGCGCCGGCGGATGGGACTACACGCATCCCTCCGAGATTATGGACGAAGTGGCCGAACTCACCCCCACGTTCGCCGGCGTGAACTACCAGCGGCTGGAGGGCTACAAGAGCCTGCAGTGGCCCGTGCATCCGGACGGCACGGACGAACCATTGCTGTATACCAAGGAGTTCCCGTTTCCCGACGGCAAGGCGAGCTTCCATCCTCTTGCGTATGTTCCGCCCAAGGAAGAGGGGAACGAGATCTACGAACTGCACGTGAACAATGGGCGCTTGCTCGAGCACTTTGAACAAGGCAACATGAGCTATCGCGTCCCCGGGATCAAGGCCATCACGCCGAACATCTTTCTCGAGGTCTCGCCGGAGCTTGCGCAGGAGCGCGGCCTGCAAACGGGGCAATTTGTACGCATCGAGAATACGTATGGGCAGCTTCGCTTGCCTGTTGTCGTCACTTCGCTGGTGGTCGGCAAACAGATGTACCTGCCCATGATCTCCACGCAGGAAGCGGTGAACAAGCTGACCAGCATGCACGTGGACCGCGCCACGCATACGCCTGCATACAAGGAACTCGCGGTGAAGATGACGGTGCTGGATGAGGTGGGCGAGTCGCCGCTGCCACGCAGAAACTTCCGCTTCGGCTCCCGCACGCCCACCGACGGCGTGGAAGTGGAGAAGAAGTGGGCCAACGAGGATTATTGGCTTCCGGGAACGCGACCAGGCGACAAGTTGGTGCAGATCAAAACGACCGAGCCGTCGTGAAGGTTGTCGGCGATCGGTTGTTGGTTACCGGTTGCTGGTTAGCGGAACACTGAAGCGCAAGCAGAAAGGCACACATGGCACAGCCCATCACATACACACCGCAACCGGTTGACCCGCACCTGGAACTGATGCGCAAGGTGGAAGCGGCTCCGCGCGAACATGCCGAGGCCTTGCTGGTCGCGTGGGACCTGCTGCAGACGGCGCACGATCAGGGCATCCTGGACCTGCTGCATGGATTGATGGGTGGCCGCGATGTGATCGCGGGCAAGCTGGCCGCGGCGCTGGTGATGCCGGAGTCGGTCAACGCGATACGTAACCTGATCGCGCTGGGAAGGATCGTTGCGGCGCTGGATCCGGACATGCTGCACCGGCTGGCGAAGGCGGTGGATCAGGGCATGCAGGGGCCCAAAGCGGACGGCGAGACGCCCAGCATGTTCCGCATTCTACGACAGATGACCTCGCCTGCCGGAAAACGGGGTCTCTCGTTCGCGGCGCAGATGCTGGTGGCTGTGGGCACCGCCACGGAGGGATAAGACCTCTTGGAGCCAATCGCACGAAAGTTAAACTGCACTCCGGCACTTCCCGTATACACTGGCGAACAACCTCAAAGTGCATTGGAGAAGGAGCAGTCGTATGCCGGAACAGGTGTTGGCCGTGGAGGGGAAGCCTCTCTCGCAGACAGAACGTGTCGTCGACACCTTTGTCGCACCGACAAAGACATTTACGGACGTGCTGCGCAGCGCAAGTTGGTGGCTGCCGTTTCTGCTGCTGGTGCTGGGCGGCTACCTGCTTACCGCCACCGTTCAGGCCAAGGTGGGCTGGCAGCAACTGGTGGAAAACGAGATCCACGCGAATCCCAAACTGTCTGACCAGATGAGTTCCCTGTCTGGCGATCAGTTGGCGAGCCGCCAGAAGATCATGCAGTACAGCTTCCGCGGGGGCTTCTACGCGGGGCCGCTGTTCAACCTGGCGTTTGTCGGGCTTACCGCATTGCTTCTTTGGCCCACAATCAACTTTGGCTTTGGCGGCTCGGCTACCTATGGCAGGGTCTTCTGCGTTGCCATGTATGCGGCCTTGCCGGGGATGATCTCGGCGCTGCTGGCAGCCATCATGCTGTGGGCAGGCCGAAGTCCCGAAACGTTCACCACGCAGACGATGCTGGGCAGCAACCCGGGCTACTACGTCGACACACCCGGAGCGCTGAAGACGTTTCTGACTTCGTTCGATCTCTTTACGATCTGGATGCTGGTATTGCTGGGCATCGGTCTGTCGATCGTGGCGCGTACAAAGCGCAGCGCCGGCTACATTGCGGTGTTCGGCTGGTTTGTTATCGTCGTGCTCTTTCGCACCGCGATGGCGGCGATCAACACTTAGGACAAAGTGGATCACGCGGCGGCCCGGCGACGGACACCGGGCCGCTCGTGGCTTACGCCCTCAGGAACTCCAGCAGCGCCGTGTTTACCTCGGTGGCGTGTGTCCAGATCAGCCCATGGGGACCGTCCTTCACGACGTGGAGCCTGGCCGAAGGAACGAGCCCGGGGACGCGCCCGCCACTGTTTTCCAGGGGCACAATCTTGTCCGAGTCTCCATGGATAACCAGTGTGGGCACCTGGATCCCCTTCATATCTTCGCGGAAGTCTTCGAGCCACGCGTCCACGCAAAAGAGCATGGCGTGAAAGCTTGCCTGCGAGGAGACGATGAAGTCCGCGTCGAGCTTGGCCTGCGAGACGGAGTGCGACAGGACGCCGTAGTTGTAGAAGAGCTTGTGAAAGCCTTGCAGCTGGTCGAAGCGGTCGGCCTCGATCATGCCCTTGATCTGCTCGAAGATGGCTGGGTCCACGCCTTCCGGGTTGCCGCCGTCCTTGCGCAACGCAGGCGCAATGGAACTGAGGAACCCGCACTGGCTCACGCGCCCTTCGTTGTATTTGCCCATGTACCGTGCGACTTCGCCGCCGCCCATGGAGAAGCCGAAAAGTGCCACATCGCGGAGATCCAGGGACTCGATCAGGGTCGCTGTATCGCGCGCCAGGGTGTCGTAGTCATAGCCGGCATAGGGCTTCGAACTGTGGCCGAAGCCGCGCCGGTCGTAGGTGATGACGCGGTAGCCTGCGGCCAGCAAGGCGTTTGTCTGCCGCTCCCAGGAGGCGCCGTTCAGCGGCCATCCATGGATCAGAAGTACCGGCTTACCGTCACCGCGGTCTTCGTAGTGGAGTTCGATGTCTGCGCTGTTTTCTTTTCCGACCTTCAGATGTGCCATGGAAGTCCTCCGCTGTTGTGATGCGCGACGTGGGCCGTGGCTGCGTGGGGGAACTGAATTGGGGGTGAAACGCAAAGGCCCGCTGTTCGCGGGCCGTTTGCCGGATCTGTGAAGGACTCACTCTGCGCCCCAGCGTTTGAAGACCAGCGAACCGTTTGTTCCGCCAAAGCCAAAGCTGTTGGAGAGCACATAATCGATCTTCGCCTTCTGGGGCTTGTTCGGCACGTAGTTCAGGCGGCAAGCCGGGTCGACGTTTTCCAGGTTCATTGTCGGCGGTGCGGTCCCGTGTTGCATCGCCATCACGCTGATGCCGGCCTCGAGCCCGCCTGCGCCGCCAAGCAGATGGCCGGTCATGGATTTGGTCGAACTGACCAGCAGTTCCCCTTGGAGGGCACGTTCGCCGAAGATCGCTTCAATCGCCTTAGACTCGAGCGCGTCCCCGAGAGGCGTGGAAGTCGCGTGCGCGTTCACGTAGTCGATCCTGTCCGGCTGGATCCCGGCGGAGCGCAGCGCATTCATCATGGCGCGGCGGCAACCTTCGCCTTCCGGGGCCATGCCGGTCATGTGAAAGGCATCGCCACTCATGCCGTAGCCGATCACTTCGGCCAGGATGTTGGCGCCGCGTGCCTGGGCGAAGTTCAGCTCCTCAAGGATGAGGATGCCTGCGCCTTCGCCAACCACGAAGCCATCGCGGTCCTTGTCCCAGGGACGGCAGGCGTGGGTGGGGTCTTCGTTGCGGGTGGAGAGGGCCTTCATGGCGGCAAAGCCGCCCACGGAAAGCGGTGTGATGGCGCCTTCGGCCCCGCCGGCGATCATGGCGTCGGCGTCGCCGCGCTGAATGATGCGGAAGGCATCGCCGATGGAGTGCGCAGAGCTTGTGCAGGCGGTTGCGGTCGCTTCGTTCGGCCCCTTCGCGCCCCAGCGAATGCTGACGTGCCCAGCAGCAAGATTCACGATGGACGCCGGGATGAAGAAAGGCGAGATGCGACGGGGACCGCCGTTCATCAGAGCCGTGTGTTCCCGCTCGATGATGTCGAAACCACCGATGCCGGAGCCGATATGCACGCCGACGTTGTCGGCATTCTCCGGGGTGATCTGCAGGCCGGAGTGCTCCATGGCCTCCTGCGCGGCGGCCATCGCGAAGTGGATGAAGCGGCCCATCTTGCGGGCCTCCTTCACCGGAACGAACTTGTGGGGATCGAAGTTCTTCACTTCGGCCGCAATGCGAACCGGATGGCCTTCAAGGTCGAACGCCGTGATGTCGGCAACGCCGCTGCGCCCGGCCATCAGGCCTTCCCAGATCTCGGGTGCGGTATTGCCCACTCCGCAGATCAGACCCAGACCTGTGATGACGACGCGACGCTGCTCCATCTTCCTTGACTGCCCTTCCGTTTCGCTATGGGGTGTGCTTACTTGGTCTTCTGGTGCTGCTCGATGTAGTCGGTTGCGTCCTTGACGGTCTTGATCTTTTCGGCGTCTTCATCCGGGATCTGGATGTCGAATGCCTCTTCAAACTGCATGACCAGCTCGCCGACGTCGAGTGAATCGGCGCCAAGGTCTTCCTGGAAGCTGGCTCCCGGGGTCACCTCGGCTTCATCCACCTGAAGCTGCTCGACAATGATCTGTTTGACCTTCTCGTCTACTGCTGCCATCGCTTGAAATCTCCTATGTCCTCAATACCGGTCGCGGGTAAAAATATGACTGTGGCGGACCCAGCCTCAGTGCCCAAGCATACTGACGCGTTCGGCACGTGTAAAGAACAGGTGATTCTGACCGAAATCTTCGGGTAGCATGTCTGCATGACGGGAGATGGCCCGGGTTTGGGCGGCAGCGGCACGGAGACTGTGGACGCGCGCCGCTATTGCAGCCGGTGCAGTCCCGGTTTGTTCCGTCGCATTAACCGCGTGACGCTCATGGAGCGGACTCTGCTGACGTGGTTCGGCTTCTACCCGTGGGAGTGTGTTTCCTGCCGCCGGCGGCGCTTTTTCCGTGATTCCGGGCGCAAGACGCGCGCGGCCGCAGCGGCGTAAGCCGCTTATTCTTCGTTCGCCACCAGCATGGGCAGGAGCGCTCCGTAGCCGTTTTTGCCGTTCGCGGCACCATGCCCATTGCCGTTCCCGGCACCATGCCCGTTGCCGTTCCCGTGGCCTAGCCTGGGATCGGTTTCGTCGGCGCTGACATCCCGGAGCGTCCGGTTGATCACCCGGGTGCGCGTCCCGACCTCCTGGATCGTCTTCTGCACCTTGCTCACTTGGTCATCCATCTTGCTCATCAGGTCTTCGAACTTGCCGAACTGGGTGCGTGCCGACGCAAGGACCTTCCAGACCTCGTCTCCCTTCTGCTGCAGCTGGAGCATGTGGAAGCCCATCTGGAAGCTGTTCAGGATGGCCGACAGCGTGCTGGGGCCGGCGATCGTCACGCGGCAATTTTGCTGGATATCGGCCTGCAGCCCGTCACGGCGCATCACCTCGGCGTAGAGGCCCTCCGTGGGAAGAAACATGATGGCGAAGTTCGCCGTGACGGGCGGGGCGATGTATTTCTCGCAGATTCGTTTGCCTTCCGTGCGGATGGCGTTCTCAAACGCCTTGCCGGCACTGGCGATCTCTGCCGGTGTGCCTTCCGCGTAGGCGGTTTCCAGGCGTTCCCAGGCCTCGCGCGGGAACTTGGCGTCGATCGGCAGAAGAAGCTCCCCCTGCGGCGTGGGCAGCTTCACCGCGTATTCGACCATTTCCCCCGTGTTGGGCTTTACTTTCACGTTCTGGCTGAACTGGTTGGGTGCGAGCATCTGGCCCAGCAGCATGCCCAGCTGCACCTCCGCGAAGCCGCCGCGGCTTTTGACGTTGGTGAAGATGCGCGAGAGGTCGTCGACCCCGGCCGAGAGCTTGGTCATCTCGCCCAGCCCGCTGTGAACTTTGGTCAGCTGATCCGTGACGGCGCCGAAGCTCTCCGTGAGGCGGGTCTGGAGCGTGGCGTGGAGCTTCTCGTCCACCGTGGCGCGCATCTCCTCCAGCTTGGCCGCGTTCACTTCGTTCAGCTTGTCCAGGCGACCCTCCACGGTGCTGCGCAGGCGCTCCTGGTGCTCGCCCTGGTTACGGGCAAGCTCGGTCAATTTGGAGTGCAGCGCCTCGCGACTGTCGGCGTCGTGCCGGGTCGTTTCGGACGTGAACGCAACGAGCTGCTGGGCGAGGGCCGTCAATTGCGCGTCCACGGCGCCGCGCAGCCGTTCGGCGTCGGCTTTGTGTTCGCCGCGGGCTCCTTGCAGCCCGCTGCGCAGGGTTTCGCTCAGCGCGGCGAGGTTGGTGAAGATCTCCCCGCGAAGCGACTCCGCCTGTTTGCTGGAGGCCTGCGCCAGGCGCGCGGCGGCGTCGGCGGAGTCCTGCCGCAACTGTGCCATCTCGGCCCGGACCAGGCGTTCCAGGCCCTCGCTTCGGGTATCCGACCGCGCCATATGCCCCGGCAGGTCGGCGGCCAGCAGCGCCTCCAGTCGCGAATCCGGGGTCCCCGCGGGGGCCTTACGGCGTAGCAGGGGAAGGGCGATCAGCAGAAACGTCAGGACCTGAAGCGCGAGCAGGGCAGGCAACATTCGTTTTTCCTTCGCTTCAGCATAGCACCGGAAACGGGGCGATCCCTGCGGAAAACAGGGCCACTATAGCGGCCTGCGGCGCCTTAATGGTTCAATAGGGGAGAGCCTCGTTGCTCTCCGAAGGGTACTCGTCACCGTCCTATGCGTATGTTCCGCCCCCTCGCTCCCGCACTGCTGCTTTTGGTTGCGCCGCTGGCTGCCACCGCCCAGACCTCTGTGCCTCCGAATCAGGTGTCGAGTTTCAAGGACACCTCATCCTTTAAGCCGCCTGCCGGAGCCAAAGTCGCCGTTATCGAATACGAAGATCTGGAGTGCCCGGCCTGCGCGCGTGCGTTTCCGTCCGTGCATGCGGCCGTCAACCACTACCACATCCCCATCGAGGAGTTTGATTTCCAGATCCCGGCCCATATGTGGAGTCATGACGGTGCCATCTTCGCTCATTACCTGAAGGCCAAGGTGTCCCCGGAACTGGCCGAAGAGTTCCGTCGCGAGACATTTGCGTCGCAGTACCGTATTGCCTCCAAGGACGATCTGCACAACTGGGAACAGCAGTTTATGAAGGATCACGGCAAGCAGATGCCGTTTGTGGTGGATCCGACGGGGCAGTACGACCGCGAGGTGAACGCGAGCACGGCCGAGGGTCAGAAGATCGGTGTTCAGGAGACCCCGACCATCGTGGTCGTTACCCCAAGCCATTGGATCCAGGTAAGGGACGTTTCGCAGATGTACGCGGCCATCGACGAAGCGCAGGCCGAAGCGAACCGGGCCGTGGCGACCAACGCGCACCGGACCAGCCCTGCCCGGGCGAAGTAGTTTGCGTCAACACCTAAAGTAGTTCTTGAACCGGGTGTTTACTCCTGAGGTTCTGGCTCCGGGGTTGTCGATCCGGGCACGGCATCGCCGGAGGCACTAGTTTGCCCGGCGAGGGCTCCCTATACTTTCTCTGGACGGGTGAACCTCGCTCGCGGAGACCTATGAGCATCCAGCCAATTCGAAAGTATGTTGCACCGGAGATCCCGGACAAGCTGTACTTCCGGATCGGCGACGTGGCGCGGTTGTGTGAGGTGCCGGCCTACGTTCTGCGTTTCTGGGAGACGGAGTTCCCGCAACTCCGGCCCAATAAGGGCGGCACCGGGCAACGGCTTTACCGCAAGCGCGACGTGGAGATGGCGCTTCGCATCAAGTCTCTGCTGTATGACCAGGGGTACACCATCCCCGGCGCACGGCAAGTTTTCAAAAACGAGATGAAGGCGAGGGAGAGCGCGGCGGCGGAGGCGGCGTTGCCGGCCCTCCCCGGCGTCGAGCCCGCGCCTGAGCCGGTTCCGGGCTTGAAAGTGTCCGCACCGCCCACCCTTGAACCAGATGCCGGTGAAGATCTACGGCGTAAGGCGGAGTGGCGGGCGATCCGCGATGAACTCTGCGCCCTGCTCGCCATTCTGCAGAAGCCGATCGTGGCGGAGATGCGGCGTCCCGGCCAGATTGCGGCGAAGCCTGCGGCCAAACTGCAGGCCATGCGCCCGCGCCTGGTTCTGGAGCCGAAGCCGGCGGCCGCGCCCCCGGAGACGCTGCGGTTGGTCGCCGATCCACGTGTCCAGGGCGACCTCTTCCCCGGCGAGTAGGCGCCGGTGCCCGCTGTGTCTGAGACCTCGCTGCGAAGGCAGGACTCCCGGCGTTCGCCTTTCGCGCTTTTCCGTAGGGAGGGGGGGCACACCGCAGCTTCGGCCACCGTGCTGCTGATGCTCAGCTCGTTCTGTTCGGGGCTGCTGGCCCTGGTTCGGACCAAGTATGTGAACTTCCTGTTTGGTCCCGGGGTCGAGCAGGACGCCTACCGTGCGGCGTTCAAATTGCCGGATCTGCTGAACTACTTCCTCATCGGCGGCGCCGCGTCGATCTCACTTATCACCATTCTGAACCGGTATCGCGAGAGCGGCGATGAAGAGGGCGCCGACCGCGCGCTTTCGGTCATTCTGACGAACATGTTGCTGGTACTGGGGCTTGGCACGTTGCTGGCCGAGGTCTTTGCGCCGCAGTTTGTGTGGCTGGCCTACAAGGGCTTTCGCGGCGACGTTCGCGCGGGCTTGTGTACGTCGCTCACCCGGCTGATGTTGCCCATGCAGTTGTTCGTGCTGACCGGTAGCATGATGAGCGCGCGCCTGCAGGTCCGCAAGATCTTTGTGTACCAGGCCTTCACGCCGATCATTTACAACGGTGGCATTATTGGCGGGGCGGTGCTGCTGCACCGTCAGATCGGGATCTATTCGCTGGCGGTTGGCGTGCTTGCCGGCATGTTCGTCGGCTATGCGGTGCTGAACACGTTTGGAGCATTTCGGACCGGGCTGCAGTTTCGGCCCGCCGTCGACTTCAAAGACGCCGCCTTCCGCGAGTGGTTCCGGCTGAGCCTGCCGTTGATGGTGGGCGTGTCGCTGGTGATGTTCGACGGCATCTTCATGAACTACTTCGCCAGTGACAAGGTGGGCGGCGTCACCCTGATCAACAACGCGAAGGACCTGTTCAACGCTCCCTTCAACGTGATTGGACCCGCGGCCGGCGCGGCGTCGCTCCCCTTCTTCGCCTCGCTGTACCAAAGCGGACGGCTGTACAGCTTCTCTGAATCGGTGGGGAAGTCCGTCTCGCGGCTACTGTGCATTGGGCTGCTGGTTTCGGCGTGGATGATCGCGGTCGCGCCGTGGCTGATGGACCTCTTTCGCGGAGGACGCTTTCACCGGGGCGCTACAGCCGAGATGACGCAGCTCTTCACCATGCTCTCCATAACGCTGGGCATCTGGGCGGTGCAGGGCATCTATGCGCGGGCGTTCTATGCGGCCAGTGACACGCGCACGCCGGCGATCACAGGGACGGCGATCACCATAGTTTCCGTTCCGCTGTACTGGTTTCTTTTTCGATCAAACAGTCTGGAAGGCCTGGCGATTGCTTCCGATATCGGCATTACGCTGCAGACCGTCGCACTCGCAGTGCTCTTGCATCGCCGGCGGCTGGTAAGCCTGCTGCATTTGGAAGGGAAAGAGATTGCGCGCGCCTTGCTCGCCGCGATTGTCGCTGCAGTCGCAACGGGCTTCGTGGTCTACCGGATGCCCGCGGCACACACGCATGCAGCCGATTTCGTCACGATTGCGGTTGGCAGCGTTGTGTGGGCGGCAGCCAGCTTTGCGCTGCTGCGGCTGACCGGTTCAAAGCTTCCGGAACAGGTGTTGCGGAGGCGCCGGTCAGCCGCATAATGCTGATTGCCGAGTTATAGGCGGGCTACGTCTGGTGCCCGCTGGGTACGACGGTTTACTGCGGTTGTGCCGCGTTGGCCTTGTCCTGATCCTTGGCGGCCTTCTTAACCTTTTTTGAGCTGACGGCTTTGCGCTCGGATTTATCAGCCTTAGCCTGGGCCTTGTCGGCCTTTTCCTGTTGCTTCAGTTCGGCCTTGGTCTCTTTGCGATCCTGCTCATTCGTCTGCCGGGCATAAACGGGAGTTGCCAGCAGAACGCCGAGGCTCAGAGCAGCTGCTGTGCGGGAAAGCTTCATACGAAACCTCCTTTGCAACCATTGGATGTGGGGCCGCCGGAGAGAGTGGCCCACGCTTCTCAAGCTCGCTACCCGTTTTTTGCATCCTCATACTCCTCATGCCAGGCCGTCTGAATGGCTTCGAGCACCGGCTCCGTCGACTTGGCCGGATCGCCGACAAAACCGGGCAACTCCGTCACCCACTTGTGCAGATCGGTGAAGCGGACCGTGTACGGATTGAGGTCAGGGAAGCGCTCCTGCAGTTGAATGCCGATCTCAAGTACATCGGTCCAGGTAAGTTCGCGAGGCATGATGTTGTCTCCTGTTGGCAGTGTATGCGGGTTAGCGCGCGAGGAAGTCTGCCGGAGTCAGGATGGTGGTCTGGTGAAACGGGTTGAGCGCGAGGAGATCGAGGTCGCCGGTGATGAGGAAGTCGGCTTGTGCTGCGAGAGCCAGTTCCAGAAAGATGTCGTCCCGAGCATCGCGACAAACCCGAACCTTCTCCGTCGGATCGAACGGTTCCATGTCGCCAATGAACTCTTCGAGAGCTCGCATTCGGCTCGCTCGCTCGATGTAACGATCGAACTTTTCTCGGCCAAGGACCTCACGAAGTTCGTTACGCACTTTGGAGGACGAGCAGACTGTTCCTTGTTCGAAGGCCTGCGCTAAAGCTCGCCATGGTTCCGAGCCTCGGAACAGCAGACTGATGACCACATTTGTGTCAACGACGACAAACAAGCTAGGCTTTGCGATCGAGGGCTGCTTCCAGCTCCTTTAGCTCCTGTTCGGTCGCGCCAGATGCCTCGATCGCATCGTTCAGTCGGTTCATGGCAGCGATGGCCCGGCGTCCCCGAGCCTCGCGAGTGCTCTCGTACTGCTCCGCCGAGACGAGCGCGGCCACTGTCTTTCCGTCGCGCTCGATCAGGATCGTCTGATCCCCGACCGCCTGAAGCAGTTCAGGCGCGGAAGCGGCAAACTCCTCTTGAGAGATGGTGCGCGTCATAGACGCAGGATACTCCTGCGACAGGGCAGGATAAAATACGGAGTGGAATGGCTTTAGAAACACTTCAGCCGGCGGGCTCTGCTCCTGCCACAACGCCCGGAGCTCCCGGCAGAGTCCCTGCGCAACGCCGAATGACGGCTCGCCGGCGGCTGCTTGCCGCGGAGCGCCGCTTGCGTGAGTTGAAGTCGATTGGGTCGGCTTTGGTGGACACTTCGCACCCGTACATGGCGCACATTGTGCCCATGCGCCGATGCAACCTGGCCTGCACGTATTGCAATGAGTTCGATGATGTATCGAAGCCGGTGACCATCGCCGAGATGCGCCGCCGCATCGACGAACTTGGCCGGCTTGGAACGTCGGTCATCACCATCTCGGGTGGCGAACCCTTGCTGCATCCCGAGTTGGATGACGTGATCCGCCGCATCCGCCATACGGGCGCCATCGCGGGCATGATTACGAACGGCTATCTGCTGATGCCTGAACGCATCCACCGGTTGAACGCTGCGGGCCTGGACCACATGCAGATCTCGATCGACAACGTCATGCCGGATGACGTGTCGAAGAAGTCGCTGAAGGTGCTGGATGCCAAGCTGCGCATGCTGGCCGAGCACGCCGACTTTCACGTGAACATCAACTCGGTGGTGGGCGGCGGTATCCAGAACCCGGAAGACGCGCTGGTGATCTCCAAGCGCGCGCTCGAGCTTGGCTTCTCGTCGACCATTGGCATTATCCACGACGGCTCCGGCCAACTGAAGCCCTTGGGCGAGCGCGAGCGCAAGGTGTGGGACGAGGTGCGCGGTCTGACGCGCCGGTCCTACTCGCGCTTCAATCACTTCCAGGAAGCTATCGCCAACGGCAAGCCGAACGACTGGCGCTGCCGTGCGGGCTCGCGCTACCTGTACATTTGCGAGAACGGGCTGGTGCACTACTGCTCGCAGC
>CAXUNH010000047.1:11710-22490 GCA_964252405.1 uncultured Acidobacteriaceae bacterium | reverse complement strand
ATCGTGGCTTGCGTCGAAAAGGCCTCTCGAGGTATTGCTCGAGAGGCCTTTTCGCAGTTCCGGGCAGAGTTTGCTACCCCAACAGCTGTTTCGCGATGGTGGCCAGTTGCATGTTGGATGTGCCTTCGTAGATGCGGCCGATCTTGGCGTCGCGATAGAGTTTCTCAACGGGGTAGTCCTTCACAAAACCATAACCGCCGAAGAGCTCCACGCACTCGCTGGCGACTCGCTCGGCCACCTGGGACACGAAGTACTTGGTCATCGCCGCTTCTTTGGCATACGACAGGCCGGCTGTTTTGCGCCGTGCGGCGTCATAGACCATCAGCCGGCAAGCCTCGATCTCGGTAGCCATCTTCGCCAGCGAGAACTGTACCGCCTGAAATTGCGACAAGGGCTTGCCGAACTGGCGGCGCTCCTGGGTGTACTTTGCCGCGTGCTCCCACGCACCGCTCGCCAGCCCGAGCATCTGGGCGGCAATGCCGATGCGGCCCTCGTTCAGCGTTTCGATGGCGATCTTGTAGCCCTTGCCGATTTCGCCAAGGACGTTCGCGGCCCGCACACGGCAGTCTTCCAGCACCAGCTCACAGGTGGAGGAGGCGCGAATGCCGAGCTTGTCCTCCTTCTTTCCTACAGTGAATCCGGGCATGTCCCGTTCCACCAGGAAGGCCGTGATGCCCCGGTAGCCGAGGCTTGGGTCGACGGTGGCGAATACGATGAAGAGCCCGGACTCCCCGGCGTTGGAGATCCAAAGCTTTCTTCCGTTGAGGACGAAGTTGTCGCCGTCACTGCGGGCCGTGGTGGCGAGGGCGAAGGCATCCGAGCCGGAAGCAGCTTCGCTTAGCGCATAGGAGCAGACCAGGTCGGTGGCGACCCGCGGCAGGTATTTGGCCTTCTGCGCCTGGCTGCCGTACTGCAGCAGAGCGTTCACCGTGAGCGTGTTCTGAACGTCGACCATCACGGCCACCGCAGGGTCGACCGCGGCGATCTCCTCGATGGCCAGGATGGAACTGAAGAACGAGGCGCCCACACCGCCGTACTCCTCCGGAACCTCGATGCCCATCCATCCCTGCTCGAACAGCTGACGGATCAGGGCCGGACTCATCTTCTGCGCCTCATCCATCTCCCGGACGAGCGGAGCGATCTGTTTGCGGGCGAACTTTCGCACGGAGTCACGGAGCAATTGGTCCTCTGGAGCCAGTTGGGAGAGCGGTGTCTGTGCAGTTGTTTCGACCTGTTCAAGGGTGGTCACGTTTGGGCCTCCAGCGTGCTTGCGCGTTTATTCTACCGCAGGGTAAATTAGTAGCCCGGTACTAGAATCGCAGGTGCTGCGGCCTGCGGGAACGCTCCCACGCGACAAAGCTAACACGACGAAGGTGCGGTAGATCAGGGGGTGAGCCGATGCGAATTCTGACGGTCGTTCGACAGGTGCTTGACGCCGAAGAGAGCGTGAAGGTGAAGGACGGCAAGGTGGACATGGCAGCCAGCAAGCTCGTGATCGACACCATGGACGAGTATGGCGTGGAACAGGCCCTGCGGCTGCGCGACGCCGGCGCGGAGATTGAAGTGATCGCGCTCGCTGTCGGCCCTGCACGCTCGGAAGATGCCCTGCGCACCGCGCTGGCCATGGGCGTGGATCGTGCCGTGCTGGTGGAAACGCCGGAACCTCTTGACGTGCTCGCGGTCTCGGACGTGGTGGCGCAGGTGGCTCGCAAAGAGGCGGTCGATCTCGTCTTCTGCGGCGGACAGCAGGCCGACTGGGACAGCCATGCCCTGGGCGCGGCGACGGCGGAGCGACTGGGTTGGCCGCAGGCAACGTGGACAAACGCACTGACGCTAGAGGGCGGACAGATCGCCGGCAAGCACGACGTGGACGCAGGCAGCGAAGCGTTTCAAGTGGCGCTTCCCGCGGTGGTGACCACGCAACAGGGCTTGAACGAGCCGCGCTACCCCACGCTGCCCAACATCATGAAAGCCAAGCGCAAGGAGCTGCGGCGCGATCCACTGGACAGCTTCGGCGTACAGTCCAAGGTAAAGGTGTTGAGCGCCGAAGTGCAGATCCGGGATCGCAAGCGGCGCATGCTGGATGGCAAGGACGCCGGAAGCGCCGCCGTGCAGCTTGTCGATTTACTTCGTAACGAAGCCAGGGTGATTTAGATGATCGTCGTTGTCGCCGAGCATACCGCAGGCAAGCTGGGAAAGAGCACGTACGAGATGACCGGGGCGGCCCGTGCGCTGGGCCGTGAAGGCCCGATCGCGATCCTTGTCCTGGGCAGCGGCGTCGCCGACGTGGCGACCGAGGCCGCGCTGCTGGCGGATCAGGTTCTGGTCGCGGATATGCCCGCGCTGGCCGAGTACGACCCCGAACTGTGGGCGACGGCCGTCGCGCAGATTGCGCGGGAGGGCGAGGCCCACACCGTGCTGATCGGCGCCAGTCGCAGTGGGCGCGAGTACAGCCCGCGCGTGGCCGTCAAGCTGGATGCGCCGCTGATTGAGGACGCGATCAGCCTGAAGGACAACGGCGGCGTACTCGAGGCGGACCACTACACGTTTCTCGCCCGCGTGACCGAGCGCGTGGCCGCGGAAGGCAGCGTCGTCGTGGCCACGGTGAAGCCGGGCGCGTTCACGCCCGCCAAGCCCAACGCCGAAGCGGCGGAACAGTACGATGTTTCGCTGGAGTTGCCGGAGCGGCGTCTCACTGTGACCGCGCGCACCGCGGAAAAAAGTGCGCGCGTCTCCCTGGCGGATGCTGATGTGGTGGTGGCCGGCGGCCGCGGCGTGGGCAGTCCGGAGGGCTTTGCGGCCTGCGTGGAAGGGCTCGCCAACGAACTCGGCGGTGCGGTAGGGGCAACCCGCGCGGTGGTCGACGCCGGATGGCGTCCGCATGCCGAGCAGGTGGGCCAGACCGGCAAGACCGTACAGCCCAAGGTGTACTTCGCCATCGGCATCTCGGGCGCCGTGCAGCACCTCTCCGGCATGGGCAAGAGCAAGCTGATTGTGGCGATCAACAAGGATGCCGATGCGCCTATCTTCAAGGAAACGGACTACGGCATCGTTGGGGATGTGCAAGAGGTCGTGCCGGCCCTAATTCGCGAGTTGCAGAACAAGGCATAACGACCATCGTGAGACAGCCGGACCCGCTATGCTCCCACTGACCCAGAAAATCCTCTTTGCCCTCTTCGCGGCTATCACGGGAGCACTGGGTGCTTATGGCTTTTCTCGCCTGTACCGGCGCATTGCGCGCGGGCGCAGTGACACCGACACGCGTTGGAATGAGCTTCCCCGGCGGGTCGTCTACGCGCTGGTCACCACACTGACCCAGAGCCGCACCTTTCGCAAGCGGCCGTGGGTCAGCTTCTTTCATTCGTTCATCTTCTACGGGTTTACGTTCTACCTGCTCGTGAACCTCGTCGATGCAATCGACGGCTACACACCGCTCTCGTTCGCCTCCCTGGGCCTGGCCGGCAACATCTACGTTCTTTTCGCCGATGTCTTGAGCGCGCTGGTCCTTGTAGGGGTGGTTGCCCTGGTAATCCGGCGCTTCATGCTGCCCAGCCGGCGCGACTTCCGCTTCAACGAGCGCACGCTGCTGCACGAAGACGTAAAGCAGCGGTACGTCACCGTGGATTCCGTGATCGTGTCGGCGTTCATCCTGTTCCATGTGGGCAGCCGGGCCGTTGGCGCCGGCGCCAAGCTCGCGGTCGAAGGTCCTGATCGCTTTGCCCCGTTCGCCACCCTGCTCTCGCACCTGTTCACCCCCGCCAACGCGCTTGCGTGGCGTGTCTTTGGCTACTGGGGCGCGCTCGGCAGTGTGCTGGCATTTCTGAGCTACTTCCCCTACTCCAAGCACGTTCACATCTTCATGGCGCCCGCGAAGTATCTGGTGCGGCGTGATGAGTCCTCGGGTGTGCTGCCGGCGATGGCTCTGGACGTGGAAGCCGAGGAGCCCGAACTCGGTGCGAAGCGTTTGGAAGATCTTGCCTGGCCGAGGCTGCTCGATGCGTACGCGTGCATCCAGTGCAACCGCTGCCAGGATGTCTGCCCCGCCACGGCCACCGGCAAGGCGCTGAGCCCTTCGGCGCTCGAGATCAACAAGCGCATGGAGCTGAACGAGCTCACCAAACACCAACGCTCGTTTGAGACCGGCGCCCCAAGCTCGCATCCGCTGCTTTCCTTTGCGCTTTCGCCTGAAGCTGCCTGGGCCTGCACCACCTGCGGCGCCTGCGTTGATGTGTGCCCTGTGGGCGACGAGCCGATGCTCGACATCGTCGACATCCGCCGCCAGCAGGTCATGGTCGAAGGCGAGTTTCCGGCACAGTTGCAGACTGCCTTCCGCGGCATGGAACGCGCCAAGAATCCCTGGGGCATCAACCATGACAAGCGCATGGATTGGGCCAACGGTCTGCGCGTCCAAACCACCGACCAAAACCCCGAGCCCGATGTGCTGTTCTGGGTAGGTTGCGCGGCAAGCTACGATCCGCAGTCGCAAAAGACCGCACGTGCCTTTGTCCAACTACTCAATCATGCCGAGGTCAACTTTGCGGTGCTGGGCAAGCGGGAGTGCTGCACCGGCGACAGTGCGCGCCGTGCCGGCAACGAGTACCTGTACCGGCAGCTCGCCGACGAGAACGTCGCCACGCTGAATGGGGTTAAGCCCAAGCTGGTGGTGGCGAGCTGCCCGCACTGTCTGAACGCGGTCGGCAAGGAGTACAAGCAGCTCGGCGGCGACTACAAGGTGATGCACCACACGGAGTATCTTGAGTCGCTGGTGGCGGACGGCCGTCTGCAGGCCGAGACCTCGACGACAGCGGTGGCGTACCACGATCCGTGCTACCTCGGCCGTCATAACGGGGTCTACGATGCGCCGCGCAACGTGCTCAACATCCTCAGCAACGCGGTCGTGGAGTTGCCGCGCAACCGGGGAAACTCCTTCTGCTGCGGTGCTGGGGGCGCGCAGTTTTGGAAGGAAGAAGAGGCGGGCTCGGAACGCATCTCCGGCAACCGGCTGCGCGAGGTTGGACAGACGCTGCATGGCGCACCGGACAAGGTGCTCGCCGTCGGCTGTCCGTTCTGCAAAAGCATGTTTCAAAGCACGCCCGGCGCCGAGGAGAGCGCTCCCGTGGAAGTCCGCGATGTGGCAGAGTTGCTCTGGGAAGCGGTGCAGCGGCGTACACCGGGGCTGACCGCCACGCGGGAGCCGGAGTCGAGTGCCGAGGCCGCGAAGCCGATCCAAGCAGTGGCGGCGGTGGCTGAGGCACCCGTTCCCGTCGAGCCGATCACAGATCCGGTCCCCGCCGCGGTATCTATGGCGGAGACGAACGCAGTGTCAGCCGTTTCAGCGTCAGGAGCTACTGCGCTACCTTCCGCACCACCGCAGCGGAAGGCCTGGGCGCCGAAGCGCGCCCTTGCGGAAGAGCCTGCAGGCACTGCGGCAAATGCTGACGCTGGTTTGCCGCAGCTGAAGATTGCTGAAG
The DNA here is from genome assembly GCA_964252405.1 of uncultured Acidobacteriaceae bacterium. Lineage (GTDB taxonomy): Bacteria > Acidobacteriota > Terriglobia > Terriglobales > Acidobacteriaceae > Granulicella. The sequence goes on along the minus strand of CAXUNH010000047.1, from coordinate 17,019 downwards.
TGAATGCGGAGACGAGCGAAACCGAGGCTGCCGCAAACAAGCCGGCCTTGCGTAAGGCATGGACGCCGAAAGCTGCAAAGCCCGAAATCGCCCTGCCAACATCGGCGGCGCAGGCTTCCAACCAGGAAAGTGCACCCGTGCAACCGCAGGCAGCGGAGACGTCACCGGCAGTCCCTGCGAGCAAAGCAGCGCCGCGCAAGGCATGGGTGCCGAAATCACCGGCAACGGCGGTCAAAGGCGCGGACGTTGCGCCAGCGGAACCGATCGTGGCTGCGGAGAAATCGCCGGTGCAGGCAGCCCCGGAATCTGCAACCAACCAGGCGGCCGCCGCCCCCGAGAACGGCACGAAGCCAGCAGCGCGTAAGGCTTGGGTGCCCAAGTCCGCCGCGGTCAAAAATGCCACAGCTTCCGGCGCAGACCCAGTGCCGGCGCAGGAGAACACTCCAACGCAGGCAGGAGCCATGCCCGTTCCTGCCGAAGCTCTTTCCGCAGAGGACGGAGCAAAGCCACCGGCGCGGAAAGCCTGGGCGCCCAGGTCGGCCACGAAGACACCTGACGGGGGAACGAAGTGACAACGGTGACGCCTCCAACAGACCCAGGCGCGACGTCTGCCGAGGTTCTTCTACGCACCATAGGTGCCTGCGGACGGATCACCCTTGACCGCCCCCGGGCCATCAACGCCCTCACCGTCGCGATGACCGCGGCCATCTACGACGCACTCAAAATCTGGGCCGGCGATCCCGCCATCCACTTCGTCGTATTAGACGGAGCGGGCGAGCGCGGGTTGTGTGCCGGCGGGGACGTGCGGGCAATGTACATGGAAGTCAAGGCGGGCCGTGCCCACGTGCCGGAAAGCTTCTTCCGCCAGGAGTACCGGCTCAACTACCTGATTGCCACCTATTCGAAGCCCTATGTGGCGCTTATGGAAGGCATCGTGATGGGCGGCGGGATCGGGGTTTCCGCGCACGGGTCGCATCGCGTCGTCACGGAGCGCTCTGCGTTGGCCATGCCGGAGACGGCCATCGGCTTTGTGCCGGATGTGGGCGGAACGCACCTTTTGGGCACGGCGCCGGGGGAGGTCGGCACGTTCCTTGGCCTGACCGGGGCGCGCGCCGGCGCTGCGGACGCGATCGCCTGCGGCCTGGCGGACGTGATGGTCCCCAGCCGGGATCTGCCCCAGTTGACGTCCGATTTGGAGAGGTGCGCCGACAGGGCAGCGATGGAAGCCTGCCTCCAACGCTATCGCGTCTCGACCTTGCGCAAGGAGACCCTGCGGCAGACAGACTGGATCGGGCGATGCTTTGCGGCAGACACCGTGGAGGAGATCGTCGCTGCCCTCGCGCGGGAGACAGCACCCGAAGCCCAAGCCGCGCTTACCGAGTTGAACAAGGTCTCGCCCACCTCGCTCAAGGTCACGCTGGAGGCGCTGCGGAACGCACGGCGGAGGAACAATCTCGCGTCCTGCCTGGAGCAGGAGTATCGCATCGCCCAGGCTTGCCTCAGGCGGCACGACTTCGCGGAAGGCGTCCGGGCCGCCCTGGTCGACAAAGATCGCCAACCCCGTTGGCAGCCCGCGCGCCTGGAGGAAGTCACGCCGGAGGACGTTGGTGCGCACTTCGTGGAAGGCAGCGCGGCGGCCCTGGCGCTGGGCTCTCTCTAAGCAGCAGCCCAAAGGTTTGCGGGTACGCCCTGCAGGGAAGGGACATCCGGGCGCGGGTACCCAGGCGTATGCCGGATGGGGTACTATGTGGCACTGTCAGTTGACCGCAGGGTCAGTTAGCGATTGAGCAGCCTCCAGAGTTTTCCTTGACGGAGTTCCGATGAGTGAGCATGTTGACGTATTGATCGTAGGCGCAGGACTCTCGGGTATCGCGGCCGCTTACAACCTGCAGAAGCGCTGCCCGAAGAAAAGCTATCTCATCGCGGAAGGCCGCGCGAACCTCGGCGGCACATGGGACCTGTTCCGCTATCCAGGCATCCGCTCCGACTCGGACATGCACACGATGGGGTTCTCGTTTCGCCCCTGGACGGATCAAAAGGCCATCGCCTCGGGCGCTTCCATCCTGAACTACCTGAAAGAGACCGCGCAGGAATTTGGCATTGATCGGCACATCCGCTTCAATCAGCGGGTTATGGAGGTCCATTGGTCCTCGGAACAGGCCCTTTGGACCGTGGAGATGGAGAGCGGTCCGTCGCGCGAGCGGACAAACCTTACCTGTTCCTTTCTGTTTATGTGCACGGGGTACTACAACTACACCCAGGGCTATGCGCCGGAGTTTCCCGGGCTGGAGCAGTTTAAGGGCCAGGTCATTCACCCGCAGCACTGGCCGGAGAATCTGGACTACGCCGGCAAGCAGGTTGTCATTATTGGGAGCGGGGCCACCGCCGTGACGCTGCTGCCGTCAATGGCAAAGACGGCGGCCCACGTGACCATGCTGCAGCGCTCGCCCACCTACATTATCGCCCGGCCCGGCACCGACCCGATGGTGCCGAAGCTGGAGCGCTGGCTGCCGCCAAAGTGGGCCTCCAAGGTAGCGCGGTTCAAGAACATCGCCATGGGCATGTACATCTACAACATGTCGCGAACCAAGCCGGACAAGCTCAGCGCAGCCATCATCGCGGGCGCGCAAAAGCACCTCGGTCCGGAGTACGATGTCGCGACCCACTTCACGCCGCGCTACAAGCCATGGGATCAGCGGCCATGTCTGGTGCCCGACGGCGACCTGTTCGAGTCGCTCCGCACGGGCGAGGCCTCGGTCGTGACGGATACGATCGAGCGCTTCACCGAGCACGGCATCCAGCTCGCGTCCGGCAAGGAGCTTCCCGCCGACGTCGTCGTCACGGCGACTGGTCTCAAACTGCAACTGCTGAGCAACATCTCCGTAGTCGTGGATGGGGAGCCGATCGAGCTCGCCAAGACCTACAACTACCGGGGCACCATGTTCAGCGGCATCCCGAACTTCGCGCTGACCGTCGGGTACACCAATGCCTCCTGGACGCTGAAGGCCGAGCTCACCAGCCGTTTCGTTTGCCGCGTCATCAACCACATGGACCGGCGCGGCTTGCGCATGGCCGTGCCGCGACTCAACGGCAATGTAGGCGAGAAGCCCCTCCTGGCGCTCGCCTCCGGCTACATCCAGCGCGAGTTGGACAAGCTCCCCAAGCAGGGACTCACCAAGCCCTGGACGCTGCGGCAGAACTATCCCCGCGACATCGTCGATCTGCGCTACGGCAAACTGAACGACGGCGCTCTGCAGTTCTCCCGCTAGAGCTGCCGCCCGCCGTCACGTGTCTTCTTCCTTAGTGCCACACCTGCCGGTAGAGCGCCTCAATTTCCCCGGCGGAAGGCACCCTCGGGTTATTTGCGGGCGAGCCCGAGGCGAGCGCCTGGGCTGTCATCGTCGGGATCAGGGCAAGATAGCTCTCCTGATCGATCCCGAACTGGCGCGGCGAGGGCACATCCAGTTCGGCATTTCGTCCATAAAGGGCCACCACCAACTGCTCGGCGGCCTCCGCATTCGAGCGAGCGGCGTCCGCAACGCCCAACGTGCGCGCGCACTCGGCGTAGCGATCCGGGGCCGACTGGATCGAGAACGCCGTCACCGCCGGCAACAGCATGGCATTCGACAACCCATGCGGCACGTGAAAGTGCACGCCCAGCGGCCGGCTCATGCCATGCACCAACGCCACGCTGGCGTTCGAGAACGCGATTCCTGCCTGCGTGGCGGCCAACATCATGGCCTCCCGGGCTCGGCGATTTCCCGGCTCGCTATACGCAACCGGCAGCTCCCGCCAGATCGTCCGCATGGCCGCAAGCGCCAGGGGATCGGTGAAGGGATTCGCCCTGCGGCTCACAAATGCTTCAATCGCGTGCGTGAGTGAGTCGGTGCCTGTATCGGCGGTGAGCCGGGAGGGCATGGTCAGCGTCAGTTCGTAGTCCACGACCGCTGCGGTCGGCACCAGCGGATCCCCCGCCACCAGCATCTTTTCGCCCGTGTCCGTGTCCGTGATCACGGCGACGCGTGTGACCTCCGAGCCCGTGCCCGCCGTGGTCGGGATCGCGACGTGAACCGGACCGGCCGCTGCCGGGGCCTGCGGTACTTTGAAGTCGCGCACCTTGCCTTTGTTCCCTAGCAGCATGCCAATCGCCTTGGCCGTATCGATCGGACTGCCCCCGCCCAGACTCACCAGGCTGTCGTGCTGCCCGGCGTGATATACGCGGACGCCTTCCTCAACCACGGCAATTGTCGGATCGGGAACGGTCTCGAAGAAGATCTCGCAGCGGAGACCTGCCTGACAGATCCCGGTGCGCAACCTCACCGCAAGCTCGCTCTTCATCATGAACGGATCGGTGACGAGCAGCGGTCGCCTGCAACCTAGACGCAGCAGCAGCGACGGGACCTCGCCAAAGGCTCCGCCGCCGATCTTCAGTATGGAGGGCAAGCGGATCTCACACGTCATACAAGCCTCTTTTCAAGCCAGCGGATCCAGCGATAGTAGACCGGCGAGGCTACGGGGAGCACGGAGGTGTAGTTCCCTAACCGCTTTCCGCGCCCAGGATGCAACGATCAAAAATTTAGAGATGACAGCTCTCATTCTCTGCGCGTATCTTACCGCCTGGCCAGTAAATTAACGTGTCGGGGATTTCTAGCCTGACACCGGAGCAAGCGTGATGAAACTCACCGTAGTGGGCAGGAATTGCAGAGATGGCGGCCCCTGAGCCGACCCACGTTCCGGGCCACCGGATCGGGCAATGCAGACTCAGGGCTCTGCCGGCGTAGATGGCAGCACAGGCTTTTTGGGACGGCGTAACAGCGTAGCGATAAAAGTGCAGGAACGAGGAAGGTCTGCTGTGAACTTCGAAACAAGTGGCAAGAACGATGGGACCAGGCGGGTACGCAGCAAGCTTCAACAGTGCCTTTTAACGCTTTTGTTTGCGAGTACGGGCTTCATTTCGAGTACTTCCTGGGCACAAAGTGGTTACGCGACCGGAGCGGTGCGCGGAACGGTCACCGATGCCCAGGGTGCGCTTATCGCCAATGCGAAAGTGACCATCACGGAGACGGCAAAGGGCACCGCTCGCACGGTCAAGACCAACGCGGAAGGGGTGTACCAGGCACCCTCGCTCGACCCCGGAACCTATAAGGTCGAGGTCGTGGTACAGGGCTTCGACAGGCTTGTCGCCGACCAGGTCAACGTCTCCGTCGGGCAGACGGTGGAGTACGATGCGCACCTGAAAGTGGGTACCGCCAATGAAGTGGTGGAGGTGCGGGGTGATGCGACTCCGGTCATCGACACAACGCAGGCGC
>CAXUNH010000047.1:0-11700 GCA_964252405.1 uncultured Acidobacteriaceae bacterium | reverse complement strand
TGCCGAACCTGTCGCGCAACTATGCGGCCACGATCTACACCGTTCCGGGCGTGATCGACTCAAGCGCGCCCCAGGCCCAGGATCCGGCCATCGGTACCGGCTACCAAGCATCGGGATTTTCGATCGGCGGGGGCAACGGCCGCTCCAACCTGTTCACGATTGACGGCGGGGAAAACGATGCCGGCTCCGGCGCGCAACGCGTGCCTCATGTGCCGCAGGATTCTGTGCAGGAGTTTCAGGTCAACCGCAATGGCTTCAACGCCGAGTTCGGCTTCACCGTCGGTTCGGCAATCAATGTGATTACCAGAAGCGGCTCCAATCGCTTCCACGGCAGCGCCTTCGGCTACTTTCATGACCACAGCACCGATGCCGTGAACTACTTCAACAGCTTTGGTCCGACCGCCGGGACGAAGCCCTTCGAGCAGAGCGCGATCTTTGGCGGCTCCCTCGGTGGCCCGATTAAGAAAGACAAGCTTTTCTTCTTCACTTCCTACGAGCGCCAGAAGCTCGACAGTGCCGTCACGGTGAACCTCGTCAACACAGCCCAGGCGCAAGGTCTGAACACGCAGACCAACGGCTTCACCGGCACCACCTGCCCAGCCCCGGTCACACAGCTTTGCTACTTCACACAGCTGCAGCAACTGGGCGGTCCCGTGGGCCAGGCCGTCGCCGCCGGTCTTGAGCAGACCAACATCTTCACCCCAATCAATGACCCTCTGTTCAACGCCCTCGTGACCCCAAACAGCGGGACCTTCGACGGCAACGCGAACAGCGGCGCACCCCAGGCCGCACCCTACCAAAACGGTCGCTACAACAACTGGGTAAGCCGGCTGGATTATCAGCCCAATCAGGCGAACTCCTTTACGCTGCGCTTTTCCTTGAGCCGCGAGAGCAACAACGTGATCGGGGCCGGCGGCGTTCCGCGCTACACCTCGGTTAACGACATCACGGGAGACCAGACGATTACGGCCAACTGGAACCACGTGTTCAGTCCCACTCTGGTCAACACGGTGCGCGTGCAGGTGGTCCCCGCAAACAGCGTCACCTCCAACGCGCCGCATGGAGGCGCGGAGTTCGACCTCGGCAGCCTGGGCATCGTGGGCACGCCCTTCGACTTTCCATACAATCAGCGGCAAAACCAGTACCAGTTCGATGACGACCTTGCCTTAACAAAAGGCGCGCACAACGTGAAGTTCGGGTTCTCCTACCGTCCAGTGCAATACAACGTCTACCAAGCGTTTCTGTTCGGCGGCGAGTATGAGTACTTCGATGGGGAGATCCCGATCATCGACCTGCTGGCCGGCAACCCGGCCACAGCCCCGGCCGCGGGTTTCCTGGCTGCGTTCAATACAGCCCTTGGGTATGGCGCTGCGGGTCCGTCCTCGACCAATCTGAGCGCCTCTCAGCTTTACGTTGCCGGACTGCCCCTGGCGGAGTTGCAGGGCACCGGCAACGGGCAGTACAACGCCACCATCAATCCGGTCGGCATCTATGCGCAGGACTCCTGGAAGGCCACGTCCCGCCTGACGCTGAACTACGGCGCCCGTTTCGACCTCTACCCGGAACCGAATGGCTATCCCACCAGCTACTTCGGCTCGCCGCGCGTGGGCCTGGCGTGGGATCCGTTCGGTGACGGCAGGACTGTCGTGCGGGCCGGCGGCGGCCTCTTCACCGCGCCGCTGCCCTTCATCGTCCCCTTCACCTCCACGCTGCTCAACGGCGACGGACAGCACATTTATGCGAACGCCCTGACCGCGCCGAACGACATTCCGCAACTGGCTGCCCTGGGTACAGCGGAACGCAGCCTGGCGACCGCGGCCAACCCAAATCCAGGGCTCACGCTTCAGCAATACGCTCAAGTGACAGGGCGAACGACCACGCCCCCTGGACCGAACACCCGGGGCAGCGCGTTCTTCTCGGTCGACCCCAACTTCAAGCTGCAGTATTCGGTTCAGGGCAGCGCCAGCATTGCTCAGCAACTTGCCTCGAACCTCTCGCTGGAGGTCAGCTATCTCTTCTTCGGCGGCTCGCATATTGAACTGATCCAGGAGGGCAACTTCGCCATCAACGCAGCGGTGCCTGTCGATCCGTTCCTCGGTCCGCAGTACATCCCGAAATCCGGCACCACCTTCGGTACGCCCAATGCGCAGGTCGTGCAGAATGACGACACCACCTCGGACGGCCACTCCACCTACAACGCCCTGACTGCCTCCCTGAACAAGCGCTACGGTCACGGCCTCGAATTCCAGGTGAACTACACCTGGAGCAAAGCCATCGACAACACGACCGACTTCAGCTCGCAGAGCACGCCGTTGCGCCCGGGCTTGCTCTATCTCGACCGGTCTGCGTCGGACTTCAACATCAAGAACAACCTGGTGGGCAGCGCGGTGTACACCAGCCCTGCGCATCATGCGGGGAGCAATTGGGCCTCCCTGCTCTACTCGGATTGGACCGTTGCCCCGATCGTCACGTTGCGGGACGGCGTGCCGTACACGATGCTGGTGCCCGCACTCGCCAACCTGAACGGAACCGGCGGAGCACACCCGGGCGAAGCGCGTCCTTTCAGCGAAGGCCGGAACCAGGGGATCGGGCCGGGTTACAAGGACTTCGACCTCCGCATCTCGCGCGATATCTTCCTCAAACGCGATGCCGGCGTCAGGCTCCAGGCCATTGCTCAGGCCTCCAACGTGCTCAATCACACCAACTTCACCAGCGTCCAAAACATCTTCCCGGACACGGCAACGACCAACGCGGCCGGGCTGACCAACTCCGCTCTGGTCCCCACGCCCGAGGGCACCATCGATCTGCTGCATGGGCCGTTCAACTACAAGGGCTTCGTTCCCAACGGACCCACGCAGCTGACCGATCCGCTGGCGTTCAAGACCGCCGCTATTCCACGCCAAATCAGCTTTGGCCTGGAACTCGCTTTCTGATCGGGGCAAGCAAGACCGGCGGCAACAGAGAGCAATGTGGCCTGGCCATGTCTCGGGAACGTGACATGGTCAGTCCCAAGGTGAGCATGTGATGGACGGGAAAGCTTCGAAGTATCTTACGGTGGAAACCATCTCCAGCGGCATCTGCAACGGTGTCCTAAACTTGATCGCCGCCTATGCCATCTTTCATACACACCCTCATGTGCCCCTGGATGGAAAGGGCGGCGTCGTGCAGGACTCCATTGGCGAAACCTTTTTCGTCACCTGGCTGAGCACCCTGGTGCCCCTCCTGATCGCACGGTCCCGTCGAAAGGCGGGCCACCTGCCCACCCGCACCGATGTGCCCTCCGTGCCGGCCGGTAATGCCTACCTTCGATCCTTCCTCGTAGGGCTGCTGTTTACTGCTGCCTTCGCGGTGTGTAATGCCTTTTTCCTGCCGCGGATCTTTCCCGGGGGCGCAAGCTTTCGTGGAGAGCTGTTGTTCAAAACGGTCTACGGCACCGTGCTGGGCGCGATCGCAACGTTCCTCATCCTGCACCGCGCGCTACGTGAGACCGGCCAACCCGGGTCCCTCCGCAGCCAAAGCGCTACCGGCGCCTAAACAAGACATTCCGGCGATGCCTCACTTCGGCGACTTCCAGAACGAGATCTACCGGGACGGTCTCCGCGGCGTCCTTCCCCGTTGGCCTGTCGACGTTGCGCACCTTGAGGCGCAGGCACAGGCCGCCATGCCCCCGTCCGTTCTCAGCTACGTGCAGGGCGGTTGTGGCGACGAGTTCACACAACGGCACAACATCGCTGCTTTCCAGCATTGGGGACTGCTGCCGCGCATGCTGGTGGACTGCACAAATCGCGACCTTTCCATCGAGCTGTTTGGCGTCACACTACCCACACCTGTCTTTCTCAGCCCAGTGGGCGTTCTGGGCATCTGTGCGCAGGACGGTCATGGCGACCTGCTAACCGCACGGGCAGCCGCGCAGTTAGGCGTGCCGATGATGGCGTCCACGTTGTCCGATGACCCACTGGAGAAGGTTGCGGAGGCGCTCGGGGACAGCCCGCGCTTCTTCCAGCTCTATACGCCCAAGGACCGTGCCCTGGCGGAGAGCCTGGTCCACCGCGCGGAGCTTGCAGGCTTCCACGGAATTGTCGTGACGCTGGACACCTGGCTTACCGGCTGGCGACCGCGCGATCTGAACACAGGTAACTTCCCTCAACTGCGCGGCCATGCTTTACAGAACTACTTCAGCGACCCATGTTTCCGCGCCTCGCTTGCGAAACCACCTGAAGAGGACACGGCAGCCGCGGTGAGTCGCTGGGCGCAGATCTTTGGGAAGACCCTTAGCTGGGCGGATTTGCCCTGGCTACGATCCCTCACGAAACTGCCGCTCATTCTGAAGGGCATCTGTCATCCAGACGACGCGCGCCGCGCGATCGACGGCGGCGCCGATGCGATCTTCTGCTCCAACCACGGCGGCCGGCAGGCGAACGGCGGCGTGGCGGCGATCGATCTGCTGCCGGCGATTGCGGCGGCTTGCGGGGCTACGCCGGTTCTGTTCGACTCCGGCGTGCGTACCGGCACGGATATCGCGAAGGCATTGGCACTTGGCGCAACCGCCGTCGGCATCGGACGCCCCTATGTGTATGGGCTCGCGCTGGGCGGCACACAGGGGGTCGTGCACGTGCTGCGCAGCCTGCTGGCTGAAACCGATCTCCTGATGGCCGTCGATGGCTTCCCTACAGTGCAGTCGTTACGGCAGGCTGGCGCGATTCGTCTACAGTGAACTTCAACGCAGAAGCTGAACCAGAACTAATCTCCAACGAACAGAAGGACCAGCCATGAACATCCCGCTTACGCCGCTACGGTTTCTTCGTCACGCAGAACGTCAGTACGCCCACCGGATCGCTGTTGCCTCGCGAGGCGAGCACTTCACCTACGCCGCGTTCGGCGAGCGTGTGGGCAGGCTGGCCGGGGCGCTGCGTCAGGCAGGCGTGAAGCCCGGGGATCGCGTGGCCTTTCTGGGCACGAACTCGCATCGTTTGCTGGAGGCCTACTACGGTGTGCTCGAGGCCGGCGCCCTGCTGCTGCCCCTGAACATTCGCCTGGCTGCCACCGAACTCAGCTTCGTGCTCAATGACTCCGGCGCCACGGTTCTCTTTCTTGACCCGCAGTTCGTCCCCCTGGTGGAGGCGTTTCGCCCCGCGGTTCCGCAGATTCGTCTTTTCTGCCAGCTCGACGGTGAGGTAGCCGCGGACTGGCTGCTGCCGCAAACCTATGACACCTGGATCCGCACGGCCGTGCCCTATCGCTGCGAGATCGAGCGGATTCAGGAAGATGATGTCGCTGAGCTTTTCTATACCAGCGGCACCAGCGCGCAGCCCAAGGGCGTGATGCTGACGCATCGCAACATCTACCTGCATGCCGTCCACGCGTGTATCAACCTCAATGTCCGAAACGGATCGGTCGAACTGCACACCATTCCTCTGTTCCACGCCAACGGCTGGGGCATTGCGCACTTCCTCACCATGCTGGGCGGCAAGCACGTCATGATGGACAGCTTCGATCCCGTGGTGCTCTTCAAAGCCATCGAGACCGAGCGCGTCAACCAGTTCAATGCCGTGCCATTCATGGCAACGGTGCTCGTGAATCACCCGCGCCGGCGCGAGTTCGACCTGAGCAGCCTGGAGCGCATCGTCATCGGCGGCGCGGCGTCCTCACCCACGCTCATCCGTGAGGTGGAAGAGGCCTTCGACTGCACCTGCTTCGCCGGCTATGGCCTGACGGAGACCGCACCCGTACTGACCACCTCCCCCATGAAGCCCGAGATGGCGCTGGACGACGAGGATCGCTACATCCGGCAGTCGATGACCGGCTTTGCCATGCCCGGGGTCGAGCTACACATCGTCGATGGTGAGGGGAACTGGTTGCCGGAGGACGGGGAAGCATTCGGCGAGCTGATCGCCCGCGCCGATGGCGTGATGAAGGGCTACTGGAACCAGCCGGAGATGAGCGAAGAGGCCCTGCGCGGCGGCTGGTTCCACACCGGTGACATGGCCACGCTGGACAAGGACGGCTATGTCCTCATCGTTGACCGCAAGAAGGACATCATCGTCAGCGGGGGCGAGAATATCTCCTCGCTGGAGGTGGAAAAGGCCATGCTTGCGCACCCCGCCATCCTCGAAATAGCCGTGATCCCGGTCTCCGACGCGCGCTGGGGCGAGGTGCCGAAGGCCCTGGTCGTGCTCAAGGCCGGCGCAGAGACCTCAGAGGCCGAGTTGATCGAGTTCAGCCGCTCGTGCCTGACGCACTACAAGTGCCCCAAGAGCGTGCAGTTCGTTGAATCGCTGCCCAAGACGGGTACGGGCAAGGTGCTCAAGAAAAATCTGCGCGCGCTCTACGAGGTAAAAGAGACCGAGGTGCTGGCGCGTCCGTAACACCCTGCGGGGGCGGAGTTCTCTCGCCCTCTACCTCCGCTCGGTCACCGCCCCAGCTTTGCTCCGGTGGCCGCACGCTCGCGCAACAGGGGTGCCACTTCGAAGTCTCCGGGCAACTTGTCACGGTACCGGTCCAGGCCGTCAACCACCGTCTGCAGACCGATGCTGTCTGCCCAGAACATCGGCCCACCCTTCACCGCCGGCCAGCCATAGCCGAAAACCCAGACGACGTCGATGTCCGAGGCCCGCTGTGCGATGTCCTCCTGAAGGATCTTCGCGCCCTCGTTCACCATCGTGTAGAGCGTGCGCGCCACGATCTCGTCCTCGCTGATCGGGCGCGGCGCAACACCCGCACGTTGACGGAACCCCGCAATGATCTCCTCCGTCACGGGCGAGGGTTTCGGCCTACGCTTTTCGTCATAGTCGTAGAAGCCGGCCTTCGTCTTTTGCCCCCAGCGACCCGCGGCACAGAGCGCGTCACTCAGGCTTTCCACCCGGCTCGGGTCCCGGTGCCAGCCGATGTCCACGCCCGCCAGATCCGCCATCCCGAACGGCCCCATGGGCATGCCGAAGGCCGTGTGGACCCCATCGATCCCCTCCGGGAAAGCGCCCTCCAGCAGCAGCGCGGTGGCCTGGTCCTGGCGCGGCGTCAACATGCGATTGCCGATGAAGCCGTAACACACCCCAGCAACCACGGGCACCTTGCGGATACGCCGTGCTAGCTCCATCGCCGTCGCGAGCGCGTCGGGTGCGGTCCGGGCACCGCGCACCACCTCCAGCAGCTTCATCACGTTCGCGGGAGAGAAGAAGTGCGTGCCCAGCACATCCTGCGGGCGAGAGGTGCAGGCGGCCAGCTCATCGATGTTGAGAAAGCTCGTGTTGGAGGCGAGGATCGCCCCCGGTTTGGCGATCGCATCAAGCCGGCGGAAGATGTCCTGCTTGACCTCCATGTTCTCGTACACGGCCTCGATGATCAGGTCGCAGTCCGCCAGCGCCTGGAGATCAAGCGTGGGCGTCAGCAGGCCCATGGCCCCTTCCACCTGCTCGGCGGTGAAGCGGCCCTTAGCGGCGCTGGCGTCGTAGTTGCTGCGGATCACGCCGCGTCCCCGCTCCAGCGCCTCGGGTGAGGTTTCCACCAGCGTGACGGGGATGCCGGCGGACAGAAAGTTCATCGAGATACCGCCGCCCATGGTGCCCGCGCCGATCACGCCCACCTTCAGCACAGGGCGCGTGGCCGTGCCCTTGGGCAGGTCCGCAATCTTGGCCGCGGCACGCTCCGCGAAGAACATGTGCCGTAAGCCTTGGGACTGTTCGCCCTGCTGGAGCTTGTCGAAGAGCTCGCGTTCGCGTCCCAGGCCCTCACGTAAAGGCAGATCGCCAGCTGCCCGGATGGCCTCGATGCAGGCCGCCGGGGCATCCAGCCCCTTGATCTTGCGGGCGTTTTCCGCCGTGAAACGCTCAAAGACGCCAGGATCCGGTGCGACCGTCCGCTCACCGGTCCGCCGCACGCCGGGTGCGGTGCGGGCGAAAGCCAGCGCCGCTTCGGCCAACCCTGCCTCGTCCACAACCTGGTCGGCAAGACCCAGCTCCACCGCTCGTTCCGCCGAGACCGGCTCGCCGCCGACGATCATCTCCAGCGCGTTGCTCATACCTACCAGGCGCGGCAAACGCTGCGTTCCGCCGGCCCCGGGCAGCAGGCCCAGTTTCACCTCCGGCAGGCCCAGCTTTGCCGAGGGCGCGACTAGGCGATAGTGGCAGCCCAGCGCCAGCTCCAGGCCGCCGCCGAAGCAGGTGCCGTGGATGGCCGCAATCACCGGCTTTGTGCTGGCTTCTACGCGGTCGATGAGGTCCGGCAGCCAGGGCTCGGTGAAGGTCTGGCCAAATTCGGTGATGTCCGCGCCGCCTGAAAAGAGCTTTCCCGCGCCGCGGATGACCACGGCCCGGATCGCCGGATCGCTCCCGCTGCGCTCGACCGCGTTCCACAGCTTCTGACGCATCGAGGCGCCCAGCGCGTTCACCGGCGGTTGGTCGAGCACAAGTTCAAGGACATCATCGTGTCGTTCTACCTTCAGCATGCAAAGCTCCCTATGTTGTCCTTAGGCCGTCTGTCCGCCGTCCACCGCAAGCACCTGGCCGGTGGCGAAGGCAGAGGCGTCGGAGGCGAAGAAGATCGCCGCGCCCATCAAGTCTCGCGAACCACCGAAGCGACCCATGGGGATGGCCGCGCGCAGTGCCTCGCCGTGACGGTCCAGCAGCACGCGCGACATGTCACTGGGGAACCAGCCCGGCGCGAGGGCGTTCACCCGGATGCCGTGCACGGCCCACTTCGACGCCAGGTCACGGGTAAACGCGATGACGCCGCCCTTGCTGGCGCTGTAGCCGATCGCGGGAAACTCCTGCCCCATGCCGCGCAGCCCGGCGATGGAGGCAATGTTGAGAATGCTGCCGCCGCGCTGCGCGATCATGTGCCTGCCCACCGCCTGCGAGAACAGAAACGTGCCGGTCAGGTTGGTCTCGAGCACCTTGTGCCACTGCGCGAGCGGCATCTCCTCGGTCGGCGCGCCCCACGCTGTGCCTGCGTTGTTGATCAGGATGTCGATGCGCCCAAAGCGGGCCACCGTTGCGGCCACGACCGCGTTGACACTGTCCGGATCTCTTACGTCGCAGCCCATCGCGAGCACTTGGACCCCGAGCGGCCGCAAGGCTTCGGCCGTCTCACGGCAGCGCTCCTCTTTGCGCGCACAGAGCATCAGGTGAGCGCCGGACTCGGCCAGGCCTTCGGCCATCTGCCGGCCCAGGCCCACCGACCCTCCGGTGATGATCGCCACGCGGCCTTCGAGATCGAATAGCGGACTGGTCTTCATGCGATACTTACCGAGCGGTAAGGTAGCGCATTCGGGCGACGCTTGTCACGCTTCGCGCGCACCGCACCCCGTCACAAAGCAGGACAGATCCTGATGCCCGAACGAGCCGACTTCCGGCACTTCACCCAGATCGCGACACGCTGGAACGACAACGACGTGTACGGCCATGTGAACAACGTGCAGTACTACAGCTACTTCGATACGGCCATCAACAGCTACCTGATCCGCTCCGGCGCGCTGGACATCATCAACGGCCCACTCATCGGCGTCTGCGCCGAATCGCACTGCAAGTACATCAGCGAACTCGCTTTCCCGGACGTCATTGACGCCGGTCTGCGTGTGGAGCATCTGGGCCGCAGCAGTGTCCGCTATGGATTGGGGCTGTTCCGGGCCGGGAGCGCACAACTCATCGCCGAGGGCTGGTTTGTCCATGTCTTCGTGGACCGCGCGACGCGTCGCCCCGCGCCACTCACCCCGGACCTGCGCCGTGCGCTCGAAGCGCTCATGCCCGCTACGGACGGAAACGAGAACAAGACAGAGGCGGAGGCATGAGGATGAAGGCCGCGGTGCTGCGGCAGAGCGGTCTCCCCGCGCCCTACGCCGCGTCGCTTCCCCTGCGCATTGAGGAGGTCGAGCTCGCCCCGCCCGGGTACGGTGAGGTGTGCGTGCGCGTTTCCGCCGCCGGACTGTGCCACTCCGACCTGTCCGTGATCGAAGGTCTGCGCCCGCGGCCGTTGCCCATGGTGCTCGGCCATGAGGCCGCGGGCACCGTCGTGGAGCTAGGCCCCGGTGTCAATGATTTGGCAGTCGGCGATCAGGTGATTTTTGCCTTTGTGCCATCGTGCGGCCATTGCGGTCCCTGTGCCGAGGGCCGCGCCGCGCTGTGCGAGCCCGGTGCCCGCGCCAATGCCGCCGGGGAACTGCTCGGGGGCGGCAGCCGTCTTCGCGAGGCATCTGGGGCGCCCCTGCACCATCACCTCGGCGTGTCCGCCTTTGCGGAGTTTTGTGTGGTGTCTCCGCGTTCTGCGGTGCGGGTCCCGGAGCCGCTCCCACCGGAGATCGCCGCGCTCTTCGGTTGCGCCGTGCTGACCGGGGTGGGCGCCGTTGTCAACTCCGCCAAGGTGGCGCCCGGCGAGAGCGTCGCGATCTTCGGTCTCGGTGGTGTGGGCCTGGCTGCCCTGCTGGGCGCGCGCGTGAGTGGCGCCTTTCCGCTCATCGCCGTCGATGTCAACCAAAACAAGCTCACGCTCGCCCGCGCACTCGGCGCGCAACACACCCTGAACGCGCGCGATCCCGCGCTGGTGGAAGCGCTGCGCGACCTGACCCAAGGCGGCGTTGACTATGCCATCGAGTCGGTCGGCAGCGAGGCCGTCTTTGCGCAGGCCTACGCGGCCACCCGCCGCGGCGGCACCACGGTCACCGTCGGCCTGCCCGCCCCCGGCCGCACCATCAGCCTGCCGGCTGTGACGTTGGCCGCCGAGGAGCGCACGATCAAGGGCTCCTACATGGGCTCCGCCGTGCCCTCGCGCGATCTGCCCCGCTTCCTCGCGCTTCATCGCGCAGGGCTGTTGCCGGTGGAACACCTGCTCACGCACCGGCTGCGCTTTGACGAACTCAACGCAGGCTTCGACCGGCTGGCGACGGGCGAGGCGGTGCGGCAAGTGGTGCTCTTCGACTAAGGGCCTGATACGGATCACTCCGTGACGTCTAACCCGCACTCACGTCCAGATCCTCAATCCACACCGTCTGCACATTCACAAACGCATGCGCGCCGAAGTGCGAGAGTTCGCGCCCGTAGCCGCTTTGCTTCACCCCGCCCACCGGCACACGCGCGTCGGAGGCTGTGACCCCGTTGATGAACACGCCACCGGTCTCCAGGGTACGCGCCATCCTGCGAGCCAAGGCGAGATCACTCGTCCACAGATTCGCACTCAGGCCGTACTGGCTGGCATTGGCGGCGGCCAGGGCAGCGTCCGCATCGCGTACCCGTGTCAGCGCGGCTACCGGGCCGAAGGTCTCGTCGTCGAAGGCCGGCATCCCGGGCGTGACACCTGTGAGCACCGTAGGCGGGTAGAAGAACCCCTTGCCTGCATGGGGCGCGCCGCCGCACAGCACCGCCGCGCCCGCGGCAACGCTCCGCTCTACTTGCCGGTGCAGTTCGTCGCGCAGATGGGCCCGCGCGATGGGGCCGAGACGGTTGGCACGATCGGTGGGATCGCCCACGGGCAAGGCCTCCGCGGCGCGCACAAACTGCTCCTGGAACTCATCCGCGATCTCCTCCGCCAGCAGAAATCGTTTTGCGGCGAGGCAGACCTGCCCGGCGTTGGCGAAGCGCCCGCGCACGGCCGCCGCAGCGGCGCGCGGCAGGTCCGCGTCCTTCAGCACGATGAACGCATCCGAGCCGCCCAGCTCGAGTACGCTCTTCTTGATGCAGCGCCCGGCCTCCGCCGCGACGGCCGCCCCCGCGCGCC
>CAXUNH010000046.1:0-22572 GCA_964252405.1 uncultured Acidobacteriaceae bacterium | reverse complement strand
GTCGAGGTGGAAGCCGATGTCGCAGAAGGGAGTGCGAACGACGTGCTGGATCTGCGGCAGTGTGGGCGTGGGGCGGATGCGGACCGTCGAGCTGTCGCGATAGAAGTCGTCGTAGAGCTCTTGCAGCTGTTCGGGCGTAGCCGGCTGATTGAGGCGGACGTAGATCGTGGAAAGAATGCCGCGCGGGATGGGCAACAGGTGTGGCGTGAACTGGATCTGGTCTGCCGTGAGGTGGAGCTGTTCCAGCAGCTCGCCGGTATGGCGATGACCGAAGACGGCGTAGGCGGACAGGTTGTCAGCGGCGTACATGAAGTGCGTTGTGGGCGTGGGTGTCTTGCCTGCGCCGGAGACGCCGGATTTGCAGTCGGCGACGATGCCGTGGTCGAGATCGGCAAGCTGGGCGCGGACGATGGGCGCGAGTGCCAGGATGACGGAGGTGGCGTAGCAGCCGGGGTTCGCCACCAGGCGGGCGTGCGCAATGGCGGGGCCGTTCAGTTCGGGGGAGCCGTAGACGGCTTCGGCCTGGGTAGCCTGCGCGAGTTCCGGGCCAGGGCTGTCGAACTTGTATACCGCGCGGTTGCGGTCGTGCTGCAGGCGCCAGGCCCCGCTCAGATCGACGACGCGGGTGCCGCGCGCGAGGGCTTCCGGCACCCAGGTGCGCGATTGCTCATGCGGTGTGGCGAGGAAGAGCAGGTCGATGGGTTCGCGCTCAAGGTCGCGCCAGGACCACGGCTCGATGCGGGCGTCGTCCGCGTGCGGCAGACCGCTGAGCTGCGGGTGAAGATCGGTGAGGCGTTGCGCTCCTTGCTCGGCGTCAGGGCGCCCGAGGAAGATGGGTGGCGTTTCCGCGAGGCGCGGGTGTCGGAGCAGGGTGCGGGCGAGCTCCGCGCCGGAGTAGCCGGTGACACCCGCGACAGCAGTACGAAGAACTGCGCGAGAGCCTGCCTTGTCGTACGGCCGAACTTCAGTAGTGGGGGACGCCTGGGCAGGAGCGCCCACCTTAGCGACGGTGACGCTGTCGTGAAGATGGGGCACCCGGCTTAGTTCGAGCCGCCGTGGCAGGTCCAGGTGCTTATGGGGGCCCGGATTTCGACGCACCGAGTTCTGGGAGATTGATGTTGGAGGGGTTTGGGGGACCGGGTTACGCAAGAAAGGCCTCCAGGCGGGTGCGGAGGTTGTTGGCGGCCGAGAGGTCGGCGCAGATGATGAGGATCGTGTTGTCGCCGGCGATGGTGCCAAGGACCTCAGGCCACTCTTCATCATCGATGCCGGCAGCGACCGGGTGGGCTGCGCCGCGGCCGGTTAAAAGAATCAGAAGATTTCCGGTTTGGCGCAGCTCAAGGCCGAAGCTGGAAAGCATCTCTGCGATGGCGGGCAGGTCGTCGAGGCTGGCATCGGCCGGAGCGGCCTCGGGCAGCGCGTATCCGTTAGGTCCTTTGAGCAGGCGCATCTCGCGGATGTCGCGAGACAGAGTGGCTTGGGTCGCCTGGATACCTCGGGCGGCAAGTTTGCGACGAAGGTCATCCTGGTTGCTCACCGCGGCGGTGACCAGGAGTTCGCGGATGGCGGATTGACGCAGAGTCTTCAGAGGCTTTCAGGACAGACGAAACAGCATTGCGCACAAAGCACCGCTTTATGCATAAACATTCACTGTCACATGTATAAATATTCGAAAGCTGCACGTCAAGGCTTCCCGTACCACAGTCCGGCCGCCAGTCTCGCTCTTCCCATCTCTCCGTCGTATAGTGAACCATGGACCAGCCTATTTCCACGACGCTGGAGGCTGCGGCCTTCACGGCCGGAGGGTGTTTTCCTTCGGCGCGCAGCATGGACCGTCACGCCGGATCGCTGCTGGATGAGCGTTTCGAGCATGACTCGTGTGGTGTGGGTTTTGTGGCGTCGACGCGCGCCGAGGCGAACCATCCCATTCTCCAATATGCATTAACGGCGCTGGCGCGGCTGGCTCACCGCGGTGCTGTAGCAGCGGACGGCTTGTCCAGTGACGGCGTTGGCGTGATGACGGGCATTCCTGCGGCCTTCCTGTTGCGGTCCGCGGGACTGGCGTTGCGCGAAGACGAGTTGCTCGGGGTGGGCATGGTGTTTTGTCCTTCCGATACCGAGCGGACGGCCACCGTGCTCGAGGACTGCCTGAGAGCGCACGGCTGCACCGTGCTGGGCTGGCGCGAGGTGCCGGTTCAGGTGGGTCTACTCGGGGAGCTTGCACGCAGCACGATGCCTGCGGTGCGTCAGGTGTTTGTCACCATGGGCGCGGAACCTGCCGAGTTCGAAAAAAAGCTCTATCTGGCGCGTAAGGCGTTTGAGCGCGGGGTCCTCGCAGGTGAGACAAAGGGCTACCTTTGCTCGCTGTCGTGCCGCACGCTGGTGTACAAGGCCATGTGTCTGGGCCGCTTGCTGCCCGAGTTCTACCCGGACCTGCAATCGCCGGAGTTTGTCACGCCTTTCGCATTGTTCCATCAGCGTTATGCGACAAACACGCTGCCGGCGTGGCATCGCGCGCAGCCCGGGCGACGGCTGGCGCATAACGGGGAGATCAATACGGTGTGGGGCAACCGGGCCCGTATGGACGCGGCGGATGCGTCGTTGCCGGACGAGGCAAAGCCCGTGATCACGAAGGACGGGACGGATTCGACCAGCCTGGATGAGACGGTGGAGTTGCTGAGCCAGTATGGGCGCACCCTGGCCGAGAGCGTGCGCATGCTGTTGCCGCCGGCCTTTGTGAACCGCGTCTCGCCGTTTTTGCGGTACCAAGCGGATGTGGCGCAGCCCTGGGATGGCCCGGCGGCGTTGGCGTTTGCTGATGGCAACCTCGTGGGGGCAGCCCTGGACCGAAATGGGCTGCGGCCCGCGCGGTATGCGAAGACGGACGACGGGCTGGTGGTGGTCGGGTCCGAAGCGGGGCTTGTGGACCTTGACCCGGAGCGCGTGGTGGAAAGCGGACGTCTGGGCCCGGGGCAGATGCTGGTCGTCGACCTGGAGAAGGGACGACTGCTGCACAACGAGGAGCTGCTGGACCTGTTCGATGCGGGGGCGACCTATGCCACGCTGCTGGAGGACACGCCGCTGGTGCCGGCGGACGCGGGAGAACCCCCCAGCAAGGAGACCCTTGCGGCCCTGCAGCGTGGATTCGGGTATACGAAGGAAGACCTGACCATGATCCTGAAGCCGATGGCGGCGACCGGCAAGGATGCGATCTGGTCGATGGGCGATGACACGCCGCTGGCGATGCTGGCCAAGGCGCCGCGACCGCTGTACCACTACTTCCGCCAGCGGTTTGCGCAGGTGACGAATCCGGCGATCGATCCGCTTCGGGAAGCGGTCGTGTTTTCGCTGCATACGCGCCTGGGGCCGTGGCCTCATTTGCTGGATACCCATGCGCCGTTGCCGGGCATCTCGTTGCCTTCGGTGTTTCTGTCGCTGGGTCATGTGGCGGCGTTGCGGGCGGGGCAATATCCACATGCGGAGGAGCTGCCGCTGGTGGAGCTTGCGTGTTCCTTTGACGCAGAGGGGACACTGGAAGCGGCCATCGATGCGTTGTGCGCGGCCGCGGTGAACGAGGTGCGCAGCGGCGCACGCCTGCTGTTGCTCACCGATCGCGGAGCCTCCGCGCAGAGACTGCCGGTTCCGATGTCGATGGCGGTAGGTGCCGTCAATCAGGCGCTGACCCTGGCCGGCCTGCGGACCAAATGTGGATTAATGGTGGAAGCCGGGGATTGTCGCGACCTGCATCATGCCGCGGTGCTGATCGGCTATGGTGCGGGCGCGGTGTGCCCGTGGCTGGCGCTGGAGACCGCGCGCAGCCTGCAGCCGGAAGGCGTGGACGGCGAAGGCATGATGCAGAAGGCCCTTGAGACGGGGCTCGCCAAGGTGATGTCGAAGATGGGCATCTCGGTGGTGGACAGCTACCGCAGTGCGCACCTGTTCGACATCCTGGGGCTGCACGAAACGGTAGTGGAGAAGTGCTTCTTCGGCACGCCGGCACCGTTGTCGGGGATTGGCTTTGGGGAGATTGAGCGGCGGGTGCGCGAGAGTTGGGGAAGTCCGCTGGGGACGGCGTCGGCTGCCGGAGCGCCGGCCGCGGATCTCCCGGACTTCGGGTGGGTGCGGTTCCGGAAGGCGGATGGCGCGGAGCCACATCTGTGGCAGCCGCCTTCGGTGAAAGCGTTGCAGACGGTGGTGGGAAGCGCGCGCAACGTGGCGGCGGTGAGCGACGCGGCGGCGCAGTTCGCGATCTTTTCCCAGGGCGTGGATGTGCATGATGCGGTGCGGCTGCGGGATCTGTTGGAGATCCGGCCGGCCGGGCCTGAGTTGCCGACCAGCGAGGTTGAGCCTGCAGAGACCCTGTGCTACCGGTTTTGCGCAAGTGCCATGAGTCTGGGTTCGCTGAGCCCGGAAGCCCACCAGACCGTCACGGCGGCGATGAACATGCTGGGTGCGCGATCGAATACTGGCGAGGGCGGTGAGGATCCGGCGGTGTACAGGGCGCAGCGCTCAGGGTACAAGCCACAAAGTTCCAGGGATGGCGACGTCACGGCGGTGGCGGGGGAGGCCTCGGGCGGCGTTGCGGTTGCGGAGCTGGTGGAGGCTCCGGCGGTTCATGTAAGCCTGAACAACAAGATCAAGCAGGTGGCCTCCGGGCGTTTTGGCGTGACGGCGGAGTACCTGGCACATGCCGAAGAGATCGAGATCAAGGTGGCACAGGGAGCCAAGCCTGGAGAAGGCGGGCAGTTGCCCGGGCACAAGGTGTCGGGGTTGATAGCCCGGTTGCGGCATGCACAACCGGGCGTCTCGCTGATCAGCCCTCCGCCGCACCACGACATCTATTCCATTGAAGACCTTGCCCAGCTGATCTACGACCTGAAGCGGGTGAATCCGCGTGCCGCAATCGGTGTCAAGCTGGTCTCGAGCTTTGGCGTGGGCACCGTGGCGGCCGGGGTGGCCAAGGCCTATGCGGATTACGTCGTGATCGCCGGCAACACGGGTGGAACCGGGGCGGCGGCCTTGTCGAGCATCAAGTATGCCGGGTCACCCTGGGAACTGGGGGTCGCAGAGGGCCAGCAGGCTTTGCGTGCCAGCGGCATGCGTGGGCGTGTTCGGCTGCGTGCGGATGGCGGCCTCGCCACGGCACGCGATGTACTGGTGGCTGCCCTGCTGGGCGCGGACGAGTATGCGTTCGGCACGGCGGTGCTGGTGGCGATCGGCTGCGACATGGCGCGGCAATGTCACCTGAACACGTGCCCCACCGGCATTGCGACGCAGAAGCCGGAGCTGCGGGCGAAGTTCCGCGGCAAGCCGGAACACATTGTGACGTTGTTCCGCGAGCTTTCGGCGGACCTGCAGCGTCTTTTGGCAAAGTTCGGGTTGCCGAGCCTCGACGCCGCGATCGGACGGGTGGATCTTTTGGAGCAGGTGCGCTCGGATGGTGGGCTCAACCTGAAACCGATGCTGGCCGATGTAGGCGCGGGCCCGCGCCGCTGGATGGGCGAGCGCAACGACCGGCCGGGCGAAGACGAGCGCCTCGACGCCCCGTGGACCGCTGACGCGCTGAAGGCGGCTCGGCGCGGGGAGACGTTCCATGTCTCGTCAACCATCTCGAATGCGCATCGTGCCGTGGGCGCGGAGATCTCGGGTGCCCTGGCCGTGGCGCGTGTCCAGGGGGAAGTGAGTCGCGCGAACATCACGTTTGCGCTCGAGGGCGTGGCCGGGCAGTCCTTTGGCGCGTTTCTAGCGGAGGGCGTTCAGCTTGTGCTGAAGGGGCAGGCGAACGACTTTGTCGGCAAGGGCCTAAGTGGCGGAGAGCTTGTGCTGCAGCCCGTGGGGCGTGCCGCGCGCGCCAGTCACGACCACGTCATCCTGGGCAATGTGGCACTATACGGCGCCACTGCGGGACGACTCTTCGCGGCCGGCCGCGCGGGGGAACGGTTTGCGGTGCGCAACTCCGGGGCCGTGGCCGTGGTGGAAGGCGTCGGGGACCACGGCTGCGAGTACATGACCGGGGGCACGGTGGTGATTCTCGGCGATATTGGCGTGAACTTCGGTGCGGGGATGACCGGCGGTACAGCCTGGGTGCTGGATGAGGACGGCACTGTCTCCGGCGAGCAGCGGTACCACGCGGAGTTCCTCGAAGCCACGCCCTTCCGCGACTGTTCTGTCGAGGAGCAGGTCGCCTTACAAACTTTGCTGGCGGAGCACGTGCGGTTGACCGGGAGCGAGCTTACT
Organism: uncultured Acidobacteriaceae bacterium; assembly: GCA_964252405.1. Classification (GTDB taxonomy): domain Bacteria; phylum Acidobacteriota; class Terriglobia; order Terriglobales; family Acidobacteriaceae; genus Granulicella. The sequence goes on along the minus strand of CAXUNH010000046.1, from coordinate 16,335 downwards.
GCCGGTCTGTTGGCGGACTGGGAGGAGGCCGCGCAACAATTTGTCCTGTTCGTGCCGAAACCGCAAGCGTGACTAACCCGCCGTACAGGGTTCATGTTTGTTGCTTGTGCCTGTTCTGCCCCGTCGGGCGGCCTTGCCGTATAGCATGATCCAGAGACTGAGCTGAACTGTGGAGCGTGTATGGGGAGGCCGTTGATTGTGACGGGGGCCGCGGGGTTTATCGGCCGCAATGTTGTTGCAGAGTTGAACCGGCGAGGACTCGACGAACTGATCCTTGTCGACGAACTGGGCAAGGACGAGAAGTGGAAGAACCTTGTCGGCCTGCGGTATGAGGACATTGTTTCCCCGGAAGAGTTCCTTGGCCTGCTCGAAGATGGGGCCTTCGCGGAGGCGACTTCCTGCATTCACCTGGGTGCGTGCAGCGCCACCACAGAGAGAGATGCGGACTACCTGCTGAGGAACAACTACCAGTACACGCGGGTGCTGTGTAACTGGGCGTTGAGCCATGGCGTGCGCTTCGTGTATGCCTCCAGCGCGGCGACCTACGGCGATGGCGCACAGGGCTATGACGATGCGGACGACATTACGCCGACGCTCAAGCCGTTGAACATGTATGGGTACTCCAAGCACATGTTCGATCTGTGGGCGTTGAAGCATGAGCTGTTTGCGCAGGGCGAGGGCGGTAACGTCGTCGGTCTGAAGTACTTCAACGTGTATGGGCCCTATGAGGACCACAAGGGCGACATGCGTTCCGTGGTGTCGAAAAGCTATGAGCAGATCCGGTGTACCCGTGAGGTGAGGCTGTTTAAGAGCTACCGCCCGGAGTACCGGAACGGTGAGCAGATGCGGGACTTCCTCTATGTGAAGGACGCCGTAGATGTCACCCTGCACTTTGCGTTACAGGAGGCCGACGCGCCGGGTGGGTTGTTCAACTGCGGCACGGGCGAGGCGCGGACGTGGGTCGATCTGGTAACGCCGGTATTTGAGGCGATGGATCTGGAGCCGCGAATCGAGTTCATCGAGATGCCGGAGATACTGCGGGGGAAGTATCAATATTTCACCGAGGCGAAGATGGCGAAGCTGCGCGCGGCCGGATATACGAAGCCGTTTACGCGCCTGGAGGACGGGGTGCGGGCGTATGTGCAGGGGTACTACCTGCCGCACCATATCTGATCTGGCACTCGGACTGTATCTCAGCGAGACAGGGCAGCAGCGAATGCGTATGCTGAGAGCGCATGTCTGAGCTGACCGTGATCTACCCTGGCGTGTTCGATCCGCCGACCAATGGGCACCTCGATCTGATCGCACGCGGGGCGAAGATCGCCGACCGGCTGGTGATCGCCGTATTGAGAAACTCCACCAAACCTGGCGCCCTTTTCCGCGTGGAAGAGCGGGAAGACATGCTGCGCGAAGCCACGGCCGACTGGCCCAACGTGACGGTGGCGGCCTTCGACGGGCTGCTGGTGGATTTCGCACGGGCGCAAGGCGCGCAGGCCGTGCTGCGAGGCATCCGGGCGGTGTCGGACTATGAGTATGAGTTGCAGATGGCGCTAATGAATCGCAAGCTGGCGCCGGACATCGAAACGCTGTTTTTGATTCCGGCGGAGAAGTACACCTTTGTGAGTTCGCGGCTGATCAAGGGTGTGGCGAAGCTCGGCGGCGATGTCAGCGAGTTGGTGCCACCCCACGTGAATGCGCGGTTGCTGGCCAAGGCGCGGGGCAGCGAGATGGAGCAGTCGGAGAACCCGGTGGCGCTGGCGGAGTGAGATAATCGGCCGAAGGAAGGCAGGATGCGAACGGAGAAGCTTGAACAAGCGAAGCAGATCGCGAAGCGCCACATTGAGGTTGATTCCGATGTGCGTAGAGTGATGCTTCTTGAACTCCCGGAGCACGAGGAAGACAATCCAGATGAACCGATCAAGCTCCTGGAGGTCGTTGAAGGCAGCCCGAAGTGGGTTACGAGCCACTGGGCTTTGCTCCAAATCCTGGTGTTGGCGTTGAGTACCCGATGATCATCCTCGAGATTTCTCCCCGAGAGTACAAAGGCATACAAGGCAAGGAAGTCGAGATCGGCCAAGCTGTATGGCGCATTACGCGTGAGCTGGCCGTATCTGGGGCGGAGATCTGATTCTTGTCGAGTCGAGGGCAGAATATCGCCTGGTCGCATGCGTTTGCGCGTCAAGCGCTTTCGGATTTGAGCGCCTACGACGCACTATGTAGTCTTCCTCGCTGCCACCAACTGCACTACTTACAGATGGCAAGTGAGAAGGTGTGTAAGGCACACCTGTTCCGAGTAGGGATTCAGGTCGGTTGGTCGCACGCTGTTATCCGCAAGCACCTTCCCGCAGTTCTACGGAACACCTACAGGCGAAGGAGAGTTGTCGGGGTTGCGACTGAAAAAGCTAAAGCAGCTCGCAAGGGAGATCGAGGTGCTCGCGCCAGCTTGCACGGAGAACGAAACACGGCCGGACAACACAGAGTATCCTTGGCAAGGAGCGAAAGGCGAGGTGATCGCTCCGCTGGATTTTAGTTTTCGCAACATTTCTGAAAGGGAGATCAGCTCCTTCGTAAAGCGCCTTCGCAACTCCGCGAAGGAGCTGGGGACGTGAGCCAAGAACAACAAGACTATGACTTCTCCATCCAAGAAAGTCCTGAGTGACCGGATCAACCGGATCGAAGTGTCGGCCACGATGGCCATTACGGCTGAGGCGCTGAAGATGAAGGCCTCAGGGATCGACCTGGCCGATTTCGGCGCCGGCGAGCCGCATTTTTCCACGCCGCAGCACATCAAGGACGCGGCGATCAAGGCCATTGAGAACAACTTCACACGGTACACGGCGGTCGCGGGCGTACCGCAGATTCGGCAGGCGATCGTGGACCGGCACCGGGCGGACTTTGGGTCGGACTACGCGGCCGATGAATGCGTGTTTACGACGGGCGGCAAGCTGGCGATCTTCAATGCGGTCGAGGTGCTGATCGACCACGGCGATGAGGTGATTGTGCCTGTGCCGTATTGGGTGAGCTACAAGGACATCGTGCAGTACGCGGGCGGCGTGCCGGTGTTTGCCGAGACGAGTGAGGCGGAAAACTTCCGGCTGACCGCGGGAATGATCAAGCGGGCGATCACGGACAGGACGAAGGCGATCATTCTGAACACGCCATCAAATCCTTCCGGTGCCGTGCTGGGGCGCGAAGATGTAGAGGCGATTGTGCGGCTGGCGCACGAGCGCGGGATCTTTGTGCTACTGGATGAGTGCTATGTGTACCTGACGTTTCAGGGCGAGCCGTTCTCGGCGGGCGCGTTGGGGGAGTGCAAGGAGCACATGATCATCCTGGGGTCGCTGTCGAAGACGTACGCGATGACGGGATGGCGCGCGGGGTTTGCGCTGGGGCCCAAGGGGATCATTGCGGCGATGAGCAAGCTGCAGTCGCAGTCGACGTCCAACACGGCGAGCATGGTGCAGCAGGCGTCGATTGCCGCGGTCAACGGACCGCAGGAGTGCGTGCGTGAGATGCGGGCGGAGTACACTCAGCTGCGCGACCGGGTGCTGGAGGGGTTCAGGTCGATTCCGGGGCTGACGTGTACGGTGCCGCAGGGTGCGTTCTATGTGTATCCGAATGTGAAGGCGTTCCTGGGTACGAAGGCTGGGGTGAAGACGGCGTCGGAGTTGGCCGGAAAGTTGCTGACGGAGGCGCATGTGGTGACGGTGCCCGGCGAGGCGTTTGGGACCGACGAGCACATACGGCTGTCGTATGCGGTGAGCGCGGATGTGATCGACAAGGGCGTGGAGCGGCTGCGGACGTACCTGGCAGGCCTGCGTTGATTCCAACCAGGTTGCCTCGAAGCATGGCACCTTGGGATGGGTTCGGGGTTACCACTGTGCGTTGGTTTCCTGCGGGGAATTCCATAGGATAGGTCTTATGTCAGCCGTTCACTCACACCCACGACCGCCGTTCGCGGCCATCATTCTCGCCGGAGGAAGCGGCACACGGTTCTGGCCACGAAGCCGCAAGGCACGTGCCAAACAGGTACTGCAACTGGACGGGGAAGGCACAATGATCCAGGGCACGGTGGAGCGGTTGGGAGATCTCGTGAGCCCGGAGAATGTCTGGGTCCTCACGAACCCTCTGTTGGCGCCGATTGTCGCGGACCAGCTTCCGAACGTGTTGGCGGACCGTCTGCTGCTGGAGCCGGAGGCCCGGAACACGGCGCCTGCGTGTGCGCTGGTGGCCTTTCTGCTGGAAAAGCGCGCGCCCGAGACGATCCTGGGCGTGTTTCCGTCCGATCACACCATCGGCGATGCCGAGCGCTTTCGGCTGGTGTTGAAAGCGGCCGCGCAGCTTGCGGCAAGTGGGCCGAAGATGGTGGTGCTCGGCGTGCCGCCGACTCGTCCGGAGACGGGCTATGGATACATCGAACTCGGGGCCGCATCGGTGCCGGTGCGGGTCGGGCAGGAGTGCATCTCCGTGCGCCGTGTGCGGCGCTTCACGGAGAAGCCGGATAGCCAACGGGCGCGCGCCTTCGTGCGGTCCGGCAACTACGCATGGAATAGCGGAATCTTCCTGTGGGGCGCGGGCACCCTGGCGAGTGCCGTGCGCGAGCACAAGCCGGAGATGGCGGAGTTGCTGGAGAAGATCGCCGATGCCTGGGGAACGCCTGAGTTCGGTACGCGCTTCGCTCAGCTCTATCCCTTGTGCGAGTCGATCTCGATCGATTACGCCATCCTGGAGCCGCGCTCCGCGAAGGGCGAGGCGCAGTCGCAGTTGTACTGCCTGCCCGCGGACTTTGCCTGGAATGACCTGGGCTCGTGGGCGGCGCTGTATGAGCATATGGCGGACGTGAACGACCCCCAAAGCGTGAACGTGATCGAGGCGCCGCATGGGGTGGAGATCACCTCCACGGGATGCTATGTCTACTCGCCGAAGAAGGCCGTGGCCCTTGTGGGTGTGAAGGATCTGGTGATCGTGGAGACGGACGACGCGCTCCTGATTACGACGCGGGACGGGTCGCAGAACGTGGGCCGCGTCGTGACAGAGTTGCGCAAGGCCGGACGGGATGATCTGACGTGATGGGTGTCGATAAGGTAGAGGCTCCACACTCTTCCGCGGGCAAGCCGCAGAGTGTAGTGAAGTTCGGCACGGATGGCTGGCGAGGCATCATTGCGGACGACTTCACGTATGACAACGTGAGGGTTGCGGCGCGAGCGATTGCGCGCTACGTTGTCGCGCAGGACCGCCCCCAGCGCGGCTTGTGCATCGGGTACGACACCCGCTTCGGGTCGCGATCCTTCGCAAAGGTCGTCGCTGAGGTTGCCGCCAGTGCAGGCATTCCTGTGTTTCTGGCGAGCAAGGTTACGCCCACGCCGGAGCTGTCCTTCGCCGTGCGGGACCGCGGCGCCGTGGGTGGGGTGATGATCACGTCCAGCCACAATCCGGCCGAGTGGAACGGCGTGAAGTACAAGGCGAGCTACGGAGGATCGGGCAAGCCGTCGATCATCGCCGAGATCGAGGCCGAGCTGGGCCGCCCGTTGCCACCTGCGACTGCTCCCGCGGCAATCGAAGAGGTAGACTTCACCCCACCCTACGTCGCTGCGATTCAGAGCTTCGTCGATCTACAGGCGATCAAGGCTTCCGGCTTCCGGTTTCTGATCGATTGCATGTACGGGGCGGGCCAGGGCTATATTTCCAGTATCTTCGAGCGCGCGGAGATTCCGTATGTGGCCATCCGCAGTGAGGTGAACCCGGCCTTCCCCGGGATTAACCCGGAACCGATTCTGCCGCACATTGCGCTTACACAGAAGATGGTCGTGGAGCAACGCTGCGACGCCGGGCTGATTACCGACGGCGACGCCGACCGCATCGGCGCTGTGGATGAGCACGGAAACGTCGTGGACGCCCACAAGATCTTTGCCATTCTGCTCCAGTGGGTGCTGACGCGTAAGGGATGGCCCGGCGACGTGACGCGGGCGTTCAATACGACCAAAATGCTGGACAGGATTGCAGCCAAGCATGGACGTCGGCTGCACGAACACGGGATCGGGTTCAAGTATGTCTGCGATCTGATGTTGGAGAAGGATATTCTCATCGGCGGGGAGGAGTCCGGTGGCGTGGGACTGAGCCGTCACTTGCCGGAGCGCGACGGCCTGCTGAACAGCCTTCTTTTGGCACAGGTGATGGCTGACGAGGGCAAGACTCTGGGGCAGCTTGTGGCGGCGTTGCAGGCAGAGTACGGTGAGCATCAGTATGGGCGCATCGACATGCACATCACGGACGAGCTAAAGCAGTCGGCCATCCGGAGAGCTGCCTCGGGACTGACGGAGTTCGCGGGCCGGAAGATTTTGCGGACGGAGTCGCTGGACGGCATCAAGTTTTTCCTGGACGAGCCGATATGTCTAGGGAAGCCGAATGCGGCGGAGACGTGGCTGCTCTTGCGTGCGAGCGGGACGGAGCCATTGTTGCGCGTCTACTGCGAGAGCTGCGGCCAGGAGAGCGTAGGGGCGATACTTGAAGCTGCGCGGGCGTTTGTGATGGCCGGCGAAGAAGGTTGAGGCTGAGCGGTTGGTCGTAGACGTAAAGGGCATCCTGTTCGACATGGACGGCGTGCTGGTGAGCTCGATTAGTGGCGTGGAGCGATGCTGGCGGCGCTGGGCGGCGCACTACGGGGTGCCAGGCGCCGAGACGTTCGATGTGCCTCACGGCGTTCGGGCGATCGACATCATGCGCTCCCTTGTGCCAGGGATCGACACCGTCGAAGGTCTTCGCTTGATCGAAGACATGGAGTTGGAGGACGTGGCCGACCTGCAGGTCCTGCCAGGGGCGGCGGAATTGCTGCGCAGCCTGCCGGAGGGGCGCTGGGCCATCGTGAGCTCGGCCACGCGGCGGCTGCTGATTGGGCGCCTGGGGGCGGCGGGGCTCCCGGTGCCAGAACTGATCATCAGCGCTGACATGGTACAGCGCGGCAAACCGGATCCGGAGCCTTACCGCCGCGGGGCGGAGTTGATTCACGCACGCGCGCAGGATTGCCTCGTGGTGGAGGATGCGCCAAGTGGCGTGAGGGCCGGCGTGGCCGCGGGCTGCGCCGTGCTGGGCGTAGAGGGCACGCACCGGCGTGAGGAACTGCTGGACGCTGGTGCCCGGTGGGTCGTGGGTTCGCTGAGAGACGTTGTAGCACAGCCCGATGGGCCCAACCTGCGGGTCCAGTTCTAACGCGACCCGTGCGCGGGGCTCGCTTCTTCGGGTCAGCGGCTGGGGATCAACGTTGCGGGGGGCTGGTTTGCAAGCGATGCAGTAGAATGGCCTCCACCCGCTGCAGGTCCTGCTCTGTATCGACGCCGACGGTTGCGTCGGCGACTGGTTCCACGTACACGGACATGCCGTTTTCCAGCAGGCGCAGCTGTTCCAGGCGTTCGATCTGCTCCAGTTCGCCGGGCTGCATCGCGGCGAAGCGCTGCAGGGCGGGGTGACGGTAGGCGTACAGACCCAGGTGCTTCCAGTGGGTGACTCGGCCCGTGTTTTCGCGATCGTGCGGGATGGGTGCGCGGGAGAAGTAGAGGGCTCGGCCATCGTGCGCCGTGACCACTTTCACCACGTTGGGATCGGCGACTTCGTGGGGGGCACACCGGGCCTTCAGCGTTGAGACTTCGACGGCGGGTCTGCGCATGGGCGCGAGCAAAGCGGCGACGTGGGCCGGAGTGATCAGTGGCTCATCGCCCTGGATGTTGACGTAGATGTCCGCTTCGATCTCCTGCGAGATGACCTGGAGGCGGTCGGTGCCGCTGGGCAGCGAGGGAGGCGTCATTCGCCAGGGCCAGCCGTGCTGCCGGCAGAGTTGGGCGACCTCTTCGGAGTCCACAGCGACCATGACCCGGTCGAGCTGCGGGCAGGCGATGGCGGCCTCGTAGACCCACGCGAGGAGAGCCTTGCCCGCGATCTCGCGGAGGACTTTGCGCGGCAGGCGTTGGGAGTGGAGGCGAGCGGGGATCACGCCTAGAACGCGTGGCTCTGGCGGGCTACTGGGCATCGGGAGTGATCTCGTCCGGCGTGATCTTTCGGGCTTTGCGCTTATAGGTTCGGACGGCCGCGAAGACCGCAGCGACGAGCAGCAGCCCGAGAAGGGCAGCGGAGGCGTAGAGGAAGGTCAGGATGGAGTCCAGCCGGCACAACAGGGGTTTATCAGTTGGCCGGCAGGTGCGCAAGGCGGCCTGGCAAGGCGTGGCGCTCAAAAGGAGGAGCGTGGCAAAGAGCAACGGGACCCGTGTCGCGGCATGGGGGGCGGCGGAGGGTAGCGTCACTGGCCGGCTAGGGTGCAAGATTGACCTCGGTCTCCCCCAACTTTATGATGAGGTCTACGCCTCTGAGAGGGAATTTTGTTCCCGGCACGCCGCGCACCGCGGGGTGCACCTCGTGGTGAACCGGCGGTGTAGCTCAGATGGTTAGAGCGACGGACTCATAACCCGTAGGTCAGTGGTTCGATTCCACTCACCGCCACCAGCAACTTACACGCATTTAAAACCAAAGTACCGTTTCGCCTTTCTTGCGCCCGGCGTATCATTCCGGTATCGGAGACGTCTAACGTCTGTACGCGACGTCTCCCCTGGAGTTGATCGTTCCCTATGCCCAAGAGTTTGAAGCTCTCGCTGCTTGCCCTGTCAGTCCTGTTGATTCTTTGCGTATTCCTCGGCGTAAACGCTCGAAGTGTGAGTGCGGCGGCCGGAGCTGAGCAGCAGGACGGGGCATACCGTCAGATCAATGTGTATAGCGAGGTGCTGCAACACATCCAGACAGACTACGTCGAAGACCCCAACATGCCGGCCGTGACGGCTGGTGCGCTGCGCGGTTTGCTGGAGTCGCTGGACGCTGATTCCAGCTATCTAAGTCCGGCGGACTACAAGATCTACAAGGCGGATCGGGGCGGCAAGGCGCAGGTGGGCATTGAGGTTTCAAAGCGTTACGGGTATGCCGTCGTGGTTTCGGTCATCCCAAACAGTCCGGCGGACCGGGCGGGCCTGGGCGACGGAGACATCATTCAGGCGATCGGAACGCAGGACACCCGGGATCTCTCGCTGGCAATCATTCAGCGATTGCTGGAAGGAACGCCAGGAAGCGAATTGACGATCGCGGTCGTGCGTCCGCGGAAGGCGGCGCCGGAGAAGGTCACACTCACGCGGGCTACCGTGGCCGAACCGGCGGTGGCGGAGGTGCTTCTTGAGAACGGAAGCATCGTAGATCTCAGGCCGGCGGTGGTGGATCGCGAGCATGTCGACGCGATCGAAGCAAAGTTGAAGACCGCGGCAAAGAGCGGGGACAAGAAGGTGGTCCTGGATCTCCGTGATGTTTCAAGCGGCGACATGGAACAGGGTGTCCGCCTGGCAAACTTGTTTCTCCGCTCCGGGACGATTGCGACGTTGCAGGGCCAAAGGGTAGCCAAGCAGACCTTTACGGCGGATGCGGCCAAGTCGGCGGATCCCGCGGCGCCTTTGGTCGTGCTCGTGAATCATGGCACGGCTGGACCTGCGGAGCTGGTCACGGCGGCGTTGGAAGATAACAAACGCGGCGAAGTTGTTGGCGAGAAGACCTTTGGCGAGGGAGCACAGCAGAAGACCTTTGAACTACCGGATGGTGGAGCGGTGATCCTGTCGGTTGCCAAGTACGCCTCGCCCTCAGGCAAGGCGTTTGAAGATGAGGGGATCGCACCGACGGTGACGGTGGCCTCGAACACGGACGACGATGGAACGGCAGACGACGATACGGCCGCTCCGGCCGCGCACCCGCGCAAATCAGGCGTTCAGACTGACGATCAGCTGAACAAGGCTCTTGAGCTTCTGAAAGGCAAAGCGGCCTGAGCCTTAGGCATCACAGCGGGATCGCGTGGTAGGGTAAAACACTGTGCCGAGCCTGCTCCAATCGGAACGGAAGACGAAAAAGGGCGTCGTTCTGCGCATCAGGACGGGACCTCGGTCGCCCATCTGGGGCGCGATGCTCCGTTTTCCGTTTGGTGATCCGGCCGGCGTCCATCCGCAGGTTGCGCGACGGGCATCGTTCCTGCTCCTGCTAAGCGCCTCCGCGGTGTTTGGAGTGATGGTTGGCCTGCTGTTGATGTACGCCATCAACCTGCCGCAAATGACGGAACTGGAGCACTACCGTCCCAGCACGACGACCGAACTGTACGACGTGCATGGGAAGATCTTCGGGTCGTTTGCGTCAGAGCGGCGCGTCGTGGTTCCGTACGCGGAGATCCCACCCGTTCTACGGGAGGCGATCCTCTCCATTGAGGACAAGAACTTCTTCCAGAACGGCGGAGTCAACTTTGTGCGCGTGGTTGGGGCCGCGTATGAGGATTACCGGTCGCATGGCAAGGCACAAGGTGCGTCGACGCTGACGATGCAGTTGGCCCGAAACCTCTTCCTGTCTTCAGAGAAGACATACGGCCGCAAATTGCAGGAAATGTTCCTGACCCTGCAAATCGAGCGTCACTTCACAAAGGATCAGATCTTCGGTCTCTACGCGAACCAGATCTATCTCGGGCGTGGAACCTACGGGTTTGAGGCGGGGTCGGAATATTACTTCTCGAAACACCTGCGGCAGCTGACTCTGCCTGAAGCAGCGTTGCTGGCAGGTCTGCCGAAGGGCCCGGAATACTACTCGCCGGTGCGCTTCCCTGAGCGCGCGCTGAAGCGGCGCAACCTCGTGATCCAGGAGATGCAGCGTGACGGAAAGATCAGCGCGTCCGCGGCCGCAGCGGCCGAGGCTACGCCCGTCGTGCTGCATCTGGAGACACCGCCGAACACGGAGGCTCCGTTCTTCGTGGAGGAGGTACGGCGGCAGTTGGAACGGGAGTACGGCGTCGATGAGGTCCATGGCTCCGGGCTCAAGGTGTATACCACGCTGGATCTGGATATGCAGCACGCCGCAGAAAAATCCATGCTGGACGGCTTGGCGTCCTACGAACGGCGCCACGGTTGGAAGGGGAAGCTGCCCACGCTTGTGGATACGGCCTACGATCAAGCCACCTTCAAGCATCCCGACTGGAACAGTACGCTTACTGACGGAAGCTACGTGCACGCGCTGGTGACCCAGGTTTCCCCGACGAAGCTGACAGTACGCATCGGACAGATGCGGGCCACAATGACTCCGCCGGACTGGGCGTGGACCCAGAAGTACAAGGCAACGGAGCTGACCAGCCCCGGTGATCTTGTCTACGTTCATGTTCTGAGCGGCGCCGACACGGGTCAGCTGCGGTTGGCTTTGGAGCAGGACTCCGGGGCTCAGTCTTCGTTGATGGCGGTAGATAACGCGACCGGCGAAGTGCTCGCGATGGTTGGCGGACGGGACTTCGCGCTGTCTCAGTTCAATCGAGCCACGCAGTCCTTGCGGCAGGTAGGGTCGTCTTTCAAGATCTACGACTACACGGCGGCGTTCGAGGCCGGCATGAAGCCGTATGACGCCATCTCGGATGCGGCGACGACCTTCTACACGGCCAGTGGGCCGTACACGCCGCATGACTATGAAGCGGGCTTCGCTGGGACGATGACGATGATCGATGCGTTTGCGCAGTCGAGAAACATTCCGGCGCTGCGCATTGCGGACAAGGTCGGCATCAAGAAAGTGATCGAGGTAGCGCGACGGTTTGGGGTGGTCAGCCCGATGCCGAACTACCTTCCCGTCGCGATCGGCGCTGCGGACCTTACACTAGCCGAGCAGGTGGCCTCCTATTCCGTGTTTCCGAACGATGGCATCCGGATCACACCGCACTACATCAAGCGCGTGACACAGGCCGACGGGACCCCGGTGGATGTGCAGGCCTCGCCGGTACGCGAAGTGATCTCGGTGGAGATTGCGCGCAAGATGATGCTGCTGTTGCAGGCTGTCACACAACATGGGACCGCTGCTGCCGCTTCTGAACTGCACCACGCGCTGGGCGGCAAGACCGGAACCACCAACAACTATACGGACGCATGGTTTCTGGGCTTCTCGCCTTCGATTACCTGCGGAACCTGGGTCGGATACGACACTCGGCAGTCGCTTGGCGAAAAGGAGACCGGTGCACGAGCGGCCCTCCCGATCTTGTTCGAGTTCATGAAGACTGCGTTGGCCGATCGTCCGAATGAGCTGTTCCCGCGCGCCAATGCCCCCAAGCGGCAGCTTCAGGTCGCAGCGGACACAAGCGAAAGAAAGCCTGACGCCGACCAGGATGACGCCGACGACGCTGGAGGAAGGACCGAAACTGCGCCCGTGCCCAGTGCTCCTGCCAGTGAAGCTCTTCCCGATGACTCTGCACCCAAGCCTGCCGCCCCCGTTCCGGTATCACCCCAGGCGTTAAATCCATCGGCCGTGCCGTTGGCTCCCCGTGCGCCTTCCTCCTCAGTCACTTCGCGTCCGGCGAGACCACCCGCGGTGGCGCCACCTGAGTAGCCAAGTTCCGGACCTCCCCTGGCGTGGTTTGCAGCCTTTTGACGGTGTAGGATGACGGCATCGGCCGGTGCGGTGATGCCGTGGAGGTTGTCATGAGTCCTCTCTCTCGTCGCGAGTTTCTGAAATCTTCCCTGGCCGCAGGCACCCTGGCCAGCGTCGGAACACTCTCGCTCCAGGCAGCAGCCAATCGATCGGCTACGGATGTCGTGACTCTCGGCGACTCCGGGGTGCGCGTGACCCGCCTGGCGTTCGGAACGGGCAGTGATAACGGCATCGTACAGGCGAGACTGGGGCAGAAGGAATTTACTCGCCTGGTTGCGTACGCCTACGATCATGGCATCCGCTTCTTCGAAACAGCTGAGTCGTATGTTACTCCGGCGATGCTTGGCGAGGCTCTCAAGCCTTACCCGCGGGACAGCTACCAGTTGATGACGAAGGTGACGACTGACGAAGGCGTGGACCCTGCGAAGCGTTTCGAGGAGATGCGGCAGACGCACAGGATGGAGTATTTCGACGTCATGCTGCTGCATTGGCAGCACACGGCGGATTGGATGAGCACGACCAAACGCTGGCAGGACGGCGTTGAACAAGCCCAGGAGCGGAAGATCGTGCGTTCGCGCGGAGCGTCCGTGCACGGACTGCCGGCGCTGCGGCAGATGACAGGAAACTCATGGGTTGAAGTGGCTCTGATGCGTGTGAACCACAACGGTACGCGCATGGACGGGCCCACCTATGCGGACAGCACCTACCCCGACAGCGTGGGCGAGGTCCTTCAGCACTTCAGGCAGGTGAAGAAAGACGGCAAGGGTATCATCGGCATGAAGCTGGTTGGTGGCGGCGCCTTTCACAACAGCGCTGAAGACCGGCAGAAAGCCATGCAGTTTGCCTTCCGGAACGCAGGGGTCGATTGTGCAACGGTAGGCTTCAAGAGCACGGCCGAGATCGATGAGGCCATCCGCAACATGAACATGGCACTGACATAAGAAGAGCATTTCTCTCCTTGCTCCCTTGTGTGCGCAAAAGAGAGTTTTGAGGGCCGCTGGAAGCAGGCAGCTTCGTTGCCGCTGTCCTACAAGGTTTGAAGCAGGAGTCGGCATCTGAAACGCGTGTTGTTGCTGGGGTTTTTGGGGATGTGGCTGGAACCGATGGCGGGGTCGCAAGCCATTCGCATCGAACCAGCGCGGCTGCCGAAAGGTCTAGTGCTGCTGGACCTGACGGTGGGCGGGCGGGCGCAGATCGCAGCCCCTGCAACCGCAGATGCACCCGCGGAAACGGGCTTCGTCTATCAGTGGCCGGGCACTTATTTTGTAGCTGCCTTCCAGGGCCGAACCCTGTATTTCCGAACTGGCGAGGGCCGTCAAGGGCTTCATCTCGTTGTGGACCGGCAACCGGCGATCGCTTTCATCAGTTCGCAGCCTTCCGCATATCGGGTCGTGGGTCTCACCCGAGGTCCGCACACCGTTCGATTGATGATTGTGACGGAGAGTCAGGCGGGCCCAACCGGGTTTAAGGGCTTTTCGGTGCCGCGCCAGGACAGGCGTTCACCGGGCGCGTCCCTGGGCCGGCAAATGGAGTTCATCGGCGATTCGTACACAGTTGGCTACGGCAACACGTCCTCCAGGACTGGCTGCTCGCATGAAGAGGTCTGGTCCACGACCGACGACTCTCTGGCATTCGGACCCCTGACAGCCGCGGGCTTTGGGGCTGATTACCAGGTAAATGCGATTTCCGGACGGGGCGTGGTGCGGAATTACAACGGCGGCAAGCGAGACACGTTGCCCGAAGTGTATCCGTATCTGCTCTTCAACAAGAAGCAACACTATCGCGACGCAAGTTGGAAGCCGCAGGTGATCGTGGTCGGCTTAGGAACGAATGACTTTTCTACTGCGCTGAACGCGGGAGAACCATGGACCACGCGCGAGGAACTGCACGCTGCGTATGAAGCAAGCTACGTCGCCTTTCTTCAGTCACTCCGGCAAGATCATCCGGCCGCTCTTTTGGTCGTATGGGCGACGGGCGGTGAGGGAGGCGAGATCGAGTCAGAGGCCGGAAACGTGGTTGAGCGACTTCGTCACGAGGGGGACAGGATGGTCGAGTTTGTCCCGATCTCCGGCTTGCAGATGAGTGGGTGCGACGAGCATCCCTCGGCCGTTGATGACCAGACCATCTCTGTACGCCTGCGCGAGGTCATCGAGGCGCATCCGGAGGTATGGCAGGGCAGCAGGGGATCGCAGTCCGGACGTGTTAGCGCACCTTGAAGGCCGCGCAGAGCTGGAAGAAGCGTTGCGCCTGGCGAACATCGGCGCCTATCTGGGCTCTTAGGGCTTCAGGATCAGGAAAACGGCGCTCCTCGCGAACGCGATGCAGAAAGCTGAGGCGGAGCGGGGTCTCCTCGCTGAGGTCAACGGGTGTGAAGTCGAAGAGGTGGGTTTCGATCGCATAGCTGTCAGCGCCGAAGGTGGGGCGGTTGCCGGCGTTGGTGACGCCCTGGAACACCGGGGCCTGTGGGCCTGTGCCGATGCGGAGACCCGTAATGTAGACGCCGTTGCCGGGCAGAAGCTCGGCAGGTGTAGTGAGATTGACCGTGGGAACGGCGTAGCGTGTGCCGTAACCGCGACCGCGCGCGGGCGTGCTGTCGAGGGTGAACGACCTGCCCAGGAGAACGCGGGCGGCTTCGAGCTTCCCGGCCGCGATCAGCGTGCGAATGCGGCTGGAAGACACAGGCGCGCCGCGCCGGATCACGGGCTGGTAGGCGTTCACGGTGAAGCAAAGGGATTTGCCCAGCTCCGTGAGCCCCGCGATATCGGCTTCTGCGCGGTGGCCGAAGCGGAAGGTTTCTCCCTCGTGGATCTCCACGGTGTGCAGGGCGTCGCAGAGGACTGCCTGGGCGAACTGGCGAGCGGAAAGCGTTCGGAGTTCGTCGTCAAAGGGGAGGACGAGGGTGAGGTCGACGCCGGTTTGGCCGAGGAGCTCGAGCTTGCGAGGAAGTGGGGTGATCAGCGGCGTGCGCGGTGTGCCTGCGTCAGTGTGGAGCACGTGTGCGGGGTGAGGATGGAAGGTGACAACGACGGAGCGGGCGTCCCGCTCGCGTGCGCGCCGGCGGACCTGGGCGATGACGGTCTGGTGGCCGACGTGAACGCCGTCGAAGTTGCCGATGGTGACGACCGAAGGCTGGCCGGCGTTGGGGAGTTCTGCGAGTTCGGCGAGGGAGTGTGCGGTCAGCATGGTTGGAGCGGGCGTGGCGCGTGTTCAGGCGATCTGGAAGAGGAGTTCGAGGTTGTCGTGGGCGAGCTGGATGTTTGGAGGGAGCGCGGCGTTGGTGGCGTTGTGCTCCAGATCGTGGCTGATATGGGTGAAGAAGGCTCGTTTGGGCTGGAGAAGGTGCACGAGTTGAATGGATTTGTCGAGGTGGGCGTGGCTGGGATGCGGTTGCCGGCGGAGGGCGTCGAGGATGAGGATGTCGAGGTCCTGGAGCAGGGGGAGAGAGGATTCGGGGATGTCGTTGAGGTCCGTGAGGTACGCAGCCGTACCGAAGCGATAGCCCACGATGGTGGTCGGACCGTGGGTTACGGGCACGATGGTGAAGCGGGCGCCGAAGAGATCGATTGCGTCTCCGGCTTCTTCAGGCAGCCGGTGCAGGACGACGCGGGCGCTGGTGGGATAGCGATTTTCGGTGCGGAAGGTGTACTCGAAGACGCGCTCGAGGACTTCGGCGGTTTGTGCGTCGGCGAAGAGGGGCAGGCCGCCGGGGTGGCCGAAGCTGAGGGGGCGGAGATCGTCCATGCCGAGGACGTGGTCGGCGTGGCCGTGGGTGTAGAGGACGGCATCGAGGTGGCGCAGGTTGAGGCGGGTGGCCTGGGCGTGGAAGTCGGGGCCGGTGTCGATGAGGACGTTGTGGGGGCGCTCCGTGTTGGGCTCCTGCAC
>CAXUNH010000045.1:0-23261 GCA_964252405.1 uncultured Acidobacteriaceae bacterium | reverse complement strand
CCACATCGCTGATGGTCCGCAACCCCAACCGCCGCGCATCGTCTCCGCGCACCACCATCGCAAACGTGTCTTCAAAGCCCAACGCCGGTCCCATCCCCACACCGTAGCGCTGCTGGTACAGCGTCGACACCACCGCGTCCACAGCCGCTGCACTGCGCTGCCCCACAGGCGGCAACGGCTGCTTCAGGATGGCCGTCAACGCCGTCCCCGTGTACTCGAGGTACCCATCGATGCGCCCCGAGATCAAAGCCTGCTGGCACAGATAACTTCCCGCCAGCCAGAACCGCCGCTCCACCGGCCCGCCACCCTCAGCCTCGATCTCCTGCGCCAGCAATTCGCCCAGCACCACCTGCTCGGTAAAGTTCTTCGCCCCAATCACCACATGCGAACTCCGTGGCGGCGCACACGCGGTCAAGGCCAACAGCCAGACCGCAAGCATCCCCGCCGGGATCTGCCTGAACTCGCACCTCAACGACTCACACCCCATAGCGCAACAAGACCCTGAGCCCCTCACCGCCGCACCGTCATCCGCTTCTCCGCAAACCCCAGCAAGCCATCCGCAGCCAACGCCAGCAACGCCGCCGGAACCGCCCCGGCGAGCACCAGCCCGTTATCCACGCTCGCCACCCCACGGAAGATCAACTCGCCCAAGCCGCCAGCCCCAATGGCCGCCGCAATCGTCGCCACGCCCACACACGTCACTGTCGCCGTGCGCAGCCCTGCCAGAATCACACTGGCCGCGAGGGGCAGTTCCACCTTGCGCAGCCGTTGCCATCCCGTCATGCCCAGCGCGTTCGCCACATCGATCAACGCCGGGTCCACACTGTTGATGCCCGCATACGTGTTGCGCAGAATCGGCAGCAACGCATACCCTGTCAACGCCACAATCGCCAGACGCGCGGCCCGGTCTCCCAGGAAGGGCACCGGCAACAACAACCCAAACAGCGCCAGGCTCGGGATCGTCTGCAGCACGTTCGCAACGCCAAGCACAGGCTGTGCCAGGCGCTGTTTACGCGTGAGCAGCACGCCCAGCGGAAGCCCGATCGCCGCCGCAAACAGCATCGCGCTGAAGGTTAACCAAAGGTGCTCAAACGTCAGGCGCCCGATCTCACCGCCGTACCGGTGCACAAACGTCTCCATCAGGCTGCCGCATCCTGGGGCTGCGTCGCACGCACATACTCGCGGACCGCAGGGTCGGCACTCTCCATCACCTCGGTCGAGGGCACATTGGCCAACACCGCGCCATCCCGCATCAGCACGACGCGATCGGCTAGAAAGAGCGCCTCCTGCAGATCATGCGTGACCATCAGCGTGGTCACCTCGCCGGCCTTCAGCAGCGTTCGCATCATGCGCTGCATCTCCGCCCGCGTCAGCGGATCCAGCGCGCCAAACGGCTCATCCATCAGCAGCACCTTTGGCTCGGAGATCAGCGCCCGTGCCACACCCACGCGCTGCCGCTGCCCGCCACTCAGCTGCCACGGATACCGCCGGAGCACATCCCGGTTCAATCCAACCCGCTCGACCGCAGCGGCCGCTTCACTTTCGTCGTACGGACGTCCCGGGTCCCGCTTCCCGTAGCCTGGTTGCCGGGCTCCCACGACTCCCGCAACCTCCAACGGCATCAAGACGTTCCGCTCGACGCTCATGTGCGGAAAGAGCCCGCTCTCCTGGATGACATACCCGATCCCACGCCTCAGGATCAGCACGTCCGCAGACGCCACATCCTGCCCATGGACCACGACCCGTCCGCCCGTCGGGCGCACCAGCCCATTCACGGTCCGCAGCAGCGTCGTCTTCCCCGATCCGCTCCGCCCCAGCAAGGCCGTCGTGCTCCCTGGCTCACAACGGAAGGAAACACCCCGCAGAAGCTGACGGCCACCCGCAACGGCGAAGCTCACATCCGCGAACTCCACGCCACCGGTGGCCATCGTCGTCCCTTTTTGTCATTCCCTGAGGAAATCTGCGTTGTGTCTGAACCCTACCCGGCCGCCTCAGGCGAGCTTTCCGCCCCGCGCCGCGCGCCCTGGTCAGCCTCGGCGATCGGCGGCGGCGCCACCGAGGTCGGATTCGTCGCGTCCTTCACCCGCACGACCGTAATCTTGTCAAACCCTTCCTTGAACGCCGGCGGACGCAACCGCTCCGCCATCTTGTGCATGACCTCATCGGTCACCTGGCTGTCGCGCTTCGAGTTCCGCTCCAGGCACACACTCAGCGGCACATCGAAAAACACCGCCTGCACCTCATACCCAAAGCTCTTCGCCATCTTGATCCACTGGCGGCGCTCGTGCGGACTAAGATTCGTCGCATCCACGTAATTCCACGGCATCTTCGCAATCAATCGCGCGCGCAACAGGCTCCGCAGCGTGCTGAAGACCAGCCCCTGGTAGCGCTGCTCCGTGATGTCGTCGAAAAGAATGTTCCGCAAAAGGTCGCTCGACAGCGGCGTCACGCCACGGCGCTTGTACCACGTCGTCTTGCCCGACCCAGGCAGCCCGATCGTCAGCACAACATAGCCTCGCGGCGACTTTGCCGGCGCAGGCGCCACCGGCGGCGTGCCCACCGACTCAGGTTGCGTCTCCATCACCAGCTTCGGCTGTTCGATGGGCTGATCTGCCTCCGGTGCCGCAACCTCCCCGCGCGGTTCAGGCTCTTCGCCCGGCTGCAATCCTTGCAGCTCCGCCGTCACCTCGGTCTGGGGCTCTTCGGCCTCCGGCTCGCTCGGCACCGGGGCCGTCGCAGACGCAGGCTCAGCCCGTAAAGGTTCCGGATAGGTCGGGCGCAACGGCGCCGGCTGATCCGTGGGCAGCTCCTGCCCGATCTTTCCCGTGGACTCCGATTCGTTCGGAGGACGTCTTGAACGTCGTCTCATGAACCTCTCGCGCAACCATTCGCGCATACTCAGGATGTACCATACGCCCGGCCCTGCCGCAAAAGCGGTGCACCTGGCCGGCCTCCCCACATTGGCGGGTTCCCGCCGCCTTTGATAGCCTCAAAGGGATTGCGCGGAGGGCTGCCAGGCAGCTCCGCAGATGAAACGTCGGAAGAGAGCAGATTGAGATGGCAGTAAAGGTTGGGATTAACGGCTTCGGCCGCATCGGACGCAACGTCTTTCGCACCGTGCTTGAGAACGCCCAGGGCAACCCGGAGATCGAGTTCGTCGCCGTGAACGACCTGACCACCCCCGCCACCCTGGCGCACCTGCTCAAGTACGACTCCATCCTCGGCAACCTGCCGAACGAGGTTTCCGCGACCGACGACTCCATCACGGTCGACGGCAAGACCATCAAGGTCTTCGCCCAGCGCGATCCCGCCAACCTCGACTGGGCCTCCGTCGGGGCGGAGATCGTCGTTGAGTCCACCGGCTTCTTCACGGATGCTGGAAAGGCCAGGGCCCATCTCGGCAGCACGGTGAAGAAGGTCATCATCTCCGCCCCGGCCACCAACGAGGACCTCACCATCGTTCTCGGCGTCAACGACGACAAGTACGATCCGGCGAAGCACAACATCCTCTCCAACGCGAGCTGCACCACGAACTGCCTCGCGCCGGTGGTCAAAGTCCTCCACGAGGCCTTTACGATCCAGTCCGGCATTATGACCACGGTGCACAGCTACACCAACGACCAGGTGGTTCTCGACGCACCGCACAAGGACCTGCGCCGCGCGCGCGCCGCCGCGCTCAGCATGATCCCGAGCTCCACCGGCGCCGCCAAGGCCCTCAAGCTCGTCATCCCGGAGATGGACGGCAAGCTTGACGGCTTCGCCATCCGCGTTCCCACTCCCAACGTCTCCGTCGTCGATCTCACCTTCGTCGCCGAAAAGCCGATCGACGTGCAGAGCATCAACGCCGCCCTCAAGGCGGCCAGCGAAGGTCCGCTCCAGGGCATCCTCGGCTTCACTGACGAGGAACTCGTCAGCTCCGACTTCAAGGGCAACCCGCTCTCCTCGATCGTCGACTCCAAGCTCACCAAGACCGTCGGCCAGACGGGTAAGGTCATTAGCTGGTACGACAACGAGTGGGGCTACTCGAGCCGCGTGAAGGATCTCATCAAGTTCCTCGCCGACAAGGGCCTCTAACTCCGGTACACCGGCCTCCTGCACTAGCCCGCCCTGCGCAGGTCGCCCGCCGTCCCCGCGGACCGCTCACTCCGCGCCCGGCGCTTAGCAGCTACCGCGTCAGCCGCTGACGTGTCTCCGCGCCGGCGCCGCTCGATCACGTACTCGAGCCCCTGCACCCAGTTCAAACCCTTCTCGCTGGCTTCCCCCATCAGTGAATCAAAAAGGACGCGGTCCGACGGCCTGCCCAGCGCCAGACGGAACAGCTGGGACACCCGTTCGAACTCCGCCGCTACGTCTTCATCCGGCGTTCTGTACTGCTCTCGGGCCATGAAGTACACCTTAAGACCGGCGAACTCCTCCGGTAATCCCACTGGAGATGTAGAAGTCTCCAAAGAGAGCTCCAAAATACAACAGCACCAAGAGAAGGAGTCCCACTCATGCGAAAAATCATGTTGCCTCGTCCAGCTTCCTCCGCCACCAAACCGCCCTCTTCGGAATTGTGGTTGAACCTGGAGAAGATTGCCGTCGCGGAGATCTCGTCAGAGGACCCGCAAAATCCCTTTGAAAACGTGCTGGACGAAAACATGAGGGCGGGCTGGCGCGCGGCCCAGCCCGGACCGCAGCAAATTCGCCTGCAGTTCGACCGCCCGCAGTCGATCCGGCGCATTCGGCTCGTCATCGAGGAACACACAGCCGAACGGAGCCAGGAGCTTGCCCTGTTTGCCTCAGGTCCCGGGTTTGAACGGCGCCAAATCGTTCGTCAGCAGTGGAACTTCAGTCCCGGAGGGTCGAACACCGAAGTCGAGGATCTCAGCTTCGATCTTCACGAGGTGTCTGTCCTGGAAGTGGAGATTGACCCGGGGCGACATGAGGAGCAACAGATCGCCACCCTCCAGTTCCTCGGGATCGCCTAAGGACAGGGCTGCCGGGCTCACTGCCCTCCTTGGCCTCCTCTTTGGGAGTGCACCTTCGGCGATAGTCCTCCTTGCGGCTCGGAGACATCCCGGCTCAGCAGGAAGGATCGACCAGCTCACGCGAGATGCTCTCCATTCCGGGAACCATGGGAATCGCGGACGGCCCGGCACCATGTGTTATCAATGGTGTGCAGGGAAGGAAGGAGCCCGCAGAGATGAATTATTTTGACCTCACCGGAAAATGCGCTGTGGTCATCGGTGGCACTTCCGGCATCGGCGAAGCGCTCGCCCTCGGCCTCGCCCGGGCCGGCGCCGATGTCATCGCCACGTCGCGCTCCGGAGAAGGCACCCGCGCCATGACCGACGCCATTCGCGATCTCGGCCGGCGCTCCCTGAACATCACCTCGGACGTCACTTCGCGCCAAAGTCTCGAAGCTCTTCACCACGCGGTCAAGGCCGAGTTCCCCGCCGTCGACATCCTGCTCAATTGCGCCGGCATGACCAGACGGACGCCCACGCTCGACTGGACCGACGAAGCCTGGGACGTCATCTTCGACCTCAACGTCAAAGGCACCCTGCGCGCGTGTCAGATCTTCGGCCGCGACATGATCGCGCGTCGCCAGGGACGCATCATCAACATCGCTTCCCTTTCAACCTACGTCGCGTTCCACGAGGTCGCGGCGTATGGCGCCAGCAAAGCGGCGGTCGGCGCGCTCACCAAGTCCCTCGCCATCGAGTGGGCCCCGCACAACGTCTTCGTCAATGCCATCGCGCCAGGCGTCTTCCCCACCGCGCTCAACAGCGCGCTGCTCGATAGCCCCCGCGGTCAGGAACTGCAACTCCGCACGCCCATGCACCGCTTCGGCCGCGTCGAGGAACTCGTTACCGCAGCCCTGTATCTCGCCTCAGACGCCAGCAGCTTCACCACAGGCCAGATCCTCGCCGTCGATGGCGGGTTCCTCGCCAGCGCCGTGAACCAATAGCCGCCCGCCGCGCTCTATTGATGTTTCCCGCTCTGCTACTGCCAACCGCCGCCCAGCGCGCTATACAGCTCCACCAGCGTCAACGCCTCACTCTGCTGGGCGCTCGACAAGTTCAACTGCGCCGCAAACAGATTCGATGAGGTCGTTAACACCTCCAGGTAGCTGGTGGCTCCCCCCTGATACCGGACCTGCGCCAGACGCGTGGCATCCTGCGCGGCAGCGACCAGCTTCTCCTGTTCCACGCGAGCCGCCCGCTGCTTGTTCACCGCAATCAGCGCGTTGGACACATCATGCAGCGCGGTTGCGATGGACTTCTGGTAGTCCAGCACCATCTCTTCCTTCTGCCGCTCTGAAAGCTGCAATTGTCCGCGCAACTTGCCGCCCGTGAACACGGCCTGGGTCAACTGCCCAAGCCCGTAGACCGTAGCGCCCCCGGGATCAAAGAAGTTCGAAAAGGAGTTGCCTCCAAAACCACCCGACGCACTCAGCGGAAGCTGCGGCAGGAACTGCGCACGCGCAACGCCGATCTGCGCATTGGCGGCCCGTAGCTGCGCCTCCGCCTGCTGGATGTCCGGCCGTCGCTCCAGCAACTGCGACGGCAAGCCGACGGGCAGGTCCTGCGGTACAGGTGCCAGCGCGTTCGGGTCCGTATGCGCCACGGGACCGGGATTCTGCCCCAGCAGCAAGCGCAGCCCGTTTTCGTTCTGCTGGATCTGCTGCTCGAGCAATGGAATCTGGTTCGATGCCGTGTACAACAACTGCTCCGCCTGGCGCACGTCGCTCAACGGCGCGGCGCCGCCCTGCTCCAGCGTGCGTGTCAGGTTCACCGAGTTCTGACGCACGTCAAGCGTCTCCTTGGCGATTGCAAGCTGGGCATCCAGCGTGCGCAGTTGGAAGTACGTGGTCGCTACCTGCTGCACCAGCGTCAAACGCACGGCGCGCTGGGCCCACTCCTGCGCCAACAGTTGGTCGCGCGCCGCCTGGGTCTGCTTGCGGTAGAGGCCCCAGAAATCCGGGGTCCACGACGCCGACAGACTCAGCGAGCCTTCCACAAAGGGATCCGGAAACGCAGAGTTGTTGTTGCTGTTGCTGCTTCCGCTGTTGCCGGATGAATTGTTCGAGTTCACCACCGAGTTGGGGATGCGCGCCCCCACGCCCAGACCCCCGACAGAGATCTGCGGGAACTCCTGCGAGCGTGTAATGCGCACCTGCGCCTGCTGCTCAAGAACGCGCTCGGCTGCAACGCGCAGATCGAAGTTGTTCGTCAGCGCGGTCTTGATCAGCTCCTGCAGTTCAGGCTCGCGGAAGACCTGAGCCCACTGCTGATCGCCAAGCGAGCCCTTTGGATCGCTCGAAACCTCCGCGTTATCGGCACCGCGAAACGTCGGCGGTACCGGCGCCTGCGGACGCGTGTACTTGGGCCCTACGTTGCATCCCACGCACGCCAGCAGCGTACTCCCCAGCAACAGCCCACCGACACGAGAAACATTGTTCGGCCTCCGGAACATCACGCGTGTTCTCCCTCGGGCGCCCGCTGCAGCCCGGCCTCTTTGCCCAGATCGCGCGGGTCCACATCGTGCGAAGAATCCATCGTCGTCCCCTTGCCGCCGCGGGAAAAACGGTGACTCAGATACTCCACCACGGAGAAGGTGACCGGAATGAACAAAATGCCGATCGTGTTCTCCAACAGCATGCCGCCGATCACGACGGTGCCCACAATGCGGCGCGAGGTCGCGCCCGCACCCGAAGCCGTCCACAACGGCAAACAACCGAAGATGAATGCCAGCGCGGTCATCACGATCGGCCGGAAGCGCAGCCGCGCGGCGTTCAGCGCCGACTCTGAAATGGACTGCCCACCCTTGTAGTTGGCCACCGCAAATTCAACGATCAGAATGGCGTTCTTCGCCGACAAGCCGATCAGCATGATCAAACCGATAGTCGCGAAGATGTCGTTCTCCAGCGCCCGCGCGCTCAGCGCGATGTACGCACCCAGAATGGCAACGGGCGTGGACAGCAAGACGCTGAACGGCAGCGACCAGCTTTCATACAAGGCAGCAAGAATCAGAAAGACAAACAGCAGGGAAAGCGCGAAGACCGCCCACGCCGGCACGCCCTTGGCCGCCTGTTGCTCCTGAAAGCTCATGCCCTGGTAGTCAAATCCCATGCCCAGCGGCATGTGCTGCTGAAAGACCTCTTCCAACGCGGCCCTCACCTGTCCCGAACTGTAGCCCGGCGCTCCGGTGATGTTCAACTGCGCCGCGGGGTATTCATTGAAGTGCGTGAGGAACTCCGGCCCCGCAATCTGCTTGACATGCACCAGAGAACTCAGCGGCACCTGGCTTCCATTTGCGCTGCGCACATAGAAGCGGTTAATGTTGTCGATCTTTGTGCGCTGACTGCCTTCCGCCTCCACATACGTCTGCCATTGCCGTCCAAAGCGGTTGAAGTAGTTCACCAGATAGCCGCCCATGAAGGTCTGCATGGTGGTGTAGACGTTGTTCAGGTCCACCTGCTGTTCACTGGCCTTTTCGCGATCCACATCCGCGTACAACTGGGGTACCGCGGGCAGGTAGGCCGGGATCGCCGCTGCGATCTCCGGGCGTTTCGACACCGCGGCCAGATACCCGAATAGATTCTTGGTCAGAAACGAAGGATCGTCATTTCCTGACCGGTCTTCCACGACCATCTGTACGCCGCCCGAGGTACCGATGCCCGGAATGGCCGGGGGCGGAAAGCTGAAGGCCAATCCCTCACCGACACCCATCAGCTTGCGTTGCACGCTGCTCTGAATGTTGGCCAGCTGCTCCGAGGGAGCCTTGCGCGCCTCCCAGGGCGACAGCGACACGAAAAAGAAGGCGGTGTTCGTACTTTGCGTCAACGTAAGCAGACTGAAGCCGTTCACCGCAATGACGCCTTCAATGCCGGGCGTATGCAACAGTGCGTCCGAGACCTGTTGCGCCGCCGCATCCGTACGCTGCAGGCTGGAGGCATCCGGCAACTGCAGAGCCACATACAGATAACCCTGATCCTCCGTCGGAATGAACCCGGTGGGCAACCTGGCGCCTAACAGGAATGCCAGGAAGGCCACCACAGCCAGCGCGATCATGGTCACGCCGGACTTGTGCACCAGGACGCCCGAAGTGGACACGTACCTGTCCGTCGTCTTGCTGAAAAACCGATTGAACCCGTTGAAAAAGCGCTGCAACGGCCCCGGCTTCCGCTCCTTGTCCCTCGGTTTCAACAGCAGGGAGGAGAGTGCAGGGCTCAACGTCAACGCGTTAAATGCAGAGATCAACACCGAGATCGCAATCGTCACCGCAAATTGCTGATACAGCCGTCCCGTGATGCCCGGAATGAAGGCCGTCGGAATAAACACGGCCGCAAGAATGATGGCGATCGCCACCACCGGCCCACCGACCTCCTCCATCGCAAGTTCGGTCGCCGCTCGCGGGGACATGCCCTCATCAATGTGGTGCTCCACCGCCTCCACCACGATGATCGCGTCGTCAACGACCAGGCCGATCGCCAGCACCAGACCGAAGAGCGACAGCGTGTTGATCGAAAATCCAAGCAGCGGAAACAAGACAAACGTGCCGATCAACGAAACCGGCACCGCCATAAGGGGGATCAGCGTAGCGCGCCAGCCCTGCAGGAAGATGTAGACCACCAGGATGACGAGCACGAGCGCAATCACCAGCGTCACGATGATCTCGTGGATCCCCGCGCTCACCGCCTTGGTCGTATCCAGCGGCACCTCGTACTTCAGCCCCGCCGGAAAGCGCTGCGACAACTCATCCAGCCGCGCCCGTACGTTCTTGGCCGTATCTACCGCGTTCGACCCCGGGAGCTGATAGATCCCCATCACGCCGGCCGGAGCTTTGTTGTACCGCGCGGTCAGGTTGTACACCTGGGTGCCCAACTCAACGCGCGCTACATCGCGCAAATGCAAGACCGACCCATCCGGGTTCGCGCGCAGGATGATGTCGCCGAACTCCTCGGGAGTCACCAAACGTCCCTGCGTTCGCACCGTATACGTGAACTGCTGCCCGTTCGGTACAGGCTCCCCGCCAATCTGGCCGGCGGGATTGACATTGTTCTGCGTGTTCAGCGCACTGATGACGTCGGTCGCGGTTACGCCGAGTTGCGCCAGCTTGTCCGGATCCACCCACACTCGCAGCGCATACTGCCCACCGAACACCTGAACGCGTCCCACGCCCTTCACACGCGTCAGCTCATCCTGCAGGTTGATGATGGCGTAGTTGGTGAGGAAGTCCGCGCCGTACTTCCCGTTGGGCGAACTCACGCTGACAATCATCAGCGGCGAGGTCTGCGCCTTCTGCACGATGACTCCGGCCGTATTCACCTGGCTCGGCAACTGCGACTGCGCCTGCGACACACGCAGTTGCGTCAGCACCTGATCCGTATCGGGGTTCGTCTTGACGTCAAAGTCCACGTAGACGGTCGCCTGGCCGTTGTTGGCGTTCTCCGAGTACATGTAGATGGCGTTATCGACACCGTTGATCTGTTCCTCTAACGGTGTGGCCACGGCCTGCACCAGCGTGCGCGCATCGGCTCCCGGGTAGGTCGCCTGAACCTGTACCTCGGGCGGCACAATGTTCGGGTACTGCGAGATCGGCAGGCTCAGCATCGACACCACACCGATAATCACCGTCAGAATCGCAATGACGATGGCCACAATGGGCCGGCGTATGAAGAACTTCGACATCAGCTTACCGTCCCGTCGTGTCTGTGTTGGTGGAAGCCACCGGCTGTGTGATTGCCGTCGCCGGACGTGGATCGACCGGCGCGCCTTCCCGCAACTTCTGCAGGTTGTCGGTGATCACCCGCTCGCCCGGTTGCAAACCACTGGTCACAACCCAGTTGTTGCCGTACTGCGGGCCCAGCTTCACGTTTGCTACATGCACCTTGTTATCCGCTCCCGCCGTGTACACCTGCTGCTGGCCTTGCAGCTCCTGCACCGCAAGCTGCGGCACCAGCAAGGCGCTGTGCAGCACATCGGTGTTCGCCCGCACCCGCGCAAACTGTCCCGGCCGCAACACATTCCCCGGGTTGGGGAACGACGCCGCAATGCGGATCGCGCCCGTCTGCTGGTTCAACTGCCGGTCGACGAACACCACGCGCCCCGTATGCGGATACACGGTCCCATTCGCCAGCGTTAACGTCAAAGGCAGGTTCGCTGAGCCCTTCAGCAGGTCGCCGTTGCCCGCCTGGGCGCGGCGGGTCAGCGCCAGGTATTCATTGTCGCTGAGCGAGAAGTACACCTTAATCGGGTCCAGTTGCGAAACAGCCGTCAGCACCGACTGCGCATTCACCAGGTTGCCCACCTGTGTGGTCGCCTGGCCCGCTACGCCGGAGATCAACGACCGCACCTGCGTGAAGCCGAGATTGAGCTTTGCGGTCGCTACGTTCGCCTGGGCCGCCGCGATCGCCGCCTGCGCGGTCCGCACCCCGGCCTGAGCCTGCAGCGCCTGCTGCTTGTCATTGTCCAACTGACTTTGTGCAATGGCGTGCTGCTCCGCAAGCGGAGTATCCCGGTTCACATTGATCTGCGCCAAACCAAGCTGCGCCTGCGCCTGGCCCAACTGCCCCTGCGCTTGCCCTACCTGCCCTTGCGCCTGTTCCAGGGTCGCCTGAAACGGCCGCGGATCGATCTGAAAGAGCACCTGACCCTTGGCAACCGGCGAACCCTCGCGATAAAGCTGCCGAATCAGATACCCGCTCACCTGGGGCTGGATCTGCGCATTCACATACCCATCCAGCGTGCCGACCCACTCCCCCGTGAGAGGAACATCCGCCTGCTGCACCGAAACCACGGAGACCGGCATGGGTCCCATGGCCGGTGCAGCCGAAACGGATTTCTTGCCCCCACATCCCGATAGCGCGCCCAACGCAAGGACCATCACTGCGCTCGCAGAGGCCCCCTGGGTCAAGCGCATCTGGCCCTGGTCTGGTGTCTGTCTCACTCGTTCACCCTTGATCATGCCGCAGATCTCCGCACAGCGAAGTCCTGAGCATGGAAGAATCAACTTTCAGATTCGCCCAGACGACACAACGATGCAGAAAACACACACAACAACCCCCGATCCCCGGGACTCTACAAACGTTGCGGCCTGGCTGCGGCCCCGGCGGCGCTCCTGGCGTTGCCCAGGCCGCGATCTGATTTACCCTGAGCTTGCCGATGTCGACGTCCCTTGAGCTTGCGCTGCTCTCCTGCCTCCTGCTGGGCTTTCGTCATGGCTTCGACTACGACCACCTCGCCGCCATCACCGATATCACAAGCGTGCAGCGCGGCTGGCGCGAAGGCATGCGTCTTGGCCTGCTATACGCCCTCGGCCATGCCCTTACCGTCGCCGTCCTCGGCATCGGCGTGATCTTCCTGCATCTCTCGCTGCCGCAGCATCTCGACGCCGTCGGCGAGCGTCTCGTGGGCGCCACGCTCATCCTTCTCGCCCTCTACGTCTTCGCCGCGATGTGGCGCCGCCGCGGCGACCTCACCCCCGGCCACACGCACCCGGTCGCGCGCAGCCGCATCGCGCTCCTCATCTCCGGCGCACGCTACACCTGGTGGCGCCTGCGAAGGCTCGCCGACTCCACCGCGCCCCGGCCAGACCCGTTCGCCTTCCGCTACGACCGTGGTTCCGTGTTCACCGTGGGCATCATTCACGGCCTCGGCGCCGAAACCCCGTCCCAGCTCCTGCTCTTCCTGCTCGCCGCCAACCTCGGAGGCACCAGCCGCGGCCTTATCGGCTTGCTCGCGTTCATTGCCGGCCTGCTCGTCATGAATACGCTGATGACCGCCAGCGCAAGCGGCATCTTCGCCGGCAGCACTACGCGACCACGTCTGCAGGCAGCCGTCACCTCACTTACCGCGGCCTACAGCCTCGCCATCGGCACGATCTTTCTCTTCGGTCTCAGCGACCGTCTGCCCGCGCTGGTACGCTGAGTGGGGCGAGCGAGCAAGTCGGCGTCTCAGGGCGCTCCGGTCGGCAACCCTCGCCGGCGGAGCCTGACGTCCCAGGCCGCCAACCGCATCCAACCACCGGCACCCACGCGCAAGCGCCAACTACAATCTCCTAGTGGACCTCACGCAAAAATCCGCACTGCTCCACCAAACGCTCAGCGATCTGGGCTCGGTGCTCGTCGCCTACTCCGGCGGCACGGACTCTGCGTTCCTCGCCTACGCCGCGCACCGGACGCTCGGCCCGCGCATGCTCGCGGTGATTGCCGATTCCGCCTCACTCCCCCGCAAAGAACTCGCCGCGGCAATTGCCTTCGCCGCACAACACGGCATACCGCTCGAGATTCTCCAAACCGCCGAACTGGCGAATCCCGACTACGCGCGCAACGACGCCCAGCGCTGCTTCCACTGCAAAGACGAGCTCTTCGCCCAAATGGAACTGAAGCGCAACCAACTCGGGTTCACCCATATCGCCTACGGCATGAACCTCGACGACCGTGGAGAGTTCCGGCCCGGCCAACAAGCCGCAGCCATGCATCACGCACAGGCCCCGCTCGTCACCGCCCAGCTCACCAAGGCGGAGATCAGAATGCTGGCCCGCGACGCCGGTCTGGTCCTCGCAGACAAGCCCGCCAGCGCCTGCCTGTCCTCACGCATCGAGTATGGTCGTCCCGTCACGGCGCAAAATCTCTCCCAAGTCGAACGCGCTGAAGAGCACCTCCACAGCCTCGGCTTTCCGCAGGTGCGCGTCCGTCATCACGGCGACCTCGCCCGGGTGGAGATCGCCCGGACCGACCTGCCTCGTGCGCTTCACCTCGACATCCTCGACGGGATCACCGCGGCCCTCAAGGCCATCGGTTTCAAGTACGTCACACTGGACATGCAGGGCTATCGCTCCGGCTCGATGAATGACGTGCTCCCTGTCAGCGCGCTCACCTCCGCTCCGACAACATGAGCCCACGACTCAGGAATCGATCGAATCATGCGTATTGCTTACCTTGATTGTTTTGCCGGAATTGCCGGCGATATGTTTCTCGGCGCTCTGATCGATGCCGGCGTTCCCGAACACGTGCTGCAGGAAGCCGCTGCCGCCTTGAACATCAATGCCAGCCTGACAATCGAAACTGTCGATCGCAGTGGCATCTCGGGCACCAAGGTCCATGTGCTGGAAGGCGGTGAACTCGCCGAGAAAAAGCCGCACACCCAAGCCCACGAGCACACGCTCGATGCAGCGTCAGACCACGCGCACCCGGGGCCGCTCGAATATCAGCCTCATGTTCCCCCTGTGCTCACGCCGCAGCCAAAGACGCAGCACCTTCACAACACCGGTCATCCTCACACGCACGGGGGGGCCCACTCCGAGGAACACCCTGCCCACGAACATACCCACACTCACGGCCGTTCCCTGACGCAGATCCGCACCCTTATCCAGAACGCACCCTTGGAGGAGCCTGTCAAGGCAGCAGCCATTCACACGTTTGAGTTGCTCGGCCAATCTGAAGCGAAGATTCACAACTTGCCCGTGGATGAAATCCACTTCCACGAGGTCGGCGCCGTCGATGCGATCGTCGACATCGTGGCCTCCTGTGCCGGCATGCATCACCTTAGGATCGGCGCCTGGTACAGCTCACCACTGAACGTCGGCGGCGGGGTGGTACAGTGCGCGCACGGCACCTTCCCTGTTCCCGCACCGGCCACCGCAGATCTGCTGCGCGGCGTGCCCACCTACTCCGCGCGCGTCCAAAAGGAGCTGGTCACGCCCACAGGCGCAGCGCTGGTTCGCGCGCTCAATCCGTCCTTCGGCCCACAACCGCCCATGCGCGTCGAGCAGATCGGCTACGGCGCCGGCACACGCAATCCAAAGGACTTCCCGAACGTCCTTCGACTCAGCATCGGCGAACTTGATGAAGCGACCTCAACCGGCAGCGCCACCCAGGGAAGGGTCAGCATCGCCGACGCGAAACATCGGACCGAGACAGTCACCGTGATCGAAACTGCCCTGGATGACGCCTCGCCCCAACTGCTCGCCTACGTTGCCGAACAAGCACTCGCACAAGGCGCGCTCGACGTGATGCTCACACCCGTCATCATGAAGAAGGGCCGGCCCGGCACGTTGCTCACCGTACTCTCGCAACCAGCAAAGAGCGCCGCCCTGCAGGAGCTTCTCTTACGCGAAACACCCACGCTGGGCCTGCGCATTCGCCAGGACCAACGCACCTGCCTGGCCCGCGAGCACGTGAGCGTTGGTACGGCGTACGGCCCCATCCGCATCAAGCTCGGCCGGGACGCCACTGGGCAACGCAACGCAGCCCCCGAGTTCGAAGACTGCAAAGCCGCCGCGCTCCGAAACAACGCACCCTTGAAGCTCGTCCAGCAGGCCGCCATCGCCGCCTTCCTCGCCACGACGCCAACACCAACCAACAACTAGCAACCAAAGATCTCCGAATGACGCAACAGCACCTCCTCGAACTTCTCGCTGGGATCGAACGCGGCCAAATCAGCGCAGAAGCCGCCTCGCGACGTTTGGCCTCACTGCCCTTTGAGGACCTCGGCCACACGCGCGTCGATCACCATCGCAGCCTGCGCACGGGCTTGCCTGAGGTCATCTACGCCGCGGGCAAAACGCCTGCGCAAACCGCGGCCATCTTCACGTCTCTCGCCAAAGATGGCGTCGACGTCCTGGCCACACGCGCTGACCAGGCCACCGCGGACGCCGTTCTCGCGCAGCACCCCAACGCCCTCCACAATGCCACCGGACGTACGATCGCTCTCCGCCAAACCACGGCGCCCACACGCGGCCACATCGCCGTCCTCTGCGCCGGCACCAGCGATCTGCCCGTCGCGGAAGAGGCCGCCACCACCGCCGAAACCTTCGGCGCGCGGGTCACGCGTCTGTACGATGTCGGCGTCGCCGGCCTGCACCGCATCCTCGCGGTTCGCAGCGAACTCACCGAAGCACACGTCGTGATCGTCTGCGCCGGCATGGAAGGCGCGCTGCCCTCCGTCGTCGGTGGCCTCGTCTCCGTCCCCGTGCTTGCCGTGCCCACGTCGGTCGGCTACGGCGCCTCGTTCGCCGGGGCCGCCGCCCTGCTCGGCATGCTGAACTCCTGCAGCCCCAACGTCACCGTGGTCAACATCGACAACGGCTTCGGCGCAGCCTACACCGCCACCCTCATCGCCCGCGCGTCCGACAAATAACTTCACCCCTCAATGGAAAAGCCTCCGCTCACCGCGGAGGCTTTCGGGTTCCTGCTGTCTTTCTATCCCTTGCTACGATCCGTAAACCGGTAAAACAGTGACTGCTGCGCCACAGGCTCCGCCGCCGCATTTAACGACGCCATCTGGGTATGCGACAACGGCGTAAACTCCCGCGCATACTTGACATTCTCTTCCAGCTGGGCAAGGTTGTCGCAACCCACGATGATCGTGCTCACCGGATGCGTCCACGCATAGTCCACAGCGTTCTTCATGGTCATCACGCCCGGCCGTGTCGCAATCGCAGAGCCCTCCCACATATGCTTCTGCGCCTCCACGGGAGGCGGCGTCCACGTCGACAGCAATCGCCCACGCGAAGGCACCTTCATCCCGATAATGCCCATCTGCTTCTCCACCGCCAGCGGCAGCAGCTTCTCCTGGAAGCTCCACATGTGCACATCGGCCGGATTAAGGCTCATCAGGATGCAGTCAAACGGATGCCGGTTGATGCACTCGATCAGCGCATCCGGCCGGTAATGCCCGGTGATGCCCAGATTCTTCACCACACCCTGTCCCTGCATCTCCACCAGCGCTTCCATCGCGCCACCCTTCCCAAACACAGCATCCACATCCTGTTGCAGGCCGATGTCATGCAACTGCCACAGGTCCACGTGGTCCGTATTCAGCAACTGCAGCGACTTCTCAATCATGCGCATCGAGCCATCGCGCGTGCGCTCCTTGGTCTTGGTCGCAAGAAACGCTTCATGCCGGCGCGTCTTCATCACCGCGCCCACATACTGCTCGCTCCACCGGTCCGGCCCGCCGTAGATCGACGAGGTGTCCAGGTAGTTCACCCCCAGATCCAGCGCCCGGTTGATGATCGGCACTGCCTGGTCGAACATGTTCGCCCTTTCGAGCGTCGCCTGCCCGCCCAGGCTGAAGATGCCCACCTTGTACCCCGTCTTGCCCAGGTTGCGTGTCGGCATTGCGCCATGCGTCCTCGGGTTCAGAGGCAACGTATACGACTTCGCCTGCTCCGTTGCAGCCATACCCGCCGCCGGCATCAACAACCCAGCAGCAACAGCGCCGCCAGTCTTCAAAAACTTACGACGATCCTGATTCGTTGACGCCTTTTTCATGCGCAAGCTCCTCGATGTCCGGCAACCACCCGGCCATTCTACCCTCGCCCACAAATCGCTGTAACCGACGCTCGATCCAGCTCCCTACTTCCCGTCCAGCTACCTACTACTCGATCCAGCGACCTAGTACTCGATCCAGCGACCTACTAAGAACGTGTCATCTCGACCGAAGCGAAGCGTAGTGGAGAGATCCGCAGTTTGCCCGCAGCGGAACAACTCCGGCGCCATCATCATCGCTCAATCCGCCACCATCAACTCACCTGGCAGAATCGCCCGCGTCCGCGGCAACATGCCTGCACGCGCCATCATCCCCACAGCCGCCAACACCACCCCATACACCACCAACTTCACCACATCGCCCGCATGCCCACGCGGCAACGCCTTCCACAACACCATCAGCACCGCTTGGGCGATCGTCACAGCCCATACCGTGCCGTAGAAGTAGCGCCGCTCGGTCCCCTCACCCGCCGTTGACGCCCGCACCCGCGGCAACACACCCGCTGCGCCCAGCAGCACCACCCCAGCCAGCACCGGAAAGTACACCCGCGAGTAGATCTGCTGCATGAACCACCGTCCAGTTGCGACAGCAATCACGCACCCCACCAGGTTCATCAACGCAAAGTTCACCGCCGCATTCCATCCGAACGTGTAACAAACTTTGCGGTAGAGCGGGTTCGGCCGGTCCTCGGTGAATCGCAGAATGTACGGCCCAGGCTCCGCCCCCGGCAACCGTCCCCGCAGCCCCGCGATACCCGTCATCACCAGCACCACGATCAGCCAGATCAGGTTCCAACGGTTCGGCCGGCCCGCGAACAGGTCGAACACCAACGGCCCCGGCACAAGAAAAAACACAAAGATCCACAACGGCCAATGCAGCACGCGGTACAGCGCCGTATTCCGGGTCCGTATCTTGCGCGCGGCCGCATACTCTACACGACGGACCCGAGCCGACACTAGCTCACACCGCCGCCGCCCAGGTGACCCAACGCCAGTCCGATGCCATACGTCACCGCACCTTCCAGCGCGCCTACCCACGTCATCTCAAAGCCGCTAGACCACCACGATCGGATCGTCACCAACGACTTTGCCGCGCCCACCCCGAAGTGTGCGATCAACGACACCACTGCCGCCACAATCACCGCCGGGTACCCCGACAAAAAGAAGAACGGCACGATCGGGATAAACGCCCCCACCGCTGTTGACACCGCCCCCGACACCGCCGAGGTCATCGGATTACTCAACGACTCCTCCGTCGTATTCAACCGCTCCCGCGCCAACGCCTCCGCAAGCCCCTTGTCATCGACAGCCAGATGCTCCACCACGCGATCCGCATCCTCCTGCGGCAACCCGCGCACCTGGTACGTCAGCGACAACAACTCCCGCGCCTCCACAGGATTCAACCGCACCGCCTTCGACTCCCGCGCAAACTCCGCCTCGTAAAACTCCCGCTCACTCTTCGCCGCCAGATAAGCCCCAGCGCCCATGGACAACGCACTCGCCACCATACCCGCCATCCCGGCGATCAACACAAAGTGGCTGTTCCCCAACGTCGCGCCCGACACGCCGGACACAATCCCAAAGATCGACCCCAGCCCATCGTTCACGCCATAGATCGCATCCCCCAGCCAGCTCCCCGCCTGCACGCGGCCCTTTTCACGCTTCTCCAGCAGGCTGTCCAGCGCCCGCTGGATCTCCTTCGGTTCCCGCGGCGCAGCGACCTCGGTGCTTGCCAGCTTGCCCAGCACCTTGTAGTGCTCCTGCTCATCGTGGATCACCCGCTCCAGCACTTCAAGGCTGGCCTTATCCCCGAACTCCGACATCTGCTCGCTGTACCGCGCGATATCGCGGCTCTCGTCCAGCTCCAGCTCACGCAGAGCCGCAAACCCACCCTGCTCCTGCGCTTTGATCACGTATTCATCCGGGCGCTGGTCGAAGTGCGGCACCTCTGCCCCCAGCGCATGCAGTCGATCCGCCCAAAGGTCTGCATGGTGCTTCTCCGCAGCGGCAATGCCCCGCAGCGCCCGACGCGTGTTCTGGTCTTTCGCGCGCTCAGCCAGATGGCTGTAGGTCACGAAACCCTGCATCTCGGCCTTCCAGTTCGCCTGGACCGCCTCCACCAACTTCTCTTCCTTCGACGTTCGCGTCATCACGCCGGTCGCCATATGCTCTCCTTCCATCCAGTCTACGGATGAAGCCCTCCGCCTTTCCTTACCTGATGCACACACGCGGCCCGGGCGGTGCTTCCGCGCAAAACAGCCACGCGCAAACGAATCTCCCTCCGCCGCGGTGCAGTCTCAAAGAGCCTATGTCCTGGCTCGTGTGGTCCCTGCTCTCCGCCATCTTCGCCGCTGCCACGGCACTGCTCGCGAAACTCGGCGTCGCCCACGTCGAGCCCAACCTCGCCACCGCCGTCCGCACCACCGTAGTCGTGGTCTTCGCCTGGGCCACCGCCCTCGCCTTCGGCAGCCATACCGGCCTCGCGCACATCGACCGCCGTAGTTGGCTCTTCCTCGCCGCCTCGGGCCTGGCTACGGGGCTCTCCTGGATCTGCTACTTTCGTGCGCTTTCCCTCGGACAGGCCTCCAAGGTCGCGCCCATCGACAAGCTCAGCGTCGTCTTCGTGATCCTGCTCGCCTGGCCGTTGCTGGGTGAAGCCCTTACCACGCGCAAGGTCGCCGGAGGCCTGCTCATCGCCGCCGGTGCCATTGTGCTCGCGCTGGGCTGAGCGCTACAGGCCAACCCCCGATTTGCACATCGCACCCCCACCCTGCGACCATGCGGCATGAATCGCCGTCAGTTCGCCCTCGCTTCACTGCCTGCTGCCATCCTGACCGGCTGTCACTCCGGCACGAAACCCTCTCGCGATGCCACTCTGTTGCACAACAGAGAGGTACGCGACGCCGTGGCTGAACTGGACCAATCCATGAACCACCTGGACATGCGGCTCACCGCCTTCGGCCCGGAAAACTGGCGCGACGCCCTCGCCAGCCTGCAATCCACCGTGGTGCGCCTCCATAGCGCCGTGGACGAACTCAAGCACTCCTTGGGCTACACCGAAGGCACAGAACCCCAGTCCGGCGCCGAACACAGCTAGGTCCGCCAGAAGGTGGAGCGTAAGTAGGCGCCTGTTCCTGAACGTTTCGTCCAAGGCCCGGCTCAAGGGAACCAGCTAGCAACGACGCTCCCCAAGCGAACGTTTCGTCAGGGCCGGCTTCAGCCGGGCCGTAAAAGCTCCCGCATACAACCCGGCTTTAGCCGCCGGGTAAGCCCGAAGGCCTAACGTGACCTGCTGACCGAATCTGCACCGCCCAAGGTGCGCTTCCTTCAAACCCCGACAAAATACCCCAAAAGTGCAAGACAAACAGTGCATCCGCTCTTGCGCATTCACAAACCGTAAAGCGAAGATAAGGCGAAAGGAGCCTCCCTTGCCTTCCGCCGCTGCTGCCCTCCGCTTCCAGATCGAGACTGCCCTCGGAACCCGTATCCCCGGCGCCCTCACGCCACGCCCCCGTGTGCTGCGTGATGTGGCCACCACGGGTGTGGCCGAGCTCGATGCGATGCTCGAGGGCGGCTTTCCCATCGGGGCCATTGCCGAGCTTGTGGGGCCACACTCGTCCGGCCGGACCACCCTCGCGCTGGCCGCACTGGCCGAGATGACCCAGACCTCCAAAACCGTCGCCTGGGTCGACGCCTGTGATGCGCTCGATCCTGAGTCCGCCGCAGCTGCCGGGATCGACCTCACCCGGCTCCTTTGGGTCCGCTGCGGTCCGGACCATCCCAGGGACGGCATGCCCCCCCAGCAGCCCTCCAAGGCCCAACCCGGCGCAGCGTTGCTCGTCGAAGGCAGCCACACGCCCGCATCCGGCGGCGGCTGCGGAAGTCCCCACCCGCGCGGTGAGGCTCGCGGCATGTCCCAGGCCATCGATGCCTTTCTGCAACCCGACACCTTCGCCCGAACGCTTCCACCACGCCATCACTACAACCAGAGCCGCAAAGACCGCACTATCGGCACACCTGGCGCCCCCAACCGGAAGCTCCTGGGGCAAACATCTCTGGACCGCACTCCCCAGGATCCACGTCCCATTCCGCGACGAGCCCAGGACCGCAAAGAACAAATCCCTTCCGATCGTCAGCCCTCCCGCCGGCAATTACTGAACACTCCGCAGGGTGCGGGCAAAGCCCCCTCCCAATCCCTGCAGACCGCCCAGATTGCGAATACCGCCTTCGCAGCCAGGAACCGGCCGCAGGCAGGCCATTGGACAGATAACACCAACAACGCCCACGGCCGTGCCTTCCATACCCCACCCAACGCCATCGCCGCCGGCCTTCCGCGCTTCCGCGAACTGGAGGCTCGTGCCCAACGCGAGCACCCTGAAATGCCCAAAAACCCGGTGTTCCAGGCCCCCGGGTCCCCATCGAGCCTGCACAATGGGCCTGCAGATCCTCACGTTGTGCCGTTCCCCGCCATCGTCAGTCAATCCAAGCCGGATCAACCCGCCAATCCACATTCCCTCGCCGGCGATCGTCCCCCCAACCTCACCAAAGCCGCTTCGCCACTCTGGCGAGCCCTCGATCAAGCCCTGCGCGCGACAGACCTCCTGCTCGCGGCCGGTGGTTTCAGCGCCGTTGTCCTCGACCTGGGCAGCATTCCCGCCGAGTTCGCCTGGCGCATCCCGCTAGCCACATGGTTTCGCTTTCGCGCCGCTGCCGACCGGGCACGCACGGTCCTTCTCCTGCTCACGCAGCACCCCTGCGCGCGTTCCAGCGCTGAACTTGTTCTTCGGCTCTTCCCCGCCGAACCCCGCTCCGCAACCACCGTCCTCACCGGCGCACAGTTCCACATGGCTCTCGACCGCCGTCGCTTTGAAACCCAGCCCTCTCCTTCACAAATCCCTCCGATCGAAGACACACCCAACAAGCTGCATCTGCTTCCCGCACGCAAACACCCGCAACGCGAAGCCGCCTGGAACCGGTCAGCCGCCTGGACCAGCACCGGCACCGACACAGCCCAAGGAGGCCGGCCATGAGCACGCCTCTCTTCTTCTGTCTCCGCATCTCCGAGTTTGCCGCCCAGGCCCTTGTGCGTCTGCGCCCCGCACTCGCAAAGACCGCAGTCGCCGTGCTGGAAGGCGAGCCGCCCCTTGAAAAAACCTGTGCCGCCACCCTGCAGGCCCGCCGTCTCGGCGTCCGCCACGGCATGACGCGCACCGAGCTCGAAAGCTTTCCGAACATCACCGTTCTGCGCCGTTCCGCAGTGGAAGAACGCAACGCCGCGCTCGCCCTGCTGGAGATGGCCGCCCTCTTCACGCCGCGCACAGAGGAACTCCCTCGCACCTCCGCCCACACCCTGGCGCTCGATATGGCCGGCACCACCCGCATCTTCGGCCCACCTCACGTCATCGGCCAAAAGCTCTTCCGCGCCGCTCGAGAGCTCGGTTTCTTCTCCCGCGTCGTCTCCAGCCGCAATCTGCAAACCGCCGCCTGCCTCGCCCGCGCACCCGGCAACCAGCTCATCACCGTTCCGCCCGGCGAAGAACGGGTCTATCTCCAGAACCTTCCACTCGCCTCCCTCGACCTCACCGACGAGCTTCTCGACACCTTCACCGCCTGGGGCCTGCGCTCCGCCGGCGACCTCGCCGCGCTCATGCCCGCTGACCTGGTCGCACGCCTCGGCCAGGAGGGCCACCGTCTTCATCGCCTCGCCTGCGGCAAGGAAGATCATCTGCTCGTCCCGGCCGAGCCGGCTTTCGCTCTCGAAGAGCATCTCGCCTTCGACGCCCCCGTCGACAACCTCGAATCGCTCCTTTTCGTCCTCGCCCCCATGCTCGACCAACTTATTGTCCGCGCCCGCAGCCGCGCTCTCCTGCTCGCCAGCGTCACCGTCCGGCTCCACCTCGAACGCTCCACCGACCACACCGACCACGACCGCAACAACGACCGCACACCTCCCCTAGCGAATCCTGTCACCTCGCCCAAAAGCCAACCCACTCCCCAC
>CAXUNH010000044.1:15789-23263 GCA_964252405.1 uncultured Acidobacteriaceae bacterium | reverse complement strand
ATGGCTACGGTGCCTCCTAGTATTTAAGTTTTGTCGTGAACCGAGGCAGGAGGAAGACGTAGTGCAAGCAGACGATCGCCCGGGCGGATCCGGTCTCCCGGATGAATCAGGGAGACTCTGGTCACGATCGGTGAGGTGCAATGGTTGAGATGGCGAGAGTTGCCTCGGCGGTTACGCTCCGCCGGGTTAAATTTAGTAACGCTCAAAGGGTGCGGGTAGGAACGCCCCTTGGCTGCCGTCCCCGACGACCAGCTTTCCGGCCCGACACATGCTGCTGAGACTGTGCTACTTCGCAAAGTCCAGGCCGGGTTTGAGGAAGTGAAAGAGACTGTTGCCGAGAACGGGGAACTGGGACGCGAGCCAGGTAAGGACGGGCACGCCGCCCAGTGTGGCAAGGCGAATGTAGAACTCCACCCCGAGCTCATTCGCCGCGGTGTCGGTGATGCGGCTGAGGATCGGGTTCCGGTACATCTGTGCGAGCACCGTGACAACCCCGGCACCAAGGACCAGCAGCACAGCGGTGAACATCCAGTCCACCCACACGCGCGGGCGGAAGGGGTAGGCGTTCCACGCGAGCAGGCTGACCACGAAGGCCATGGAGACGAAGATCATGGTGTAGCGAAGATTGACCAGAACGCCGCGAACGAGAGAGACGTAGCGAATGGCAAGGAACTCTTCAGCCAGTCGGATGCACTCTTCGTCCGGATCGTGAGGAGGGGCAGGCGGTTCGAGAGTCTCGGCGGACTCTTCCGCGCCACCTTTGGCCTTCACCGGCATCATCTCCGGCGGCTCGCCTTCGACCAAGCCGGTGCGCTTCTTGTTCCAATAGGGGATCAGCACGCTGTCCAGAAGCAGCTCGCAAAACCGCGCATAGCCGCGTTCGATCCCGGCCATCAGGTTCAGTTCATCGCGATACCGCGGGGCGGGGAGGTCATCGCCCACAAGAAACTCGCGTGATTGCTTCCGGACGCGCTGGCCTCCGCGATTCACGTCAGGTGTTTTGTCGCGGATGAGCGAATGGAGTTCGCGGATGTGTTCGCCGAGTGCCGCGTTGGCCTCGACAAGGGCTGTCCAGTCCCGCGGGTTCTCAGGCTTGATGGCGCTTTCGAGATCGGCGGTGTGCACCATCTGGCGCATGGATTCGGTGGAGCGCGCCATATCGCGCCAGTACTCGGTGAGTCCGCCCTGGCGCAGCATCGACATCCAGGCCACTCCCTTCAGGCGGTTGAAGGCGTAACGGATGGGCAGGCGTTCCAGCGGTTCCAGCAGGCCACGTCGCAGCGAGCTCCAGACGAGAATCACGCGGATCCAGCCTGTAAGCGCGATCATCATGAGCGGAAAGAACAGACCACGGATCAGGAATTCATAGAAGGTTGGCCAAAAGCCCGCGTTCCACAGGAAGTGGTCCAGGCTCTGCACGTGGACCAGAAGAACGGCGATTGCAAACAGGCCGAAGTATCCGACCACCAGGGCGGCATCCAGCCGGGCGCCGCCGGCAAGGAACAGACGTCGCATGACCTCGCGCGTGATGAGCAGGCAGGTGATGTTGCGATGCAGGCAAGGGCTCTGCGAGGTCTCGCAGCGGCTCAGATCCTCTTCGGCCACGTACAGCGGATAGGCCGTGCTTGCGGGCAGCCGGCAGGGAAGTTGCGGCCTGCTGTTCACCGAGAAACGAAGCCGCAATGTCTGGCACAGGCCCCAGAGATACCACCCGAAGAGCAGAAGGACGATGGGAGGGAGGGGCGAAACACCAGACTCGGGATGAAGGCAGCGATAGCTGAAGAAGAGCCCGGCAAATGTGTGCGTACCCAAGGTGTGATTTGTCTCGCAGAGGATGACCCAAAACGTTGGCACCACCACGACGGTGAGACCCGCGATGATATGCAGCAGGACATAGTAGTTTTTGCGCTGAACCCGCTGCCGGTCGTCGCTCGGCTGACAACGGTCCGTCATCTCCGGCGTCTCGAGCTCGTTGCTGTCCGGTCCGATGTGGCGATAGGTTCGTCTGGCTGTGACGAGGAGGCTGAACAGTGCGGCCGCGAGGGTAAGGATCGCCCAGATCGCCGCGTTGAAGCTCGGGGTGCTTCTGCAGAATACGGGCACAAGGGGATAGGCGACCACAAACGCCATGCAGAAGAGCATGGCCGACGCGATATTGACGTAGACAGCCCGCCGGCGGGGCATGTCGCTGCATTCAATCGCGAGATCGCGCGTTACGGGGGACCAGAAGTTCGCGATGAGCAGGATAGCGCTGTGGCCGATGCAGAGCAGCGCTGTCCCAACGCAAAGGATGAACCACGCCAGGGAGGGGTACACGCGTGCTGCCGGTTCGAAGGGGGAGGGCGAGTCCCCAGGGTCAGTGGGGTTACAGGCGCTCGTGATCGGCTTCGTTCCGTCCCCATGTTGTGCGATGTCGGGCAGGGTCGCTTCGGTGGAGCTTGCGCAGGGATTGAGGATGCCGAGCGGGTAGTAGCCGTCGCGGCCAACGGCCGTGGCCCATAGGATCGGACGCAAAACGTTGCGGGAAGCGTCGCCATACTGGTGCAGAGGGTACCCGGCGAGCCGCGGGAGGTGCGTTGAGGGGTCCCAGAAGAGATAGCTTGCGGCGTTGTAGAACGCTTCGCTCTGGGCGCTCGCAAAGGCGCGTACGTCTCGCGGCGTAAAGAAGTTGTGATCCAGATTGATAAGGCTGTAAGGGGAAAAGGTGATCGCGCCCAGGTACTGCGCGTTCTCGATGTCACGCTCCACCAGCAGGTCACCGCCACCAAGAAAAACGAGTCGCGCATCAGGGCAGGCGCGGTGAAGAAATTGTGCCAGGTACAGCTCGTCCAGGATGCTTGAGGAACTGATTGCGATGGTTCGGACGTGCGACTGCGACAGACGGCGTCCGATGGCCATGAGTTGCGCTTCCTGGGAGAGTGGTGTGTCATCCGCGGCGAAGTGCGGCACGGAGTCTTCTGCGTTCGCGTCCCTCAGGGAGAAGTGCAGGTAGGGCGACGTTGTGGCGTCGGATTGCTGCGCGCCTTTTTCACTCTCCCTGGCTGTCGCGTTCCTCAGCAGCGAGATACCGCGGGGGAACTTGAGGATCAGCGGTTCAGAGCTGCCGCAGACGGCGAGAATACGGCTGCGAGTCTTGGAGGCTGAACCTAAAGAGCCAGACTTATAGCTGGGGTTTTCCGCGAAGTCCCGAGAGGCGCTGCTGCCGAAGACGGTCCCGTCTTCCGCGACAAAGGCAATCGAATCGCAACTGCGACGCTCGTCCTGGAAGACATTGGTCACTTCGGCTTCTTCGATATTGGTGTCCTGCTCGAAGGAATGGAAGCGGATGTTTGTTCCGAACACGTTCCCGTCGAGCAGATCACCGACAAGCTCCGTGGACGTAGCTCCGGCGACCGAGACTGTCTTGATGCCATACCTGGAGAGCGAGGACTCCCTCTCCGCGGGTCGCAGAGCGGTGACCAGGCCTTCGCGAAACGAAGCGGCGGAGCCCGAATAGTTGAACAAGAGAACATCCATCTCCTCCAGATGCCGTCGTTCAGCTTGAGCCTGCCGCGCAGCATCCGCAGCCTGTGCTGGAGAGGCTCCCGGCTGCGTTGCGGGTGCCGGCCCGGCGGTGGCAGGATCACGCCAGTCGCGCAGGGACAGCGTGGTGCGCGCGTTGGGCAGGTTCAGCAACTCGGCTTCGTAGGCAAAGGCATTGCGCAGTTGCTCTCCGGCGACTCCCTGTGTGGGGGTGGCTGCGACCAGGAAGACGTACACGGCACGACGGTAGTTTTGTTCCTTGTCGGACCTGTCGACGGCGCCGCCCGGTTTCAGGATGATGAGTCCAGGCTGACTTGGGCTCTCGGCGGAGGATTCGGCCGTCGCCGACATGCCTTTGGCGTCACGAGTGGCCGCCGTGTTCCAGGGCAGCCAGAAGTAGCTGCCCACGTACCCGTTGTCCGATGCGGCCTGCAGCAGGGCATCGACCGTGCGGTCGAAGTCGAGGTTCAAATTGCCGCGTTCCGGATCGGGCACGACCGCAACCAGCGAGGTGATCTCCGGCAGTGACGTCCCGGCCAGTCTCGGAGGAATGCCCCAGGCAAGCGTTGTCCCCGCACACGTGTGCTCCGAAGCGCCCGGGGTCTCGAGAGACGAATCAGGCTTCGTCCCGTGGGCGACAACGGAGACCGGCACCTTCGCTGCGGGCTCCTGGGCATCCTTGCCGGGCACGCGAACCGGCGCCCAGTACTGGCAAGAGGCCTTCCAGGGACCGTCAGCGTTGGGTTCTGCGGGAGGTGAGCCCGAGGCAGGCGCTTGCGCCAGGGCGGATGGCAGTGCGGGGAGCGGAGCACTGGTGGAAGACGGCCGCAGGAAAGCACCTGCGGCAAGGACCATTACTGCACCTGCTGTGGCACCCTGGCTCTTGTTCATGGAGGCACCTCCTGAGGACAAGCTTTCCTCAAAGAGCATCTGCGCGGGGGTGGACGACCCTGCGCCGTCTTGCGATCAGGACGGACACGCGGTCCACTGCAGACGCTGCTGCGTGCGGCGAAAACGGGCGATGG
The DNA here is from genome assembly GCA_964252405.1 of uncultured Acidobacteriaceae bacterium. Lineage (GTDB taxonomy): Bacteria > Acidobacteriota > Terriglobia > Terriglobales > Acidobacteriaceae > Granulicella. The sequence continues at coordinate 18,716 of CAXUNH010000044.1, read as the reverse complement.
CCCTGTGATGTGACTCGATGGCCCGGAACCGAAACCTGCCGAAGACATACAGGGAAGCGCCCTGCAGGTTGTGAACGTAGCACACCTCGCCTGCGACCTCCAACGGCTCTCTTGCATGGAGCCTTCGGCGATCGGCGAAGCCCGATATCACTCGCGGTGTTGACTCGGCGATCCTGGAGAGGGGGACCTATCGCACTTCGAATTTTGTGAGTTGAGCATCGGCGTTCACGGCCGACCTCAAAAAAGAGAACGACGGGCCACGCCCTGGGAAGAGACGTTCTGCACGACCCGTTGTGCAGAAGCCGCAGCCTTACTGGCCGGAGCCGGCGAGGAACCAGAAGTCCAGCGCGCCCAAGGCCACGAACAATGCCTTCAGGCGAATGGGGTTGTCCTGGAAGGCTCCCACGAGTGTGGTGGCTACGGAAACGGCGGCGATCGTGATCCCCGCGGCATACAGCGGACGCATTTGCGGCGCGAGGCACAAAAACGCGGCGTGGTGAACCGAAGAGAAGGCGACCGCTGCGATGCCCAGCACGAGCGCGAAGCTTGCTACCCCGAGCCCTGTCAGCGACACGCGAACTCTTCGGGACCGGCGGCGCTGCGACCGCGACCACCGGATCCACGAGTACACCGCCAGCGCGGGGGTGATGATGTATCCGTAGACGAAGAGCGCGGTGAACAGGGAGAGCAGCATGCGGGCGTTCCTCGTGGTGATCTGTCCCTACAGCGGATCTACGATGGTGCGCTCGTTGAGGTCCAGCGAAAGCAGATGCGCGTTGTATGCGGGCCCGGTGTGCGGAACCTACTCCGGCGGGCGGAGCAGGAAGACCTCGCGGCCGCGAAGATTGCGGGCGCTCAGCACGGCATCGCTGAGCTGGCGTACAGCCCCCAGGCCGCCGCTCTTGCTGCTGACGAAGCCGCGTTCCAGGACAAACTCGCGCACCTCGTCCGCGGCGTTTGCCGGGCAGGCACAGAGGCCGGCGATCTCCATAGCGAAGAGATCATTCACGTCGTCCCCGAAGAAACAGGTGTGTTCCAGGGGGACGTTGAACTTCGCCGAGAAATCGCGAAGGGCGGTGGCCTTGTCGCGGGCGCCCTTGACGACATGGTGCAGGTGCATCTTGGCGGCGTAGCGATCGACAAGCGGCGAGGGTTCGCCGGAGACGAGCGCGAGCTTGATGCCAAGACGCCGGAGCAGGGAGATGCCCATGATGTCGGCGAAGCTGAAACGCTTGGTCTCCTCGACGGTGCCCGTGGACCAGAGCAGCGTACCGTCCGTGAGAACGCCGTCGACATCAAAGGCGATGGCCTGCAGGGATCGCAGGCCATCCATGAGTTGATCCGGGGTGAGAGCCATCGGCTAGACAGCCGCACCAACGCGGCGGAGCTTCTTCATGACCGGGATCTCCTCCTCGTAGACGCGCTTTACGCCGTCGCCCATGGACTGCTCGCACAGGCGGATGTCGCGGACGAGGCGGCTGATGCCGTTGGGCTCCAGCGAGGCAGCCTGGTCGGAGCCCCACATGGCGCGGTCCATGGTGATGTGGCGCTCCACGCAGCAGGCGCCGAGAACGGCGGCGGCGACCGTGGTGGGGATGCCGGTTTCATGGCCGGAGTAGCCCACGGGCAGGTTGTAGCGCTCAATCATGGTCGGGATGGCGCGCAGATTGAGCTGCTCGTACTTCGCCGGATAGGTCGAAGTAGTGTGCATCAGGATGGTGTTCTCCTTGCCGAGGACCTCGATCGCGTGGTCGATCTCGTCATAGGTGCTCATGCCCGTGGAGGCGATGATCGGCTTACCGGTCTTCCGCACGTGGCGGAGCAAGTTGTCGTCGGTGAGCGAGGCCGAGGCGATCTTGTAGACGGGCGGATTGAACTGCTCGATGAAATCCACCGAGGCTTCATCCCAGGGCGAGACGAACCAGTCGATCTTGACCTGTTTGCAGAACCCGGCGATCTCGGCGTAGTCCTCCTGCCCGAACTCGAGACCGCGCTTGAGGTCGCCGTTGGTGTCGCCGAACGGATTGGGCCGGGGCTGGGCGAGCTCCTTTTCGGTGTACACGACATCGACGGTCCGCTTCTGGAACTTGACGGCGTCGCAACCGGCCGCAACGGCCACGGAGATCAGGCGCTTGGCGAGGTCGATATCGCCGTTGTGGTTGATGCCGATCTCGGCGATGACGTAGCAGGGCTGGCCGGGGCCGAGTTGCTTGTTTCCAATCTTGACGGTGCTCATGAACGCTCCAGGTGAGGGTGCTGCTCGTGCGGGTAAGCGGGATGTGCGCTTGCACTTCCCCAATTGTTACAGAAGGGGATAAGCCGGTCCAGTGACAGAAAGATGAAAAGGTACAAGCGAGCGCGGCGGCATGTACGTAAGACCGACTCGGCCAGTTTGACCTGTGTGGCGTCCGCGTTCCATCCCCCATCGGTGGTGGAGAGTTGACATCCTGCCCGGAACGCAGAATGGCCGGCCATTGCTGGCCGGCCATTCCGTGACTGCGGGTTGTGGGTTACTGGTTGCTCGCAGCGGCTTTGTGGTGGTGACGGCGATGGTGTGCGCCGCCCCGTGCCGGAGCCGACCGCGGGATGGGCTTGACCGTGGTCTCGTCGACCGGGCTGCCGGTATTGGCGTCAGTGGCGCCGGCCGGGACCAGGGTGTTGGAGACGGACTTGGTGCCGGCCGTCCCGGTGTAGACCGTAATGCGGGAAGCGTCGATGCCCTTCTCGCCGACAAGGTAGGCCTTCTCGTTGACAGCCCGTTCCGAAGCGCGGCGCTGAGCCATCCGCTCGTCGGAGGCGGCGTTGCCGACCACATCGAGCTTGGCTTGCGGATCACGCTGCAGGGCGAGGGAGATGTCGTCAAGGCAGGCCTTGGCTTCATTATCCACACGGTTCGGGCGCTTCGCGTCGCCGGCGCAGTTGCAGGC
>CAXUNH010000044.1:14542-15779 GCA_964252405.1 uncultured Acidobacteriaceae bacterium | reverse complement strand
AGTTGATGGTTCATGTGGCAGTGACTTGCGGGTGGGGCGGGGGGGCGGGGGGTGTTGACGCTGACCGAGGTGGTGGTCGAGGCAGTCTGGCCCTTGTCGTCGACGACGTTGCAGGTGACGGTGATGGTGCCAGGTGCAACACCGGTGGTGTCGAGCGTAGCGGTCGCCGTGTTGCCGTTGATAGAGCCGGCCGTGGCGCTGTAGCTATACGTCAGCGGGCGGTTCTGCGGGCTGACGCCCTGGGAGGTGATCGTGGCCGACTGGCCGGGGTTCACGGTCGAGGGGTTGGCCGAGCAGGTGATGGTGGGCGGCTGGAACTGGGTCAGCGTGAAGGGCACCGAGCAGTCCGCGAACTGGCCGGGCTTGTTGCCCTGCATGACGTGGCCTTTGACGGTGAAGCTGCCCGGATTCAGGCTCTTCGTGTCAACGGCGGCGACGTTGGAGGTCGACGCGATCGGACCGGCGTCGGAGGTCCAGCTATAGGTGACGGGCTTCTTGGGGTTGACGTTGGTCGCCGTGCCGGTGATCTCGATCGGATCGCCGGGATAGATCGTTGCCCCGGCAGCCGGGGTGGTCAGGACGCAGGTGTAGGCAATCGGCGGCGGCGGGATGATGTGGCCGAAGTGCAGCAGGATGCCGGCGCTCAACTCAGCAGCGCTGAGGTTGGTGCGCCCACCGAGAGGTCCACCGGTCGGGATGGTGGTTGACGGACCGTAGTCCACGTGGCTCCACCGGTAGTCGGCCTCGAAGACGCGAATGCCAAACAAACCGTCGTGGAAGGGCAGGTTGTAATCCATGCCGCCGCCAGCGGTGATCGTCGTGCCCCAGGTGTAGGGCTCGTGCTCAAACGTTGCGGGCACATCGCTGTTCGGTCCACCCATACGCACACCGCCGACCAGGCCGTGCGCGAAGAGCGTGAAGTTTTGCAGGGGGGCGCGGAAGATCGGGCCCAGCGATCCCGAGTAGAGCCCGTCGTTCTGTCCGTCGGGGTTCGCGAACCCTTCAATCTCGGCACCGAAGTACTTGTTGAAGTAGTACGCACCGCTCAGCACTGCGCCTTCGTCCACAGACGAGTACCGCACTCCGGTAGGGTTGACATAGCCGTGGGCTCCGAAGTAGGAGTAGCCCATAAACAGGTCAAACCGTGAGGGGTTCACGCCGGTGTAGGCGGCACTGGTCGGCGCCGGGGCGTTCGGCGGCGGGGGTGGGGTGCTGGACGCGCTTTGCGCGCTCAGAC
>CAXUNH010000044.1:1798-14532 GCA_964252405.1 uncultured Acidobacteriaceae bacterium | reverse complement strand
TGGCAACACTGGCCGCGCACGCAGCCAGCAGAAACCGGCCGAAACGGCGAAACGGACGTTGAGACATTCGACAATCCTCCACTTAAAGAAACTCCTGAATCCTATTTGCGGGTCCCTGAACGGCCCGCCATTCTTCTTTGAAATCTGGGAAAGTGTACCGCAAATGGTGCAGATGTCTAGCAAATTCCGAATGCGGCGTAGATCAGTTGTCTTGCGGCGTAGATCAGTTGTATTTCAGACATCGATCTGTTCGTGTTCAAGCTCCAAGTGAGATCTGTACCTCCAAAGTTACTGATGTCCTTCTTGCACCCTGTGCGTCTCTTTCTCGTCCCTAGGTGAGGTTGAGCGCTTGTTTCAGGGTCCCGCGGCTTCCCTGGATCTTTTCCTGAAGAAGCGTGATGGCATACAGGAGCTGCTCGGGACGGGGCGGACATCCCGGCACATACACGTCTACCGGGATGATCTGATTGACTCCCTGCAACAGGGCGTAGTTGTTGAAGACGCCTCCCGAGGTGGCGCAGGCGCCCATTGAAATCACCCACTTGGGCTCCGGCATCTGTTCGTACAGGCGCCGGATCACGGGCGCCATCTTTTGCGAGACCCGTCCGGCGACGATCATCAGATCGCTCTGCCGCGGCGAAGGACGGAAGACCTCCGCGCCAAAGCGGGCGAGGTCATACCGCGAGCCGCCCATGCTCATCATCTCAATGGCGCAGCAGGCCAGACCGAAGGTCATGGGCCAGATAGAGTTCTTGCGCACCCAGTTGATGGCCGCATCCATGGATGCCAGAACGACGCCTTCCGGCTGGTCGTTGCCCCAGTCCACTTCCGCGACTTTGTCCCGGTTCTTGCCGAAGCTGTCCAGGGTGCCGAAAAGGTAGCGATCCGAGCGCTGCGGAACCGTTACGGGACGTCCGTTGGTGCTGGTCTGATTGGAGTCGGAGGTCATAACGGTCAGTATACGGTTTTCCCGGAGGGCAGAAGTCCTAACCTTATCTTTGTCTTCTGGCCCGCGGGATCAAACAATGCGATGCCTGCACCCCGTGGGGGGTTGGTCCGCAAACCCGTTTCGCGATGCAAAACGTGCAGAAAGATCCCACCCCTTCCAGGAAACGTCGCAGAAAGAAACAGGCGTCCCGGCCAGCGGTTCCCCGGGTCCTGTCAGAAGCGCGTCCTGAGCAGTTTGCGCAGCTCCATCTGCTCCATTTCGCTCAGCTTCTCTCCGTCCAGGGTGAGATAGAACACATCGATGGCCATCTCGCCCTCCGTGTCGATCAGGGCGACCTCGACGCTGCAGCCGAAGTCGCTAAGGGCCAGACTGGCCTTCCGCAGCAGGCCGGGTTCGTCCTGCGCGATGACCTGCATCAGGGTGCTGGCCGGAGAGGACATGTTGTCGAACTCGATACGAGTCTGCACCACACGACGGGGCCTGGTGCGTGGAGCGCGTTGCCGCCCGCCAAGCAGGGAGTCGAGGGAGAGCGTGCCGGCGAGAACGGCTTCGATCGAGGAGCGGAACCGCTCGCGCTCCTCGGGATTCAGCTCCAGTGTCTTGTAGGGGTCCGTGAAGCGAAAGGTGTCGATGACGGTCCCGTGGGCGTTGGAAAACGCCTCCGCCGACACAATATTCATTCGCCAGCCGGTGAGTGCGGCAGTGAGGTCGGCAAAGAGCCGGCGGCGGTCGTCGGCCACCACCGTCAACTCGTGACTTCCTGGACCGCTTTGCAGGACAACGTGGGCGCTTCCACCTGCCCCGGCGAGCTGCATGTCGCGGCGAATGGTCTCCGGCGAGCGGGTGCGGAGATAGCGTTCCGGGGCGCCCTCCAAAAAATGCTCCAAGGACGTTCGCTGGGCACCGCTCATACCGAGCGCCCGGGCGATGCTGGCCGCTTCCCGCGAGAACGCGGGCTCGCCGGAGTGTACCCGGTCTTCGTCTACGCTGCGGTCGAGCTGGTTTTCAGCCGTCATGGACAACCGCCACAGATTTTCGGCCTTCCACGGCGTGAGCGCGTCCGGGTGCACCGCCGAGATGTCCGCGTAGGTAAACAGGGTGAGCATCCGCAGCAGGTCGTGGGTGCCGATCTTGTCGGCGAACACGCGTACGGTTTCGGCGTCGAAGATGTCCCGTCGCAGCGCCGCCGACATCTCCAGGTGGGAGCGGATCAGGCGCACGACAAGGTTGCGATCAAAGGGCTCGAGCTCGAGCCGGGTGCACAGCGTCTCGGCAAGCTGCGCACTGGCGTGCGCGTGGTCGGCCGTGCTGCGTCCCTTGCCGGTGTCATGCAACAGAGCGGCCAGGAACAGCAGCTCGGGGTGGGGCAGGTCACGAAGGATGGTACGGAAGCGGAGCCGCCACTCCGGGGCATTGGCCGGCGGATCGTCGGCAAGGGCGTGCAAGGCATCCAGCAGGACGAAGGTGTGCTCGTCCACGGTATAGCGGTGGTAGGCGTCACGGATCACGAGGGCGTCGATGCCGTGGAACTCGGGCACAATGAGCTCCAGCAGCCCCAGCGCGTGCATGGAGCGCAGGGCGGTGCCCGCAAAGCGGCCGCAAAGGACGGGGCACAACCGCGACCACAGGCGAGGGCCATCCTCGAGCGCCGAGGACAGCGCGGGGAGGGCTCTCGCGATGCGTTCCTCGGTGGAGGCGGCCAGGCGAACGCCTGTTTCCGCCAAAAGGCCGAAAGCCTGGAGGACGATCTCCGGATCCGTCGCCGGATCGAGGCCGGCGCGCGGGGGCTTGAGGCTAAGGGTGCCCTCGTCCACGCTGAACGGTGCGCGGGAGGGCGCCCTGGCTCGGAGCGCGGCCCTGGACGGCCGGGGCTGCAGGCCGGAAAGGTCCATCTCCTGCTCCAGTGCGCGCTGGACGGCCCGGGCGTGTCGAAAGTATACGCGCATCCAGTAGGCAGGATCGGGGTTCGGCGCGGCGGGGGCCCTGCGCTGCGCCGGGCCGATGCCTTGCCCGGCCGCCTCATCCTGGGCATGCCAGTCCAGCGTGTTGTCGTCGCGGCCGTGCCGGAGATGCAGGAAGACCCGCACGGCAATCAGGAACGTGAGTGCCTCCGCAAACGCGGCCTCTGTCACCGGCGCCCCGCGCAGGCGGGCGAGCCACCCGACGACGTGCGCGTCGCGCAGACCGCCAGGGGCGTCCTTGAGATTGGGCTCCAGGTGGAACAGGGTGTGGCCGAACCGCGCATGGCGCTCGCGGGTGAGCTCCACCGCGGCGGTCGCAAGGGCCCTGGTCTCACGGGCGGTGCGCTTGGCGAGGAGCCGGGTCTCGAGCGCCGTGTAGAGGGTCCGATCGCCGGTCACGAAGCGAAGGTCCAGCACGGCGAGCCCAGCCTCCGGGTTGGAGGCTTTGAACCGGTCGCAGTCGCCCAGGGGCCGGCTGACCGCTGAGGCACGCAGACCGGAGTCCCAGAGCGTCTGGGTGAAGCGACGGATCGCCGCCGCAGCCTCCGCGCTGGGGACCTTTTCCGTACAGAGCAGGACGTCGACGTCGGAGGAGGGAAAGAGCTGCTGCCGGCCATAGCCGCCGATCGCCGCGAGGCAGACTCCCTGGGCGAGTTTGGGGGTCTGCTCGAGTTCGCGCGCCCAGAGCGCGGCGATCAGATCGTCCACGGCCCCGGAACGGGCGTGAACGGCGGCGAGCCCGTCCCCGTCCTGCTCGAAGCGGGCGCGCAGGCCGGCGAGGCGCTGGTCATAGACCGCGCGGAGGGCGCTGCCGAACTCGTCCCCGCCGCTGTGGGTGTGCATGGGATCAGCTACAGTGCAATGTCGCCGCGCTCGTCGTTGCGGATGCGGATGGCTTCATCGATGCGCGAGATGAAGATCTTGCCGTCACCGATGCGGCCGGTGCGGGCGGCCGTAATGATGGCCTGGACGGCGCGATCGAGCATGTCGTCGGTCACGACGAGTTCGAGTTTGATCTTGGGAAGCAGATCGACCGAGTACTCGCGGCCGCGGTAGAACTCCGTGTGGCCCTTCTGGCGGCCGTGGCCGCGGGCCTCGAAGATGGTGATGCCCGACACACCGGCTTCGACCAGTGCGTCTTTCACCGCGTCCAGCCGGGATGGCTGGATGACTGCTTCAATCTTTTGCATACCTGCAGTGCTCCTTTACCTCGTGAGCTGCCGAAGAAGCAGATCCCTCCGCTACGCTGCGGGAGGACAGAAAGGGAACGAGGGCGGTCACGCGACCTCCCAGTCGTAGCCCTCTTCGCCGTGCTGGCTTAGATCGAGCCCGGTACGCTCATCGTCCTCGCTGACACGCAGCCCGATGAGCTTATCCACCACGAACAGGATGAGCAAGGTGCCCACGAGGGAGAGCCCCCAGGCAATGGCTACGCCGACAAGCTGATTGAGTACCTGGCCGTGGTTGCCCTCAAAGAAGCCGGTGGGTTTGCCGGCGCCCAGCAGCGGGTTAATGGCCGAGTTGGCGAACAGGCCGGTGAGCACAGCACCAATGGTGCCGCCCGCGCCGTGCACGCCGAAGGCATCCAGCGAATCGTCGTAGCCAAAGAGGTTTTTGACCTTCACTACCATGAAGAAGCAGCAGACGCCGGTGATCAGGCCGATCCACAGCGCGCCCATGGGGGTCACGAACCCTGAAGCCGGAGTGATGCCGACCAGGCCGGCAACCGCGCCGGAGATGCCGCCGAGCGCGGAAGGCTTGCCGTTGCGAATCCACTCTGCCGCGAGCCAGCCGAGCGCTGCCGAGGCGGCGGCAAAGTGGGTGTTCACGAAGGCCGAGGTCGCCAGGCCGCTGGCGCCCAGGGCCGAACCCGCGTTGAAGCCGAACCAGCCGACCCACAGCAAGCAGGCGCCGATGAAGCTGAGCACGACGGAGTGCGGTGGCATCGCCTTTTGCGGGTAGCCGAGCCGCTTGCCCAGGTACAGGGCCGTCACGAGCGCGCTGACGCCTGAGGTGACGTGGACCACGGTGCCGCCCGCGAAATCCAGGCACGGAAACCTGCCGCCGAGCGATGCATTGAGCAGACCATGCTTGCCCCACACCATGTGCGCCATGGGTGAGTACACAAGCAGCGCCCAGAGCACCATGAACGCCAGCATGGCGGAGAACTTCATCCGCTCCGCGAACGCGCCGGAGATCAGCGCCGGCGTGATGATCGCGAACATGAGCTGGTAGACCATAAAGGTCTGGAGCGGGATCGTGGCGGCATAGTCCTTGTCGGGGGCCAGACCGACGCCATGCAGAAACGCGTTGTGGACGCCGCCGATGAAGGCGTTGCCATCGCCGAACGCCAGCGAGTAGCTGATCAGGGCCCACAGGACGGTGATGACCGCCATCATGGCAAAGGTCTGCATCATGGTGCCGAGGATGTTTTTGCGGCGGACCAGCCCGCCGTAGAAGAGGGCCAGGCCGGGTCCGCTCATCATCAGCACAAGGGCGGCGGAGGTGAGCATCCAGGCGTTGTCGCCGGCGGACTGGGCGCTCGCAATCGCGGCGGCGTTGTCGTTTGCCGTCTTCTCCAGCGCGGCGATGCGGTCCGTTGAAGCCGTCGCGGGCGTCTGCGCAAAGGCGGCGGACGCTGAGATCAGCACAAGCAAAAGGGCGAAGAGAGCGCCTGACCGTCCAGTGAAGCGTTGAAGACGACGCCAGCAACAACCTGCAACAAAGAGCATGCCCATAGGTCCTTTCGCGGCTTACCAGCGGAGCAGAGATAGGGGTACCCGACCCGCAGGATTGGAGAGCGGGACAGTCTCCTCGCGATCGTTCACGACCGCGAGAAGGTCAAATTTGGTGCATTTCCGTCTACTGTACAACAGCCCTCCCGCGCCGGGACAGGGATGGCGTGCGATGCGGGAAAACCTTTAGGCTGAGGGCATGCCCGAGCCTTCTGCTTCACCCCAAAGCCTGCAAGCCGTCCACACCCGTTGGGCCGATGTGCCGGCCGAGCCTATGAATGCGTTGCTGACCAGGGCCTTCATCACGGGATCCGAGGCCATGATCGCGCGCATCGACCTGAAGAAAGGCTGCGTGGTTCCAAAGCACAGCCACCCCAACGAACAGATTGCGTGGATCGTCGAGGGCGCGCTGGAGTTCGTTCTCGGCGACGACGGCGCCCAGTGGGTGACGGTGCGCGCGGGTGAGGTGCTGGTCATTCCTGGCGGCCTGCCCCACGCGGCCGAAGCGCTGGAAGATACGGTGGATTACGACATCTTCGCCCCGCCGCGGCAGGACTGGATCAACAAGGACGACGCCTATCTGCGCTAGATTCCCGATTTGGCACAGATGGGCTCCCCCGCATCCTATTTTGGGAAGAAAAGGCGAACCAATGCCGATGCGCAAACGCGCTTTGGGCCCTGCTTGCTTTAACCTGAGATAGCGGTTTAAGGGGTAAGATGCGTTTTTTGAGCTGGTTTCGGCTGGGTTGCGGTCTGCTCGCGGCCGGCCTGATGTGTGAGGCGGCGTGGGCCGCAACGTGGTTCCCCCTTGGTCCGTTCGGGGGCAGTGCGCGCTCCCTGGAGGCCGATCCGGCTGACTCGCGGCATCTGTTCCTGGGCACGGCCACCGGCTGGATCTATGACTCGCACGACGGTGGCGAGCACTGGAGCCGGGTGGCCCAGATCAGCAAGCGCAACGACCTGGTGATTGACCACATTGTCGTCGATCACGAGAACCCCAAGCGGTTGATCGTGGGCGCCTACACCGTGGACCATGTGGATGGCGGGGTATTTATCAGCGAAAACTACGGCAAAGACTGGTACAGCCAGGCCGAGATGCGCGGCCAGTCCGTGCGGGCTTTGACGCGGGCGAATTCCGACCCGAAGGAACTGATCGCGGGCACACTGCAGGGAATCTTCCGCAGTCCGGACAACGGCGTGCACTGGAAGCAGATCAGCCCGGAGGGAAGCGCGGAGATCAAGGAGGTTCAGTCCATTGCGATCGATCCTGCCGACCCGAATGTGATCTACGCCGGCACCTGGCACCTGCCCTGGAAGACGACCGACGGCGGGGCGACCTGGTCCAACATCAAGAAGGGCATCATTGACGACTCGGATGTGTTTTCGATCATCGTCGATCCTAAGAATCCCAAGATCGTCTACGCGAGTGCGTGCTCGGGCATCTACAAGAGCGCAAGCGCGGGCGAGGGTTTCACCAAAGTCCAGGGCATTCCCTCCGCCGCCCGCCGGACCCGCACGCTGGAGCAGGATCCCGGGAACCTGGATGTGGTTTTCGCGGGTACCACCGAGGGTCTGTACCGCACACAGGATGCGGGCGCCAAGTGGGAGCGCCTGACCCCGGACGACGTCGTGGTCAACGACGTGTATGTCGATCCCGGGAACTCCCAACACGTGCTGCTCGCGACCGACCGCGGGGGGGTCTACCGCAGTGAGGACGGCGGAACCACCTTTGCGCCGTCGAACGAGGGGTTCTCCGCGCGGCAGGTGACCGCGTACACGGCGGACGGCCTGAACGCAGGGACGGTCTACGTGGGCGTGGTGAATGACAAGGCCACCGGCGGCGTTTTTCAGAGCACCGATGGCGGCGTGAAGTGGCGCCAACAGAGTGAAGGACTGGGCGGCCGCGATGTGTTCAGCCTGCTGGCGTTGAGCGATGGAACGCTGCTGGCCGGGACGGAGCATGGCATCTTTCGCCTGCAGGCTGGGTCCTGGACAGAGTCCAGCGCACTGGAAGGGGATCTGACCAAGGAAAAGGCGGCTGCGGCGCCCAAGACGGGACCTGTGCTGACCGCGCCCACACGCTTGACCACGCCTTCCCCACGCAGCGGGACTGGCCGGGCCAAGCCGAAGCCGGGCAGCGCCAAGGTGAGCCCTACCCGGGCCGCCGGCCGGAGCAAGCCGCGTGCTCGTCCCAGGACCGTTGCCGGGAGGCGCCCGCCTGCGCGTGGACCGCGCACCGCCAAGGGCGCACATCTTCTGCTCGTAAAGGGGAGATCTCGCCCAGCAGCAGCAGCCGCGTCCAAGGCTCATGGCGCGGCAGCTCGAGTCCACGGAGCCCAGGAGGCGAAGCCAAGTCAGGTGAAGCCCACCTCACCGGCAGCGCCGCGCATCGACCGCCTGGATGGCGTGGTGTACTCGTTGGCCAGAGCCGGGGATGTGTTGTTCGCGGGCAGCTCAGCGGGGCTGTTGCGGTCGGTGGATGCCGGCCAGCATTGGACGGCCATTGGATCCTTGTCCATGCCGGATGTGCACTACGTCGGCCTGCTGAGCCCCGGCAATGAAGGCACGGACGGCTCCGGCGCGGCCCTGGTCTTGGCGGGCGGGTTGCAGCAGATGGCTCTCTCCCCGGATGGCGGCGCAACCTGGAAGACGATCTCGCTTCCCGGGGAACTGACCCAGATTGGTGCGGTAGCGATCGACGGGGAAGAATGCCTCTGGGTAGGGGGGCGAGAGGGTGTCTGGCTGTCTACCGACAACGGTGCGAGTTGGAAGACGCTGCGCAACCTCTTCCTGACCGAGGTGGACAACATCTACTTCGATCCTTCTGCAAAACGGGTCCTGGTCACCGCGTCCAACTCACCGGTGGCGTTCAGCGTTACCGTGCCGGACCATAAGGTGAGCTACTGGGACACTGGCTGGATGCTCCGCTTTGTCCGGCCGGTGGGAGATCACCTGATTGGCGCGACCCTTTTTGATGGCGTAGTTGTGCAACCGAAAATGGTGGATTCGCCGGAGCCGGCGACCGTAGCAGCAAGTTCCGGACGGTAGCTGCATCGAGGGGCGAGGGCTAGAATCAGATACGTATGCTGACCTCCAACAAGCCCCGTCACGGCTTTCAGACCGACGATCCCGCGCTGTTGCCCATTGCAGCCAAGGTGGAGCGCGGCGAACGGCTGAACTTCGACGATGGCCTGGCGCTTTACCGCAGTGGCGACATTCTGGCCGTGGGCTGGATGGCCAACCTGGTGCGCGAACGCATGCACGGAGACCTGGCGTACTTCAACGTCAACCGGCACATCAACCCGACAAACGTATGCGTGGCCTCTTGCCGGCTGTGCGCGTTTGGTCGAAAAAAGGGTGCGGCCGACACCTACACCATGGCGCTCGAAGAGGCTTGGGAGACTGCAGGCAAAGGCCTTACCGAAGCGGTGACCGAGTTTCACATTGTGGGCGGTCTGCACCCGGATCTGCCCTTCGAGTACTTCATGGACCTGGTTCGCGGCCTGAAGCAGCGCTATCCGCAGGTACACATCAAGGCGTTCACCATGGTGGAGGTGGCGTTTTTCGCCAAGCGCGGCAAGATGACCATCGCCGAGGTGCTGGAGCGAATGAAGGCCGCAGGTGTGGACTCCTGCCCGGGCGGCGGAGCGGAGATCTTCGCCGAGCGCGTACGGGCCATCATCTGCGACCACAAGATTGACGGCTCAGAGTGGTTGGACACGGCGCGGCTGGCGCACAAGGCCGGCCTTCGCTCCAATGCGACTATGCTGTACGGTCACATCGAGACCGATGAGGACCGCGTCGATCACCTGTTGAAGCTGCGCGCGGTGCAGGACGAGACGGGCGGCTTCCAGACCTTTATCCCGCTCAGCTTTCATCCCGACAACACGGCGCTTGCGCACCTTCCCAAGTCCACGGGCATGCAGGACATCAAGCAGATCGCCGTCAGCCGCCTGCTGCTCGACAACTTCGGGCACATCAAGAGCTACTGGCAGATGGTGACGCCCAAGATGGCGCAGATCTCGCTGCGTTTCGGGGCGGACGACATCGACGGCACGGTCATCGAGGAAAAGATCTACCATGACGCCGGCGCAAAAACTCCCCAGGGCATGCGCCGCCGTGACCTGGAACGTCTGATCACCGAAGCAGGGCGCATCCCCTTTGAGCGCGACACCCTGTACCGCGCAGTCTCCCGCAGCGAAGACAGCTTTACGATCGCGGTCTAGGCGGGCGTCACACTTGGCTCAAAGTGCCACCCCGGACGCAGGTGTACACTTTGCCGCAACCTCTGCCGATCTCGATCGGCCCTGAGGTGGAGTGATCCTGTACCAAGCATCTTCGCTGCAAGGTTCTCCTTTGCGGCTCCGCTTGTGTCGCAGTTCCTGGTGGGTGATCTCCCGCTGGGCCTCTCGCCGGCCCTGATCCTCCTGGCGCCGGTGTTGGGCGGCCGCCCGTTCTCATGCGTGAGTTCGTTCGCCGCTTCCGGCGAGATTGTCCCCCTCTCCTTGTGCTGGAGAGTGCGTATGCTCCCAGCCAGGGCTGGCTTCGCGCCGCAGAAGGGCCGCTTTCCCCAGAGCAACTGAGTCGCACCCTCCAGACTGTACTAGGTTCAGAACCGGATGCACGGGGGTGTGAACGACCGTTTTTGAACGGAGCCTCGCTTTTGACCGCCAGGGCAGCGTCCGGACCAGCCGGAAGCGTGTGCGCCCTTCCAGGCCACAGCATGGGTGCCGTCGGACAGGTGGAGCATTTTAGGACGGCACGTAGGTTGCAGGTTTAGGGCTACTTGGCGAAGAGCTGTCCCAAATCGGCAAAGGCTTTGAACTCGAGCGCGTTCCCGGCAGGGTCGAGGAAGAACATAGTGGACTGCTCGCCGATCTCGCCTTTGAAGCGGGTATACGGTTCAATCACAAACTGAATGCCTGCAGTGCGCAGGCGTTCTGCCAGGATTTCCCAGTCCGCCTGGGTCAGGACGACGCCGAAGTGCGGCACCGGGACATCGTGCCCATCGACGGGATTGCTGTGCAGCGAGTCGTTTTGCGCCGGCCGGGGTTTGAAATGGGCAACGATCTGATGGCCAAACAGGTCGAAGTCGATCCAGTGCTCGGCGCTCCGTCCTTCGGGCAAGCCAAGTACGGTGCCGTAGAAGTGCCGCGCGGCCGGGAGGTCGTCGACAGGAAAGGCGATGTGGAAGGGCCGAAGCTCGGAACGGGAGCGCTGCATGGACATGGACCGATGCTAGCAACCGGGAGTGCGGAAGTGCTAGTTACCGTTGTGTTTCGCGGTGATGCACGAGGGTAACAACATGAACACAATCAGTGGTTTGCACGAACTTTCGTGGGATTTGCGTGCGCCATGGTGAGCGGATGAGATGAGGTTGAACAAGAGCCGTGGCGCACTGCTCCTCTGTGCGCACGAAAAAAGGTGTGTAGTGATCAAGATCATCCTTGCGGACAACCAGGCAGTTTTTCGGGCTGGTGCGGCTCGTGTGTTGGCACACGAGAACGACATCAAGGTCATGGGAGAGTGCGTTGACGTCCCGCAGTTGAAAGAACTTGTCGGATCGGTGCAGAACCCCATCGTCATGGTGCCTACAAGTCTGACCGCCGATCTCATTAGCCTGCTGGAATGGATCCATGGCGAGGGCGGCCGGGCCATCGTGATTCTGGAGCATGGGGTGACGCTGCCCGAGGGCACGGCGCGGCAGGCGGACGGGTTTGTCACGCGCGCGGTCACCGGTCCCCAATTGATTGAGACCCTCCGCCGCGTGTCGGCGGGCGAGCGCGTGCCGCAGCGGTCGACCCTGAGCACCATGCCCACGCCGGATCACGCCGGTGCGCAGGTGGTGAAGCGGCTCACGCCAAAGGAGCTGCAGATCGTTGCGCTGGTCTCAGAAGGCGCCAAGAACCGCGAGATCGCGCTCAGGCTGGGCACCAAGGAGCAGGTGGTGAAGAACTACCTGCGCAGCATCTACGACAAGGTTGGCGTATCGGACCGGCTGGAGCTGGCGCTATACACGGTGCATCATCGAACGCTGGCAGAAGCAGTGGAGCGGGTTCGAGCCACGCTGGTGCGCTCGGCCTAGCCCGAGCGCACCAGGAACCCTACGTAGAACTGGACGACGTTATAGCAGCGCATGGGCCTACAAGCCCCTGCGCTGTTCCTGTTATTAGACCACAACGGAGATGAGACCGCGCTTTTCCGCGATCGATTTGGCCAGGGTGAAGAGCAGCAGGTAGTAGGGGCCCCCGGCTTTTGAGTCCGTGCCGCTCATGTTGAAGCCGCCAAACGGATGAGCGCCGACCATGGCTCCAGTGCACTTGCGGTTCAGGTACAGGTTGCCCACCTGAAAGGATTCGGCGGCTCGATCGAGCTTCGCGCGATTGTTGGAGTAGATTGCGCCCGTGAGGCCGTATTCGGTGTTGTTAGCGATGTTCAGCGCATCCTCGAAGCTGCCGGCGCGGATGACCGAGAGCACGGGACCGAAGATCTCTTCCTGGGCGAGACGTGAGGTGGGCGCAACGTCCGCAATGACGGTGGGCGCGATGAAGAAGCCGGCATCCTCGGTAGCCACCGCCGCGCCGCCGTTCAGCACTTTGCCTTCCGCCTTGCCCAGTTCGATGTAGCTCAGGACGCGGTTGACCGAAGCGGTGTTGATCACGGGCCCGGCGAAGAAGTTCTGTGCAGGGTCGCCGGTTTGGATAGCGGCGACGCGCTCCCGGAGGCGGTCGCAGAAGGCGTCGTAGATGGGTGCTTCCACGATGGCGCGGGAGCAGGCCGAGCATTTCTGGCCGTTAAAGCCGAAGGCGGAGGCCGCGACCCCTTCGACCGCGGCGTCGATGTCCGCATCCGCGGAGACGATGATGGCGTCCTTTCCACCGAGTTCCAGGATCGTGCGTTTAATGAAGTGCTGGCCAGGTTGGGTCCTGGCGGCTCGCTCGTGAATCTCCAGCCCGACCTTCTTGGAGCCGGTGAAGGCGATGAACCGGATCTGCGGATGTTCGGTGATGGCGCGTCCGAGTTCGGGGCCGCCCTGGAGGAGGTTCACGACGCCCCCGGGCAAGCCTGCGTGCTCAAGCAGGGTCAGGA